>PKEA01000060.1 GCA_002862805.1 Flavobacteriaceae bacterium | reverse complement strand
TGGATTAATTAACAAATCGTTTTGAACTGTAACCACATCTTTTCTTTCTCCAACGAAGAATACATTTGTTCCAGCATACCATTTTTCGGTAAGATTAAAATCTAAAGTTGTGCCTACTTTTAATTGTGGTAAGTTCCAAGCTTCTGCTTGAACATCTGACGTGAAATTATTGTACGTTCCGTTAATTCCGAAAGTTACATTTTTAGAAAAATCGGCTTTTAATTCTCCAAAGAAACTGATTGTTTTTACATTATCATACACAACATTAAATGAGTTTCCGTATGCATAACCTTCGGTATTTGTATTTCCTAAAACGTATTCATTACTTACAAATAATGCTTTGTTATCTTCGTTTTTAAGACTTCCTCTAATATTAAAAGCAACAGAACTAGCCAACTTTCCTTTCATACCTACATAAATATCATATTTATTATCTGTTGGAGCAATGAATAAAGTTGGAGAAACAAATGCATTTTGATCTACAAAATCAGCATACGAATTTTGAGTCAATCCACCTTCTGCACCCGCATAACCAACTAAAATATCGCCAACAATTCGATACGATGCTTTTACGTTTGGATATACAAACAACTTACTATCACTTGCACCGTCATTTTTTGCAGTTGTATAGAAAACTCCAGCGCCAATTTGCACTGATAAATCATCTTTTTGATATAAAATACTTGGTTTAATTCCGAAAAGAACGTTGCTATAATCGATTGTACTTGTATTTAAATAATTTTTTTCAAAATTTCCACCAACGTAATCTACAATAACATCAGCTTTGATTTTTTGGTCGAATGCCTCCACATCGAAAGAAGGTTTTACAAAAAAGCGGTTTTCACCAGAACCTTGTCCGTCAGAGAAACGCTTAAATTGCATTGAAGCATCTTTGAAAAAACTTTTCTTAAATTCCACTTTTCCGCCAAGAACAATTGTGTTATAAGATTGAGAAGAATCGATTCCGTCAATTGCAGCTTGATCATAAAATATATTTTCGATAGGCAAACCGTACCAATTATAGATTTGGTTTTTAACACCTAAATCGATGTTCCAATTCATATCTCTTTCTCTAACACCATAAGTAACATCTAAACTAGTGTTATAATATTTATCGTCTAAAACAACATCTTTAATTCCGCCTTGAGAAGATAAGTGACGAAGCATTCCGCCAATATAGCTAGTTCTGCTCAAATTTTCGGTAATGAATAATTCTGCATTTATGGTTGGATAATTTCCAAAACCTAAAGTTGCGTAATTATTGTATAGTTTTACTTTTTCTGCTTTATCTACATCAGCTGCTTTTCCTTTTGCAGGCGTAAACGTAGATGCCACTGGAAATGAGAAAATATTATATTCAATTACTTCTTTTTGTGTATTGTCTTCATCTTCAATAACAGGTGTTTCTTTTACCTTAAAAGCATCAGAAATTGTTGGCGTGTATGGTTTTACAATGTTTACCACTTCTGAACCAATATTTTCATCTTTTACTTGTCCAAAAGTAAACTGTGTTGCAAATGCAAAAACTCCTATGATTATATATTTTGTATTCTTCATATTATTTTAATTAGTTGCCGAAACAAGTTCAGCTTGACAAAATTATTTTGTAATTGATGAGTTGGTTTTAGCTTCTTCTGTTTTGATTTTCTCTAATTCAGCTTTTGCTTCTTCAACAACATCTGGGAAATCGGTAAAGTTTTTAATTACACTTTCTAAAATGTAAGTGGCTTGAAAACTGTCTTTTAATCCGTAGAAGTTTTTAGCCATAACTACTAAGCCTTTTGCTCCATAATATTTATAACCAGAATAATCTTTGGCAATTTTTTGAACTACAACATTTGAAGCTTCAAACTGACCTTCTTTATTTTTAAAATAAGCGTCGTAAAATAATGCTTCGGCAGCTAATTCACCTTTCGCAATTTTTAATAATTTCGCGTAAGCTTCTTTTGCTTTCGCTTCGTTGTTTGTCTTTATCGCAGAACGCGCTACTATAATTTGAGCATCACTTTTAACTCTGTCTTCGGTTTTGTCGTTTGCTAATACTTTATCTGCATAAACAACTGCATTTGCATAATCTTCTTTGTCGTAATATGCTTTCATTAAATTAGATTGAGCAAAAGTTACGTTTTGAGGAAAATCAGCTTCTGTTTCTAATCGTTTTAAAACCGGAATTGCTTTTGTATAGTCTTTCACTTTTAAATGAACTTGACTTAAACGAGCCAATGCTTGTTCGGTAAATTCACTTCTTGGTTTATCAACTACAAATTCATAATGCTTCACTGAATTACTTTCTAAACCATCAGCAAAGTACAATTGTGCTAAATAGAAGTTAGCATTTAATGCATGTAAACCTTGAGGAAATTTTGAAACGTAGTTTGAAAAACCAGTAATGGCTTGTTTAGCATTATTCATTAAATATTGCTTTTCAGCAGATTCATAAGTTGTATTATCTAAATCGGCATTTGAGACTTCAACGAAACTTAGAGTTTTAACCCAATCTGCATATTCATCTACTCTACCGTTATCTACATAAATTAAACGAGCCGTTGCAACCGCTTCCAATGATTCAGGCGAATTTGGAAATTCAGCAACCACCTTTTTGAATTTAGTTAAAGCTTGTTCGCTTTTATTTCCGTTATAATATATTAATCCTTGTTTTAAAATAGATTTTGCTACGTAAGAACTTGTTTTATTCGTTTGAATTAACTTATCATACGTTGCAATAGCTTTATCGGTTTGGTTTTCGTTTACATAGGTATTTCCTAATTCATAATACGCATCATCTGCATATTGAGAACTCGGATATGTTTTAACGAATTTTTCTAAATCTTCAATTTTCCTATCATTTTTACCAACAAAACCGTAACTGATTCCTTTTTGGAAAGCAGCATAATCTGCATCAACACTTTTTAAATCGATTGCTTTATTATAAGCATCCATTGCTGGCCAATATTTGGTAGAAATAAAATTACAATCACCCAAACGCAAATAAGCATCTGTTTGTCGTACTTTATCGTCTTTTACAACAGCAATATAATCTCCAAAATATTTTATAGCATTGTCGTATTCTTTTAATTTGAAATAAGCATACGCTAAGTTATAGTTTGCATTTTTAAATTCAGGAGTAGTTTTAGCATTTGCATCATTTACAAATTGCAAGAAACTTAATTTAGCTTCGTTGAAATTATCTAAACTGTATTCTGTTTCTGCTTTCCAAAATGTTGCTCTTGCAGAAAACTTAGCATCTTGTCTTTCTGCAATAGATTTTTTAAATAAATCGTAAGCACCTTTATAATCCCCATCAGTATATAGTTCTAAACCTCTGTAGAAAGCAACTTTTTGGTACGCTAATTTATTTTCTGGTCCTCTATTTTTTTCTAATAAAACTAAAGCTTCTTTATAATTTTTAGAAGTGATGTATGAACTAATCAATAAAGTATTGATTTCTTGTTTATAAGATGTGTTTGGATATTTAGCCAAATAACTATTTAAAACTTGAGGAACTGATTGGTATGGGTTACCAATTTCGTAACTCAATTTAGCATAGTTTAAAAAAGCATCTTCTTGGATTTTCTTTTCAAATTCCATTTCTGAAGCCGTTTTAAACGCATTTAAAGCTTGTTGTTTTTTATCGGTTTTTAAATAACTTTCTCCTAAATGATAATACGCATTTTGGGCAACGAAATCATTTCCGTTGATGATTTTATTGAATTGCGCTATTGCATTTTCAAAATCATTTTGTTTGTAATACACATAACCCAATTGGTAATAATCGGTATTATTCCATTTTCCTTTTTTTCCTCTGTAATCTACTAAATACGGAAGCGCTTTATCGTATTGTTTTAAGTTAAAATAACTTTCTCCAATAATTTTAGATAATTCACTTTTTTCAACAGCATTAGATTTTGGCATTTGTTCCAAACCTAAATCGATTGCTTTTTGGAAATTACCAAGTTTGAAATTCATATCTGCTTGAAAATAACCCATTTTTTCTTTGTACTTGTCTTTATCCTGAACTTGGTCAAAATATTGATTAGCACTTGTATAATCATCAGATTCGTAAGAAAGGTAACCCAAATAATATTTGGCCTGACTACCAAAAGTCTTCGAATTAATAACCTTATTAAAGTATTTGGTAGCTTCTTTATTATTTTTGGCTGTAAAATAAGCGTATCCTTTTTGGAAATTATATTTTTCCAAATCAGAATACGACATCGATTCTGTATTCGCTTTATCAAACCAAGCTAATGATTGTGCATAATTTCCTTGATCAAAATAATAATGAGCCACTTCAATATAAGCCTGATTTTGTTTTGTACTTGTAGGATAATCTTCTACAAAACTTTCAATTAAAGCGTCTGCACCCATTTGATTTAAACGAATAGCACAATTTGCAATGTAATAAGCACAGTCAGCCTGAACTTCTTGATTGCTAACTTGACTTTTTACTTTGTCAAATAAAATTTGAGCCGATTGATATTGCATATCTTTATACAAAGCAAGTGCGTTATCAAATTCTTTTAATTCATGCGTATAAACAGACGATTGTTGTCCAAATACTGAAAATGAAATTAAAAATAAAAACAGAAATCTTAGTCTAATTATTGGAATCATTTGGTCTTATTTTATTGCTTTCAAATATAGATTTTATATACTTATTAACGAAAGAGATTAACGTTTTATTGTAAAAGATTATTAACATTTTTATCAACGATAACAATAATTTACATCATATTTAAGTTTTATATTTTGAAAGCGAAAATATAGTTATTACATTTACACATTAAATTTGAGTTACATTATGTCACAAACCATTCTTTCATTAAAAAACGTTTCTATTTTTCAAGATAAAAATCCTGTTTTAACTAATATTAATTTAGAAGTTAATAAAGGAGAATTCATCTATTTGATTGGAAAAACTGGAGCTGGAAAAAGTAGTTTTTTAAAAACACTTTATGCCGATTTAACTTTGACTGAAGGTGAAGGACAGATTGTTGAATACGATTTAAAAACCTTAAAAGAAAATGACATTCCTTACCTGAGAAGAAAATTAGGCGTTGTTTTTCAAGATTTTAAACTTTTACCGGACAGAAATGTAAAAGAAAATCTACTTTTTGTTTTAAAAGCAACAGGTTGGATTGAAAAAGAAGAAATGAATGTAAAAATTGATGAAGTTTTAGATAAAGTTGGGATGAAAAACTACCAATCTAAAATGCCACATCAATTATCTGGTGGTGAACAACAACGTATTGCCATTGCTAGAGCTTTGTTAAACGATCCTGAATTAATTTTAGCTGATGAACCAACAGGGAATCTTGATCCTCAAACCAGTTCTGAAGTAATGCAAGTTTTAAAAAACATTAATGCTACAGGTAAAACGATAATTATGGCAACTCATGATTATGCTTTATTGCTTAAATATCCTTCAAAGACCTTAAAATTTGACGAAGGAAAAGTGTTTGAAGTAGTTCAAAGAACGGTGTAATGCTTTCTATTTTAATTCCAACCTATAACTACAAATGTTATGACCTTGTTGTAGAATTAAAAAAACAATGCGATTTAGTTCCTATAGAATATGAAATTATTGTTTTAGACGACGCTAGTGCTCTTCAAATACAAGAAAATCTTTCTATAAACACTTTAGAAAATTGTTCCTATCAAAGTAATTCGTCAAATTTAGGCAGAGCTAACAATATTAACAAGCTTATAAATCTTTCAAATTTTAATTATTGTTTGATTTTAGATTGTGATGTTTTTCCTAAAAACGATAGCTTTATTTCTAATTATTTAACCGAAATTAATTCTGAGAAAAGTATCGTTTTTGGAGGAATTGATTATCAACCGAAAACTCCAAGTCCAAATGAAATGTTGCGCTGGAAATACGGTATAAATAGAGAAGCTGTTTCTGTAGAAAAAAGAAAAAAAAATCCATACAATAATCTATTGACTTCAAATATTTTAATTTCAAAAAAAATATTTAAAACTCATTTGTTTCATACTGAAATTATTGAATACGGTTATGAAGATTTGGCCTTTGCAAAAAAATTAGAACATGAAAAAATTCCAATAAAAAATATAGAAAATGAAGTATTTCATTTAAATTTAGAAACATCGGTTGAATTTCTTCAAAAAACGGAACGCGCTTTAAACAACTTATTTTTACTGGAAACAACAGGAATACTTTCAGTACAGTCAACTAAAGTTACAAAACTGCATAACAAAGTTAAACAACTTCATCTTAACAAATTATTTGGGACACTATTTAGTCTTACAAGTTCGATATTAAAACAAAACCTTTGTTCTAAAAATCCAAATTTAGTTATATTTGACCTTTACAAAATTTTATACTATTGTAATATTTCTAAATAAATGCCATTAATTTCTGTTGTAATTCCGTTGTACAATAAAGGTTTCATTATAAAGGAAACTTTAGAATCTGTATTGGAACAAACGTTTACCGATTATGAAATTATAATTGTAGACGATGGTTCAACAGACAATGGTTATGAAGTTGTAAAAGAATTTTCCGATAATAGAATTCACTTATTTCAACAAGAGAACAAAGGAGCAGCATCGGCAAGGAATCTAGGAATTGAAAAAAGTGCAGGAATTTACATTGCTTTTTTAGATGCAGATGATCATTGGGAAACTAATCATTTAGAAGAATTAGTAAAACTAGCTGATAAATATCCAAATTGTGGTGCATATTGTTCGAGATATCAAATAAAAAACTCAATAAATTCAATACATCAACCATATTTTAAGAATATCACAAATGATTTTTATGGAATTGTTGAGAATTATTTTGCATCAAATCATCCCTATAAAATAAACATTACTTTAAATCAAATGATTCCTAGAAATATTTTAATGGAATTAGGTTGTTTTACAGAATCAATTACAAATGGTCAGGATCTAGAATTATGGACAAAAATAGCTATAAAATATCCTGTTGCATTACACAATAAAACTACGACAACATATAATTATTATTTACCTAATTCTCTATCAAAAAAGAGCATTAAATCAATGAAACTGATGGATTTTAGTCAGTTTTTAGAAAATGAAAAACAAAACGAAGATTTAAAAGACTTTTTAGACAAATACCGAATTGAATATGCTTTACAGTATAAAATTGCTGGTGATTATGAAAATTCAAAAAAATATTTAACCGAAGTTAAAAAAACGAACATTTCACTTATAACAAAAATATTATTCAACATTCCTTCAAAAATATTAAAGAAATTATTAGCTTTTAAACATTGGTTAAGAAAAAAAGGAATTGATTTTACGGTTTATAATTAAGACTCCTTTTTTAAGAAAATTTCAAAATCTCTAATATAATCTTCTTCTTTAAAAACATCGGAAGCAATAACTAAACAAACCGATCCCGAAGAAAAGTTTTTTAATTCACGCCAAATTCCATTGCTTATTAGTAACCCTTCAAAAGGCTTATTTAAAGTAATTTTTTTTTGATCATTTCCATCGTTAAGAATAACATCAAAACTTCCAGAAAGTGCAATTAAAAACTCTTGTTGCTCTATGTGCGAATGGCCGCCACGTTCAGCAGCACTAGGAACATCATATAAATAATAAACACGTTTTATTGGAAAAGGAATTACATCATTTTCTATAACCGAAAGATTACCTCTTGGATCTTCAATTTTAGGTATTTTAAGTAATTTACAGTCTGATATATTTCGCATATTTATTTTTCCCTTTTATAGCTTTATTTAATAATTTTCCAATATTTGAAAAAGCAATATTACCTTGTTTTACATCAAAAAACAACTTTAAAAACACCCAAAATAAATACTTTTTATTAAAAATACGATAAAAAATTGCTCCTTGATTGAAATATTTTAATTCATTAGAAATAACTTGAGAAGTCGTTTTATTATTATGAATCGTTAATGTTTTAGGAACAAATCCTATTTTTAGTTTTTTCTTCTTTGCATCTGCCAAAAAAACAGCTTCTTCACCAAGTGATATAAGACTCCCTAATCCGAAATTTTCATCAAAAGAAACAATATTATAAATACTTTCTCTTTTAAAAATCAGCTCAATTGATGATGCATTTAAAACTTCAAACCAGTTTAACTTTGGTTGAAATTTATCGGGATATTTTTTTGAAAAACCACCAGATTCTATTTTAAAACGAAAACGAAAGCCATCAAAATCTTTACGTTTATTAAATGTTTTTATTATTTTTTCAGAGAATTTTAAATCAAAAACAACGTCGTCATCTGTAAAAACTAAAATGTCTTTACTTGAATTTTGAAGAGCAATATTTCTACTTTTAGACAAGCCTTTTTCAAACACATTGATAACTTTTACTGATTCATAATTTGATTCAAGTATTTCTTCCTTAGTAGTTTGATTGACAATTAAAATATTAAAATTGTAGAAACCTGAAAACACAAACATAGACTGCAAAAAATCGAAATTTGTTCGATTCATCGTAGCAATTAAAATTTCAATATCTGATGTATTATAGGTTTTTATCAATTGTGTTATCTTTACACAAAGATAGACAAATTAGAAATAGAAAAAATCAATGAAAATTTTATTACTTGGTGAATACAGCAGACTGCATAATTCTTTAAAAGAAGGATTGGTTTCATTGGGTAATGAAGTAATTATTGTAGGTTGTGGCGATAAGTTTAAACAATTTCCTGTAGATTATTTTATTAATGCAAAAATTTGCAACGACAACAAAATTGCCAATTTCCTTTTTAAAAGTATTCGTAAAGTAACTTCCGTTAATTTTGAAAAGATTGAAAAAGCAATTCGATTTTATTTTTTACTTCCAAAACTAAATGATTTTGACCATGTACAATTGATTAATTCAGATGCTTTAGAAACTTACCCTTTTCTGTCGCGTTTTTTGTATAAAAAATTATTTACCAAAATAAAATCGAGAAGTTTATTAGTATGTGGAGATGAAGCTCCGTTTATAGAATATTTGTTAAAAAAAGAAATGAAATATTCTATTTTGACTCCTTATTTTGAAAATAAATCACTTAAAAAACAATTCAATTTTCCTTTGAAATACATTACTTCAGAATATCGAAAAACGTTTAACTGGTTAAAAGAAAATTGTCAAAATCTAATTACATCTGATTTAGATTATGAAATTCCAATGCAACAAATGGGGTTTCAAACTACGCTTATTCCTAATCCAATAAACATTGATAAAATTGAGTATTCGCCTTTAAAAATAGAAAACAAAATTATTATTTTCTTAGGCATAAATAGATTGAGTTACCTTAAAAAAGGAATTCCGTTTTTCGAAAAAGCATTAGAAATTATTCGAAAAAAATATCCAGAAAAAGTTGAAATTATCACAACAGAAAATATTCCCTATAACAAATACATTTCTATTTATAATAAGGCACATATTTTATTGGATCAAGTATATGCTTACGATCAAGGTTATAATGCTTTAGAAGCTATGGCAAAAGGAAAAGTGGTTTTCACAGGTGCAGAAAGTGAATTTTTACAACACTATGATTTAAAAGAAAATGAGGTTTGCATAAATGCTCTTCCTGATGTGAATGACATTGTTGAAAACCTGAGTTTGATAATTGAAAGCCCAGATTTAATTTTAGAAATTTCAAAAAACGCAAAAACTTTTATAGAACAAAAACATCATTACAAAACTATTGCAAATACTTATTTAAAAACCTGGGGCTTTTAATATGATTCTTTACAAACAGTAAAACAACCACAATCATTGCAAATTCAAAAGGAAAACTAAATCTGCTATTATTTCCAAAGGTTACCAATGCTTGTAAAACAGCACTCGCAAAAACAAGTGTAATAATTATCAATTCAAATGTGATTCTTCGGTTTTTAAGAAATAAATAAAAATAGAAAAACATCAATCCAATAAAAACAATCTTAAAAATTTGAATAATGAAACTTTGAATTTTCCATATAAAACCAATTATAGAATCGACACTTGAATTATTAAATTTCACAAAAGGTTTCATATCAAATACTTTCCAGAAATCTAAAAAAGATTTTGAAATAACTTGTTCAAAAAATTCAGCTTGATTATTTTCAATTGTTTCTTTTCCAAACTTACCTAACTCATTAGATAAATCGGGGAAATTATTATAATATTTATTAAAAACGCTATCATTATAAGCATACCAAATAGACATGGCAACATCTTTATTTTCTTTTATTGCTTCATCTCTATATTTAATATAAGGATCTTTAATCCATTTATATTTTTCGGGAGCTTTCTCTACAAAATATACACAATTTTGAGAAATATTTAAACCAAAATAAGTAGTTGAAACAAAATAGCCTGTGTTCAATTTATTTACATAAGACCATCCAAAATAAGCAATTAACGGAAAAATCAAGATTATAATGCGTCTATTAATAATTTTCTTAAAACTAAATGATTTTAAAGCATATAAACCATAAAATAAAAAAGATACATAAGCATAAAATGGTTTTATTAATACAAGAAAACCTAACAATAAACTGATTAAGACTAATTGTATTAATGTAGGCTCTTCTAAATACTTTTTTGAAAGCATCCAAAAGATTATACTGAAAATAAACACTACAAAAGCTTCAACTAAAATAGAAGTTTCAAAAAAGAAATAACATAGTAGACTGTTTATAAGTAAAACAAACCAAAAGCTTTGTCTTTTTGAAAACTGTAGTTCTATTAAAGTGGCATACCAAAAACATATTGTAAAGAGTCCTATTAAAAACTGGTACAACATTGTAATTTTCATAGTTCCAAAAGCCAAAGCAATTAAAATTGGATAACCTGGACTTCTCCAACCAATATATCCTGAGAAATCTAATTTTAGAATATATTCAGATAATTCCATATAACTCCAACTGTCAGGAACTTTAGTGATTTTTAAGTACATTAAAAACAATAAAGTACGAAACAAAAATCCAATAAGAAGTAACAACTTAACTTCTTTTTGATTTAAAAACTGAATTATTTTATTTAAATGTTTCATTTAAATCATCATTTTTCTAAAATAAATACTAACAACAATAAAGTATAAAAAATAAGTAACAGCGTAAGCCATAACAGCACCTTCTACACCAAAAATTTGAATTCCAAAATAACTCGAAAAAATTAAAATGGTAAACGAAATTATTTCGGTAATAAAATAAGGTTTAACCAACTTTTTAGCAAAAAACTGTATGGCTAAAATTAACGCTGCTGCTCTAAAAAAATCACCTAATAATTGCCAAAAAAACAAATTTGAAACTGCTGAGAAATCTTTGGTAAATAGAACTAAAATTACAATATCTTTTAAAAAATACATAAGAATTAAACCAACACTAAATAATGGTAAAATAGTTTTGTAAAACTGCTGAACTAACGGCCTATTTTCTTGCAAAGATGCTGTTTTAGAGAGCTCTGGTAAATAATACAAACTGACTAAAGTAGTAATAAACATCATGTAAAAGCTCGAAATTCTACTCATCGCTTCATAATATCCGGCTGCTTCAATTGATTGTGCTGAAATGATTAATTTTCGAATATAAATGTATACAACTGGTGTTAAAATAGAAGAAAACAAAGTCATTGAAGCAAAAACAAATACTTTTTTAATTTGATTAAAATCAAAATGTTGAATATTTAAAACTTCTTGCAATGAAAATTGCTTTAAGAAATAAAAACCTGAAAAACAGAATAATAAAAACGAAACAATCGACACCGAAATCATTGCTCCCAAAACGGTAAACTTCCACATTAGGAAAACCGAAATTAAGAGTCCGGCTATATAACTAAAAATAGTTATCGTAATTACATTTTTATATAAACTGAGTCCATTAATTACAGAAACAAAAAACAAATGCAATATTGAGAATGGAATTGAAAAAGCCAAGATTTGTAACGCTAATAAATACGTTTCATTTCCATTTAAAATAGAAGTTAAAAAATAACTTGAACCTATTAAGACAGTAAAACTAACTAATAAAGAAGTAATTAATAAAGTGTAAAAAACAGTCGTCAATAAAGAATATACTTTGTTTTTATCTTCTTGATTTTCTGCAACCGTTTTAACAATTCCATTTTGAAAACCTAAAATTCCAACAGCTTCTAGAGTGGAACTAAAATTTCTGAAATTTCCCATTAAAGCCATTCCAGATGGACCAATAAAATAAGCAATTGCTTTTGAAGAAAGTAAACCTGTGAAAATTCGAACCAATAGACTTGCGCTATTAAAACTCGCGATTTTAAACAAAGGTGATTTTGCTATATTTTTAATCCAATTCAAATTAGTAGTTATTTAAAGTGGTAATGATTTTATTGATTTCTGCTTCCGTCAAAGTTCCGTTTAAAGGAATACTTAATACCTCATCATGAATTTTCTCTGAGATAGGATAAGACAAAACATTCCAATCTTTTAACGCTTTTTGTTTGTGTGGTGGAATTGGATAGTGAATCATTGTTTCAATTCCGTTTTTAAGTAAATATTCTTTTAAATCATTTCTGTTTTTTGTTCGAATGACAAACAAATGAAAAACATGAATCTCTGAATAGTCCCAAAAAGGAAGAATTATTTTTTCGTTTTTTATTTCAGTTAAATAGCGTTTTGCAATTTCTCTACGAATTTGATTTTCTTTATCAAGTTCTGGTAATTTTACATTTAAAAAAGCAGCTTGCAATTCGTCTAAACGAGAATTAACTCCAATTAATTCATTTTCATATTTTACTTTAGAACCGTAATTTCGAAGTGAAAATAAAACCTCAGCCAATTCATCATCATTTGTGGTAATGGCACCAGCATCGCCAAGAGCACCTAAATTTTTTCCTGGATAAAAGCTATATGCTTTTATGTTTTGATTACTATTTCCTTGGGCTCCATGAGCTTGAGCAGCATCTTCAATAACTAATAAATTGTGTTTTTTAGCAATAGCATTTATTTTATCCATTTCACACAATTGACCGTATAAATGAACCGGTAAAATGGCTTTAGTTTTAGAGGTAATTTTAGCCTCAATTAAATCGGGATTTAAATTATACGTTTCTAATCTCGGTTCAACCAAAACCGGAACTAAATCAGCCTCAAGAACTGCTAAAATAGTCGCTATATAAGTATTTGAAGGAACTATTACTTCATCTCCTTTTTGTATTTTCCCTAAATGAATATTGGCTTTTAAAATTAAAACCAAAGCATCTAAACCATTACCAACACCAATGCAGTGTTTTGCTCCACAATATTGCGCAAAACTTTCTTCAAAAAGCTTTACTTCCTTTCCTAAAATATACCATCCACCTTCTAAAAATTGTTCCATTTTTTGTTTGAAAGCGCTCTCAAAAGTTTGGTTTACTTTTTTTAAATCTAGGAATTTTATCATATTAAAACAGTGTCTAAAAGTGAATGGTTTTTAGTTTCAATTTCATAAAAATTTTGAACAATTGTTCTTGCTCCAAAGCTTTCTTTCCAATAATGCAAACTTTCATTTACTTGTTTACCTTGATTTTCATTTGAAATTCCAAAGTCGAAATATTTCTCATTTTTATAGACTACGTTAATTAAATGATGATACAAAAAGTCTAATCCTCCAAGCTCGTTATTGAACGCTTTATTTCCCGAAATATATTGAGGATGAATCACATTATCAGTTACAAAAACTGTAACTCCACCAACTATTTTATCATCTTGATAAACATTATATTGTTTAATTTGATTAGGAAATTTTGACTTTAAATAAGAAATTTCAGTTAAAGAATGAACAGGATTTGCATTATATCGCTCTTTTAAATTAGGAATCAATAGTTCGTTCCAAAATGAAGTAAAATCATTCTCTTCTTTAACTAATAAACCATTTGACTTTCCTTTTTCGATTCCTCTTTTTCGAACTCTTGAAACAGGAACTTGATTTGAAATTTCTAAAACAGCTAATGCATCTCTCCTATTTAGTTTTGCATCCAAAAGGAAACTAACATATTCCATTTCATCAGATGGAAAACTATTGTAAATGGATGGAATAATTTTTAAGTGCAACTTACTTATAAGATTTTTGTTCAAAAACTCTAAAATCGTTTTAACAATTAAAATTACATCTGACAAAATCACTTTCGCATTCAATACTAGTCCTCCATAAGTTAATCCTTGATGAGAATGTAAGATATTTTCAACTTTATGCGCAGGTAAAACAGCAACCAATTTATCTTTAACATCAAAAATAAGCAATGAATAGTCATCAAATCTATCTTTATGATATTCCATAAAGTCTCTATGAAATAAAAATGTTGCATTCTTTGCGTTTGCTACAAATGTATTCCAATCCTTATAATGACTTGACTGATATCGATGAACTCTATAGTTATTCAATAGAAATTATTTTTTGGAAAATTACTAATTTTTTAATTCTTCAGCAGTAGTTTTTACTATTTTCTAATAAAAAACATTATATTGGTACTGAAATATTTATTTTTTCATGATAAAAAAAATTACTCTTATCCTTTTTTTATTTTGCCTACTAATTCCTGTCTCGTTTTTTGCACAGGATATTTCATTATATACACAAATTAATGGACGTTATGACTTTACATTTGTTGGTAATACTTTAAATACCAATGAAAATTCGTTTATGTCTTCACCTACAATTCTTACAAGTTCTTCCGCAGATTTAAATTTAGCTTCAACTGATGTTATTGAACGAGCTTATTTATACTGGGCAGGTTGTGGAACCGGAGATTTTAATGTACAATTAAATGGAATTGATATAACTCCTGATAGGACGTTTTCAATTATTCAAGCTAGTTCTGGTTGGCCACATTTTAGTGCATTTAAAGATATTACTGCTCAAGTACAAGCCACAGGAAATGGAACTTACACACTTTCTGATTTAGATTTAACAGCTGAAATTCCTCAATATTTTCAAAACAGAACTAATTTTGGAGGTTGGGCAATTATTGTGGTTTATCAAAACGATGCTTTACCCTTAAATCAATTGAATATTTACGATGGAATGCAAGCTGTTCCTGATAGAATTGATATTTCGCTAAACAGCTTAAACGTTATAGATAATTTTGATGCTAAAATTGGTTTCTTAGCTTGGGAAGGCGATGTTGGAATTGCGAATAATGAGTCACTAACCATTAACGGAAGTGTATTAAGTAACCCTCCGCTAAACCCAAGTAACAATGCTTTTAACAGTACTAATAGTGTAACAGGTTCAAACTCTTTATTCAACATGGATTTAGACATTTATACTATTCAAAATAACATCCAAATTGGTGACACAACTGCCGATATTTCATTAACTTCAGATCAAGATTATGTAATGATTAATGCAATTGTAACTAAACTAAACAGTCAATTACCCGATGCTACTATTGTTTTAAATAATTACATTTCAGAATGTAATACAGGTTATATAGAACTAAACTATACTGTTTACAACGTTAATAGTACTGATTTTTTACCTGCTAATACACCAATTACTTTTTATACTCAAAATACATTACTAGGCACTTTTTATACTCAAAACGACATACCAATTGGCGGAAATGAAAACAATACTATTATATTAAATATTCCTAATGCTATTTCAAGCCCTTTTACACTTACTGCTGTTGTAGACGATAATGGAACAAGATCAGGAATTGTTACTGAACTTGTAGAAACAAATAATGAATTTGAAACCGTTATTGAATTAAAATTACCACCTACTTTTAATTATTTAGAAGATTTGTTATCATGTAACTTAGGTTTAACCAAAGGAATATTTGATTTTTCAAATTATGAAGAATTGGTAAAGAGTGATTCATCTCAGAGTGTTACTTTTCATGAAAGTTATAACGATGCCTTTTTAAATAATAATGAAATTTTCAATACTACTAATTTTGAAGCTATCACTACTCCAAAAGAAATTTTTGTGAGAATTGAAAATGAATTTTGTTATAGCTTAACTTCTTTTAATCTAAGAACAAGAAACTGTCCGCCAGAAGTATTTAATGCTATTTCAGCAAACAATGACGGATTAAATGATAGTTTCTATATTGAAGGCTTACGCGATATTTTTGTTAATTTTAAATTAGAAATATACAACCGCTGGGGAAAACACATTTGGACTGGTGATAACAGCATGCCTGATTGGGATGGAAAAGTTAAAAAATCAGTTGGACCAGATGATGCTCCTGATGGAACTTACTACTATATTCTTTACCTAAATGATCCAGATTATAATGAACCCTTAACTGGTTATTTATACCTTACGAGATAAATGAAAAATGTTACCAAAATAAACATCATTAATATTTTTTTGATGCTGTTCTCTTTTTGTTTTGCATTTCTATTTCCTTTTGAATTATTTTTAATTGTTTACGCAATTTTAGGTCCTTTACATTACTTAACTGAAATCAATTGGCTACATAAAAAAAACTATTTCACTACACAAAAGAAAGATTATTATGTTCATATTTTAATCTTGTGCCTTATATCAATTGCTCTATTTTCACCCTTATCCTATTATTTGAGAAAATATTTAGCGGTATTTATCTTTATAGCTTTTACCTCAAGTTTCGGTATGGTTTATTTCAAGGAGTTAAAATCAAAAATTATATTCAATACTATATCAATAATAATTGGTTTTGTATTCTTTTATTATTTCGACAATAAATTTAACATTACTTTCTCCATGTTTTTACCAACATTAATCCATGTATTTATTTTTACAGGATTGTTCATTTTAATTGGTACATTAAAAGAGAAAGGTGTAACTGGTAAAATTTCATTAGTAATTTTCATTGTATCTGCTTTAGCACTTTTACTCATTCCAATAAATTTTAATTTTTCTGTTGTTACAGAACAAATTCAGAACAACTATCACTCATTTGAAAAACTAAATCAAAAAATAATTACACATAGTAATCAATTTTCAACTACCACAAAAAATGATGTGTATTTTTCGAATATTGGTATTCAAGTAATGCGATTTATAGCTTTTTCTTATACTTACCATTATTTCAATTGGTTCTCAAAAACATTAATTATTCAATGGCATCATACATCAAGGCTAAAACTAATAATAATTATAATTCTATGGATTACATCTATAATTCTATATTTTTATAATTACAACCTTGGCTTAAAATGGTTATATATACTAAGTATGGCGCACGTATTTTTAGAATTCCCTCTAAATTTCATTTCTATACTGAAACTAAAAACTATATTTAAGAACAATTGTTAAATTTTTCTTCATAAAAGAGATTTGAACTTTATTTTTAGATTAATCCTTATATTTAGCAGAAATTTTAAGCAACTAAATATGAAATTTTACAAAATCCTGCTCTTACTTTGTTTTAGTATTGGTTTACAAGCACAAGATTATTTTCCAAAAAATGATGGTGTAAAACAAAGTTTTAAGAATTATACCGCAATTACAAATGCTACGATTTATGTTTCTTCAACAAATAAAATAGAGAAAGCAACTTTATTAATTAAGGAAAATAAAATTGTTGATGTGGGTACAAATGTTAGTATTCCAAAAAATACAGCAATAATTGATGCAACCGGAAAAACAATATATCCTTCATTTATTGATCTATTTAGTGAATTTGGAATTCAAAAACCAAATCAAAGACCAAGTGGAAACTTTACTCCACAATACGATTCTTCAAGAGAAGGCTATTATTGGAACGATCATGTAAAACCAGAGTACAATGCCTTTGAAAATACAAACTACGATTCAAAAACTGCTGAAACATTAAGAAATGTAGGTTTTGGAACCGTTTTAAGTCATCATAACGATGGAATTATTGCAGGTACAGGATTTCTTTGGACTCTTAACGATAATTTAGATAATGCAACTCGTATTTTAAACACTAAAGTTTCTCAACATTTTACGTTTAAACGCAGTAAGTATACAAGACAATCTTATCCATCTTCATTAATGGGTGGAATGGCATTAATAAGACAAGTATATCATGATGCTGATTGGTATAGCAAAGGACTTTCTACTACTAAAGATTTGTCGTTAGAAAGTTTTAATGCTAATAAAAATTTAGTTCAAATTTTTGAAGCCAATGATAAACTTTCAAGTTTAAGAGTTGCTAAAATTGGTAAAGAATTTGGAATAAACTATCTTATTAAAGGTAGTGGAAATGAATTCGAACGAATTGAAGAAATTAAAAAAACAGGCGCAACTTATATAATTCCATTAGATTTTCCAGATGCTTATGATGTTTCTGATCCATACTTAGCCCAACAAGTAAGTGTTAGTGACATGAAATTTTGGAACCAAGCACCATTCAACTTAAAAGTATTAGCAGATAACAACATTAATTTTGTTTTAACTGCTTCAGATAATAAAAAACCAGAAGATTTTCTTTCCAACTTAAGAAAAGCTGTCTTATATGGTTTTCCAAAAGAAAAAGCAATTGCAGCTTTAACAGAAACTCCAGCAAAACTAATTAAGCAATCCAACTTAATTGGAAGTTTAGAAAAAGGAAAACTGGCTAATTTCATTATTACTTCAAAAGATATTTTTGAAGATGATGCTACCATTCATGAAAACTGGGTACAAGGAAATCGTTCAGTTATTACTAAAATGGATACTGATGATATAAGAGGAAAATACGATTTGGTTTTCAATAATGAAACTTTCGAATTAAATATCGATGGCGAATTAGAAAAAATAAACGGAAAAATTTCTAAAGACAGTATTAACTACGGAACCAAATTATCGTTCAATGAACCTTGGTTAACAATTGTTGTTCGAACAAAAGACACTTTAAAAACAGAATATCTTCGTTTTACAGGAACAAAAATGAATAATATTTTACAAGGAAAAGTAGTTTTAGAAAACGGAAAAGAAACTGCTTGGACAGCAACTAAAAAAGAAATAGTTAAAGAAGATAAAAAAGAAGATAAAAAAGAAGACAGTGTAGTGCCAGAAATGGTTGCAATTACCTATCCAAATTTACCTTTTGGGAACACCGAGAAACCAAAACAACAAACTATTTTAGTAAAAAACACTACAGTTTGGACAGGTGAAAAAGAAGGTAATTTAACCAAAACAGATGTTTTAATTGAAAACGGAAAAATTGCTAAAATCGGAAAGAATCTTTCTGCTAAAAACGCACTTGAAATTGATGGAACAAACAAACATTTAACTGCCGGAATTATTGACGAACATTCACACATTGCCATTTCTAACGGAGTTAATGAAGGTGGCCAAAATTCATCAGCTGAAGTTACTATTGAAGATGTTGTAAATTCAGATGATATTAATATATATAGAAATCTTTCTGGTGGAGTTACTTCTGCAAATTTATTACATGGTTCAGCAAACCCTATTGGTGGTCGTGCAGCATTCATCAAATTAAAATGGGGTTATGCACCAGATGAAATGATTATGAAAGATGCTCCAAAATACATCAAATTTGCTCTTGGAGAAAACGTAAAACAATCCAATTGGGGAGATTATGCAAGAAATCGTTTTCCTCAATCACGTATGGGAGTTGAGCAAGTGTATGAGGATTACTTCACAAGAGCTTTAGAATACGAAAGAGAATGGAAAGAATACAAATCAAAAAAGGGTAAAAACAAAGTTATGCCTCGTTTTGATATTGAAATGGAAGTTTTAGGAGAAATTTTAAATAAGAAAAGGTTTATTACTTGTCACTCTTATGTTCAATCTGAAATTAACATGTTGATGAAAGTTGCTGATAAGTACGGATTCAAAATTCAAACATTCACTCATATTTTAGAAGGGTATAAACTAGCAGATAAAATGGCAGAACACGGTGTTGCCGGTTCTACATTTGCAGATTGGTGGGCTTATAAATTTGAAGTAAACGATGCCATTCCATATAATGCAGCATTAATGAACAGTCAAGGTGTTTTGGTTTCTATCAATTCAGACGATGCTGAAATGTCAAGAAGGTTAAATCAAGAAGCAGCTAAAGCTGTAAAATATGGAGATGTTTCTGAAGAAACTGCTTGGAACTTTGTAACTCTAAATCCAGCTAAAATTTTACAAGTTGATGATAAAGTTGGAAGTATTAAAGTAGGTAAACACGCTGATGTGGTATTATGGACAGACAATCCACTTTCAATTTACGCTAAAGCTGAGAAGACAATTATTGAAGGAGCAATATTTTATGATTTGAATAAAGAACAAGAAAGTTTAAACACCATTCAAAAAGAAAGAAGCGAATTAATTAATGCCATGTTAGAAGCCAAAAATAAAGGTTTAAAAACACAAGCGCCTGTTAAAAAAGAAATCAAACATTACCATTGTGATACAATGGAAGAGTACAAATAAAATTGCTTTTTTAACAAAAAAAAAAATTTAAAATGAAAAAATATATTCTTTTATTATTAATGAGTTGCTTGGCTTTTGCCCAACAAACTCCTGCTTCAAAGCAAACTAAAAGCATTCTTATTATGGGCGGAAAAGCACATTTAGGGAATGGTGAAGTAATTGAAAACAGTTTAATTTCTATAATTGATGGAAAAATTGGAGCAATTGGCGATGCCAGAGTGATGAAACCAATGAAGCATGATGTAATTATAGATGCTTCAGGAAAACATATCTATCCGGGCTTTATTGCACCAAATGCAACTTTAGGTTTAGTTGAAATTGATGCTGTAAGAGCATCCGACGATGAAAGTGAAATGGGTGAATTTAATCCTCATATTAGAAGCTTAATTGCCTATAACACTGAATCAATTTTAGTTGAAACAATGCGTCCAAATGGGGTTTTATTAGCTCAAATCACTCCAAGAGGCGGAAGGATTTCAGGAACTTCTTCTGTAGTTCAATTAGACGCTTGGAATTGGGAAGATGCTGTTATTAAAAAAGATGGCGGTATTCATTTATATTGGCCAAGAAGTTATTCAAGATCAGGTTGGTGGGCAGAACCAGGAAATATTGAGCCTAACAAAAAGTACGATGACCAACTTAAAGAAGTTCAAGAGTTTTTCAATAACGCTACTGCTTATTTAAAGTCAACTAATTCTAAAAGAGATATTCCTTATGAAGCAATGAAAGGTATTGATTCTGGAGAAAAAACCCTTTTTGTTCATGCTAATGGAGAAAAAGAAATTATTGATGCTGTGTTGTTTAAAATAAAGAACAACATTAAAAACATGACCATCGTTGGTGGTTATTATGCTTTTAAAGTCGCTGATTTATTAAAAGAAAATAATATTTCTGTGCTATTAAGACGTGTACATGATTTACCTATTTTGGAAGACGAAGATGTAAACTTACCCTATAAAAACGCCAAGCTTTTAGTAGAAAAAGGTATTTTAGTTGGTTTAGAAAACTCTGGTGATATGGAACGTATGCAAGCTCGTAACCTTCCTTTTTATGCTGGTACTTGTGCTGCTTGGGGATTATCTAAAGAAGAAGCGTTGAAATTAATTACTTTAAATACGGCTAAAATACTAGGTATCGATGCAAATTATGGTTCATTAGAAAGTGGTAAAAGTGCTACTCTATTTATTTCAAATGGCGATGCTTTAGACATGCGAACAAACACCATTACAAAAGCTTTTATAGACGGTAGAGAAATTAGTTTAGAAAGTCATCAAACTGAACTTTACGAACGATACAAAGGAAAATACGAAAACGAAAAATCAAATAAATAATTACAAGAAGCCTTTTCAAATTGAAAAGGCTTTTTTTTGTAGTTTTGCAATTAAATAAACGTTTCATGAAACAAATTACTTCAGTTCAAAATCCTTATATTAAATCACTTATTCAATTACAAGAAAAAGCAAAAATTCGTAAACAAACGGGTACTTTTCTAATTGAAGGAAAGCGCGAAATTGAATTGGCTTTAAAGGGAAATTATGAATTAGAAACTGTTTTATTTTTACCCGAAATTATTTCTGAAAAAGAATTAAACAATATTGTCGCTTCGGGCGCTGTCGAGAAAATTGAAATCTCAAAAGACGTTTACCAAAAATTAGCTTATAGAGATTCAACCGAAGGAATAATTGCAGTTGCAAAGAGTAAATCTTTACAATTATCTGATTTAGAATTAAAAGAAAATCCGTTAATTTTAGTTCTAGAAAGTATTGAAAAACCAGGTAATATTGGCGCAATGCTTCGTACAGCTGATGCTGCAAATATCGATGCAGTTATTATTGCTAATCCGAAAAGTGATATTTACAATCCAAATAATATCCGCTCTAGCGTAGGCTGTGTATTTACTAATCAAATTGCAGTTTGTACTACTGATGAAGCAATTGCGTTTTTAAAAGAAAATGACATTGCGATATACAGTGCCACACTTCAAAATTCTAACGAATACCATAAAGAATCTTATACTTCAGCAACCGCTTTAGTTGTAGGAACCGAAGCAACAGGAGTTTCTCAGACTTTTAGAGACAATAGTACCCAAAATATTATTATTCCAATGCAGGGTGAAATTGACTCTATGAATGTTTCGGTAGCTGCGGCAATCTTAATATTTGAAGCAAAAAGACAAAGAAATTTTAAATAGAAACTTTTAAAATACTTATTGCACAATCAATATCTTTGTTATAACTTTAAGCTATTAAAGACCTACTATGACCGAGATAGAAATTGAAGCAGAAAATAAGGCAATTGCCCAAGAGTATAAAGAGTTACTTCGCATTAGTTACCAAACCCTTTCAGACGAAGATAAAAAACTAATTCGTAAGGCTTTTGATGTAGCTGTAGATGCTCATAAGGATCAGCGCAGAAAATCTGGAGAAGCTTATATATTTCACCCTATAGCTGTAGCAAAAATTGTTGCAAGAGATATTGGTCTTGGAGCAACGTCTATTGCTGCTGCTTTAATGCACGATGTTGTTGAAGATACAGATATTACTGTGGAAGACATTGAAAAAATGTTCAACCCAAGTATTGCAAAAATTGTAGAAGGTTTAACCAAAATTGCAAAGGTAAAAACCGACCAAGACGTTAGTATTCAAGCGGAGAATTTTAGAAAAATGCTGCTTACCTTACATGATGATGTTCGTGTAATTTTAATAAAAATTGCCGATAGATTGCACAACATGCAAACTATGGAAAGCATGGTCGATTATAAGCAAGCTAAAATTGCTTCAGAAACATTATACATTTATGCGCCACTCGCCCATCGTTTAGGCTTATATAACATTAAAACACAATTAGAAGATTTAGGTTTAAAGTATACCGAACCTGAAGTTTTCCAAGATATTGTTAGCAAAATAAAAGAAACCAAAGAAGAACAAGACGAATATATAAAAGCTATTTCTGAAATTATAGGTGACTCTTTAAAAGCAGAAGGTATTGAATTCACAATTAAAGGCAGGCCAAAATCAATTTATTCCATCAGAAGAAAAATGCGTGTTCAAGGCGTAACTTTTGATGAAGTTTATGACAAATTTGCGCTACGTATTGTTTACAAATCAACTCCAAATGATGAAAAATTCTTAGCTTGGAAAATTTATTCGGTTGTAACCGATCATTATCGACCAAGTCCAAGTAGATTGCGTGATTGGATTTCTTCACCAAAATCTTCAGGTTATGAAGCACTTCATATTACTGTAATGGGGCCAAAAGGGCGTTGGGTTGAAATTCAAGTTCGTAGTGAACGAATGAACGAAATTGCCGAAAAAGGATATGCTGCACATTACAAATATAAAAATGCAGACACTGAAGAACATGGTTTAGAAATTTGGTTGAACCAATTGAAAGAAGCTCTAGAAAATCAATCTTCAAATGCTGTAGATTTTGTTGAAGACTTCAAATTAAATTTATACGCCAAAGAAATTTATGTATTTACTCCGAAAGGAGATATCAAATCACTTCCTAAAGGAGCAACAAGTTTAGACTTTGCATTCAGTATACATTCAGAAATTGGAATTCACACAAGAGGAACAAAAGTTAACGGAAAATTAGTTCCTTTAAACCATGTTTTAAATAGTGGCGATCAGGTTGAAATTATTACTTCTGCAGTACAAAAACCAACGATTCATTGGTTAGAATATGTTACTACTTCAAGAGCTAAAACAAAAATTAAAAACGTATTAAACGAAAATACTAAGAAAATTGCCGAAGACGGAAAAGAATTATTAACACGAAAGCTTCGTCATTTAAAAATATCTTTAAATGAAAATACAATTAATGAATTAGTTGTGTTTTTTAAACTTCAAACCAGTTTAGATTTATTTTACCGAATTGGAATTGGTGCCATTGAAAATCAACAATTAAAAGATTTCGTTGCACAAAAGAATAATACTCTAGTCAACTTTTTCAAAAAACCATTCAGCAGAACTCCATCTGTTAAGCCTGAACAAATTAATAAATATGATGTAAATAAAAAATATGACTTAATTGTTTTTGGAGCCGAACAATCAAAACTAGATTATAAGTTAGCAACATGTTGTAATCCAATATCTGGTGATGAAGTTTTTGGTTTTCTTACCATTAATGAAGGAATTAAAGTACATAAAAAAGATTGTCCAAATGCAATAAGTCTGCAGTCGAATTATGCTTATAGAATCATGCAAGCAAAATGGATAGATTCTAGTCAGGAAAATTTTAGAGCTGTTTTAAAAATCACTGGAATGGATACTATGGGTTTAACCAACGAACTCACAAAAGTCATTTCAAATCAAATGCATGTAAATATTCAGAATATTTCTTTAAGTGGTGATGCCGGAATATTTAACGGCCAAATTACTGTAATTGTTCAAAACAACACTATTCTTAAAAAACTGATTGACAACATTAAAAAAGTAGATGGAATAGATAAAATAACAAGAGTTTATAACGCTTAAAATATAACTGTAATATTATAGTATTGAAAAGTATGTTGAAAAAAAATTAAACTAACTTCTACTAACGCTTAACTTTACTTATCTTTGCAACTTATTAGGTTCACTAAATGGAAAATAACAAAAATCAAGAAATTGTAAAGAACGTATTTACGAAGTATTTAGAAGATAAAGCACATCGTAAAACACCCGAACGATATGCAATTCTTCAAGAAATATACAATACAAAAGAACATTTTGATATTGAATCTTTATATATTAAAATGAAGAACAAAAACTATCGTGTAAGTAGAGCAACCCTTTACAACACTATTGAACTTCTTTTAGAA
Organism: Flavobacteriaceae bacterium; assembly: GCA_002862805.1. GTDB lineage: Bacteria > Bacteroidota > Bacteroidia > Flavobacteriales > Flavobacteriaceae > Flavobacterium. The sequence goes on along the minus strand of PKEA01000060.1, from coordinate 26,109 downwards.
TGTGGTTTAGTTAGGCGTCATCAATTTGGACAAAATCAAGCACATTATGAAAAATGCTATTTTGACAAACAACATGATCATATTATAATTACAGATACTAATGAAGTAATTGAATTTTGCGACCCTAGAATTCACCAAATAAAACAAACTATGGAAGAAATGTTTGGGATAGATATTCATACACATTCTCTTTATTTTTACGCAACAAAAAAACAACAATAAACTACTCAATAACAACACAAAACAACTAAAAAAATGACTGTAGACTTACTACTAGGGTTACAATGGGGTGACGAAGGAAAAGGAAAAATTGTAGATGTATTAACCTCAAAATATGACATTATTGCTCGTTTTCAAGGTGGACCAAATGCAGGACACACTTTAGAATTTGACGGAATTAAACATGTTTTAAGAACTATTCCTTCTGGAATTTTTCACAAAAACGCAAAAAACGTTATTGGAAATGGTGTAGTTATTGACCCAGTTGTATTTCAGAAAGAACTTGAAGGCTTAGAAAAATTCAATATGGATGTTACTTCTAAACTTTTAATTTCTAGAAAAGCACATTTAATTTTACCAACTCATCGTTTGCTTGATGCAGCTTCTGAAGCTTCAAAAGGTAAAGCAAAAATTGGTTCTACATTAAAAGGTATTGGGCCAACTTATATGGATAAAACAGGTAGAAATGGTCTACGTGTTGGAGATACTGAACTAGCAGATTTTAAGGAAAGATATAGAGCTTTAGCTGACAAGCATGAATCTATGATTGCTTTTTACAATGTAGATTTACAATATAATCTTCAAGAAATGGAAGATGAGTTTTTTACGTCTATTGAAGTACTAAAAAAATTAACTTTCATTGATAGTGAAGAATACTTAAATCAAGCTTTAAAAGCGGGTAAATCTATCTTAGCTGAAGGAGCTCAAGGTTCTCTTTTAGATGTTGATTTTGGAACATATCCATTCGTAACTTCATCAACAACTACTGCAGCTGGTGCTTGTACAGGTTTAGGAATAGCGCCAAATAAAGTAAAAGACGTTTACGGAATTTTTAAAGCATATACTACTCGTGTAGGAAGTGGTCCTTTTCCCACTGAATTATTCAATGAAGAAGGAATAACAATGGCTAAAGTAGGTAACGAATTTGGAGCTGTAACAGGTCGCCCAAGACGTTGCGGATGGTTAGATTTAGTTGCACTTAAATATGCGGTTCAAGTAAATGGTGTAACACAATTGTACATGATGAAAGGAGATGTTCTTTCTGGTTTTGATACTTTAGATATTTGTACAGGTTATAAATACAAGGGAGAAATTATTAATCATTTACCCTATAATATTGAACCAGAAAATGTTGAGCCAATTTTTACAACAATGAAAGGTTGGAAAGCAGATTTAACAGGAATGACAACGTATAATGAATTACCTGACGAATTAAAAGAATATATCGCTTTTATTGAAAAAGAAGTAGAAGTACCTATAAAAGTAATTTCTGTAGGTCCAGATAGAAAACAAACAATTACAAAATAATATTTTAAAACGTCTCTTTAACCAGAGACGTTTTTTTATGATAAAAATTTCTTAATAATAAAGGCCTTATCGAGTTTTTACTTAAATTTGACACAAATTATAACTATTTTGAAAAAGCACATTTTACATATAACAAGCTTGCTATTAGTAAGTTTTTCTCTTTTCTCACAAGAAAATAAAAAAATTATCATTGAACATTCCGATTTTATCGATATGAATCAGAATGAAATTCCTGGAGCAATTATATTTACAGGAAATGTAAGTGTTTTACATAATGGAGTTCAAATAAAATGTAATAAAGCCTATCATTTTAAAGATGAAGATTATATAAAAGCTTTTGGAAATGTTCAAATTAATCAAGGCGACTCTATCCATATGGACAGTCGTTATGCAGAATACAACGGTAAAACCGAATTTGCTTTTGCAACTGGTGATGTAAATCTTCGTTCACCTGAATCTACTTTAGTTACTGATACTATATTTTTTGATAAAAAAAAACAAGTCGCTTTTTATAACAGCTATGGAACTATTAAAAATAAAGAAAACACATTAAAAAGTAGATCTGGTAAATATTTTCTTTCAGAAAAAAAATACAAATTTACATCAGCAGTTACCGTAACAAACCCTGAAAGCACAATAAAAACAAATCATTTAGATTTTTATGAGAACTCTGGTCATGCTTATGTTTTTGGACCCTCAACCATAACTAGTAAGGATAATGTTATTTATACCGAAAATGGTTTTTATGATACTAAAACCGGAATTGGAAAACTAAAAAAAGGTTCAAAAATTACGTATAGTAATAAAATTATTGAAGGTGATGATTTATTTTATGATAGAGAAAAAAATTATTCACGAGGAATTAATAATGTTAAAATTACTGATACTATAAATAATTTAGTAGCAAAAGGGCATTATGCAGAAATGTACAGAAATCCTTTAACACGTAAAGACTCAATTATACTAACAAAAAGAGCCGTTGTAATTACCAAAGTTGAAAAAGATTCACTTTATATGCACGGTAAAAAAATACAAGTTACTGGTCCTCCAGAAAACAGAATTATCAAAGCATTCAATAATGTTCGTTTTTATAAATCAGATATGAGTGGAAAATGTGATTCTCTACATTCAAGCAATAAAACAGCATTAACTCAATTAATTGGAAAACCTATTATTTGGAATTTTGACAATCAAATGACTGGAGATATTATACACCTAATAGGTAATAATGAATCTGAAAAACTGGATTCTTTAAAAGTGCTTAATAATGCGTTTATTATTCAAAAAGACACTCTAAGTAAAAATGGCTTCAACCAAATTAAAGGACAAAATTTATATGGTAAATTCATTGACAACAACCTTAATGAAGTAGATATTATTAAAAATGCAGAAGTTATTTATTACATGTATAATGATAATAATGAGTTAATTGGCATCAATAAAGGCGTTTGTAGTAAAATTAACTTAATACTAAACGAAAATAAAATTGAAACCATTACATTTTTTAAAAAACCAGAATCAGAAATTTATCCCGAATCTGAGTTTCCTGAAAATGCAAGAAAACTAAGAGGATTTAATTGGCGAGGCGATGAACGGATAAAGTCTAAAGATGATATTTTTCCTGATGAAGAAAATATCATACATGAGAAAATTTTAATTGAAAGCAAGAAAAAAGCAATGGAAGATGATGTACCAATGGAAGTTTTAAAGGAAACGCTTGATTTCGATAAAAACAATCCAAAAAAAGAGTAAGATATTTTTCAGAGTTCTAAATTACTTAAACCTATTACATCAAAATAATAAAATGTTATCCGATTTTTTTAAATACCAAGCTCAAACCACAGAACATCCACTTGCTATGGAAGTTTCACACGCAAAAGGTTCATACATATACAATACAGCCGGAAAAGAATATTTAGACTTTGTTGCTGGCGTTTCTGCAAATACTTTAGGACATCAACCTAAAAGAGTTAACGATGCCATAAAAACACAGTTAGACAAATATTCACATGTTATGGTTTATGGTGAATATGCACAAAATCCAGCAACTGAACTTTGTAAATTATTAGCACAAAACCTACCTTCTACTCTATCAAAAACATACTTAACTAATTCTGGTACAGAAGCAATTGAAGGCGCATTAAAATTGGCTAGAAGAGTTACAGGCAGAAGTCAGTTAATTTCGTGTCATAATGCTTATCATGGAAACACAATGGGAAGCATGAGTGTTATGGGGTTTGAAGAACGTAAACAAATATTTAGACCGCTAATTCCAGATGTAGATTTTATTACTTTTAACAACGAAGCTGATTTAGAAAAAATTACCTCTAAAACCGCTGGTGTACTTTTAGAAACCATTCAAGGCGGTGCAGGATTTATTCAACCTGAAAATAATTTTCTCAAAAAAGTAAAACAACGTTGCGAAGAAGTAGGTGCTATTATGATTTTAGATGAAATTCAACCTGGATTTGGTCGTACTGGAAAATTATTCGGATTTGAAAACTATGATGTTGTTCCAGACGTTGTGGTTATGGGAAAAGGAATGGGAGGAGGAATGCCAGTAGGCGCTTTTACAGCTTCTGCTGAAATGATGGATTTATTGAGTCATGATCCAAAATTAGGTCACATTACTACATTTGGTGGTCATCCTGTAATTGCAGCTGCTTGTTTAGCAACTTTGCAAGAACTAACCGAAACAAATTTAATAGCTGAAACACTAGAAAAAGAAGCTTTATTTAGAAAAACCTTAGTTCACCCACTAATTAAAGAAATAAGAGGAAAAGGATTAATGCTCGCTGCTATGACAGAAAGTCCGGATATAGCAACAGAAGTTATTTTAAAATGCCAAGAAAAAGGGCTTATTTTATTTTGGTTACTCTTTGAAGGCTGCGCTATTCGTATTACTCCACCCTTAACAATTTCAAATGAAGAAATTATAAAAGGTTGTGGCATTATTCTTGAAGCATTAAATGAGATAGAGAACAATAATAATTAATATTAAAAATTGTTAATTAAATTGTTTAAAACAATTCGCACAAGAAATGATTGCCCCACTATTTTTCCTTAATTTTAAATATAGGAGAAACCTTAAAAAGAGAAGCTATGAGAATGAGTCACGATGAAGAAGAAAATAACTTTTCCTTATCTAAATTTGAATCAATGTTAAAAACAAATAAAGTTTTTTTCTTTGATTCTGAGGAGTTTGAAGAAATCATTCTCCACTATATGGATACAGGACGAATGAACTTAGCCAAAAAAGCTTTAAAATTAGGTTTGGAACAACATCCAAAATCTACAGGGTTAAAATTGGTACAAGTAGAAACTTTAATTTACGAAGACAAACTTGATATTGCAGAAAAACTCTTAAATGAATTATATGCAATTGAACCACATAATGAGGAAATATACATCCAAAAAGCAAATATTTACTCTAAAAGAGATCAACATGAAGAAGCAATTGAAACTTTAAAAATTGCTTTAAAATATACTGATGATGCTGCTGATGTTTATTCTATGATAGGAATGGAATATCTTTTTAACGACGAACTTGAAAAAGCAAAAGAATTTTTTATTCGTTGTTTAAGCGAAGATACAGAAGATTATTCTGCACTTTACAATGTAGTTTATTGCTTTGATTTTCTAGACCAAAACGGAGAAGCTATTATTTATTTAAATAGTTTCATCGACAAAAATCCATACAGCGAAGTAGCTTGGCATCAACTAGGACGCCAATATTATGCGGTAAAGAATTTTGAAAAAGCAGTTTGGGCTTTCGATTACGCAACATTAATTGATGAAACTTTTTTAGGTGCTTATTTAGAAAAAGCAAAAGCATTAGAAAAGCTAAAAAAATATGAAGAAGCAATTGCTTGTTATGCAATTACTATGGAGTTAGACGATGCTACTTCTTTTGTTTTCTTACGCGTAGGTAAATGTTATGAAAAAATTGACAATATTGAATTCGCACTTCAATACTATTTAAAAACAGTTCATGAAGATCCTTTATTAGATAAAGGCTGGATTGCTATTACCGACTTTTACATTCGTCAAAAAAACTATCAAAAAGCGCTATACTACGTAAATAAAGCAATTGGAATTGATGGAGAAAACAATATGTATTGGAAAAGATTTGGAGCAATTAATCAGGCTTTAAATTTACATGAAGAAGCAGAACTTGGCTATAGAAAAGCATTTGAAACTGGCGACATTAATTTAGACACATTTGTTCTTTGGTCTGATACTCTTCAGTTTTTAGGCGAGTACGATTCTGCTATTGAAATTTTATTACAATCATCAGAATTATTCCCAGATAATTATGAAATTGAATACCGATTAGCAGGTTTAAATTACATGGTAAAACAAGTTAAAAAAGGTAATTTCCATTTAAATAATGCATTACGATTGAATTTCGCAAATCACACTTTTTTTAAAGAGAATTTTCCAACAATTTGGGAAAAAAAATCAGTTCAAAATCAAATTATAAAATATAGAGAATAAGTAAGCTTATTTTCAATTCATTATTCATGAGAAAAATTTTTCCCGATTATTTAATCATTACACTAAAAGGAATTGCAATGGGGGCTGCTGATGTAGTTCCGGGTGTTTCTGGAGGTACAATAGCATTTATTTCTGGCATTTATCAAGAATTAATTGATAGCATTAATGGAATTAATCTTTCATTATTAAAAACTTTAAAAAAAGAAGGAATAAAAGCAACTTGGAAGCAAGCAAATGCTTCATTTTTAATAGCTTTAGTAGTTGGAATAGGAATAAGCATATTAACTTTTTCTAAAATAATTACACATTTATTAGAAACACAGCCCATAATGGTTTGGTCTTTCTTTTTTGGATTAATAATTGCAAGTGTTTTACTCATTTGGAAACAAATTACAAGTTTAAAACCTGTTTCAATTCTCGCGTTAATAATTGGTATTATTTTAGCTTATTTCATCACAATTATAAAACCAGTAAGTAGCCCTGAAAGTTATACTTATCTATTCCTTTCAGGATTTATTGCGATAATTGCAATGATTTTACCTGGAATTTCTGGAGCTTTTATTTTATTACTAATGGGGTCTTATGAAACTGTTATTGGTACTATAAATCAATTTAGAGAAGGCTTAACCCAAATGAATACAGAATTAATTTCAACTTCATTAATGAAGCTTGGCGCTTTTGCTATTGGGGCAATAATTGGCTTAAAAACTTTTTCTAAAATACTGCATTGGATGTTTGACCATCATAAAAATACAACTTTAGCAATGCTAATAGGCTTTATGATAGGCTCTCTTAATAAAGTTTGGCCTTGGAAAGAAGTCTTAGAAACACGTATAAATAGTCATGGAAAAACTGTTCCTTTTTTAGAAAAAAGTATCTTACCACAAAATTTTGAAGGTGATGCTCAAGTTATTTTAGCAATTATTTTAGCAACATTTGGTTTTTTAGTAATTTACGGAATGGAAAAAGTTGCAGCACATTTAGAAAAAAAATAATACAATGAAAAAGAAGAAACTGAAAAAACAATATAAATATGGTCTTATAGGTCGTAATATCGATTATTCATTTTCAAAAAATTATTTCACAGAAAAATTTTCATTGTTTCATTTTGACAATTGTGAATACTTAAATTTTGATATTAATACAATTGAGCAATTTACAAAAATCACAAAACACACTAAAGGATTAAAAGGCCTAAATATTACTATTCCATATAAAGAAGCAATAATTCCTTATTTAGATAAAGTTTCTAAAAACGCTAAAAAAATTGGAGCAGTAAATACCATTACAGTTTCAAAAAAAGGCAAATTAAAAGGCTATAATACCGATTATTTTGGATTCAAAAAATCATTAAAACCTCTATTAAAAGACAACCACAAAAAAGCACTTATTTTAGGAACTGGTGGCGCAAGTAAAGGTGTTGCTTTTGCTTTACAAAAACTTAAAATAGAATATGATTTTGTTTCAAGAAATCCTAATGAATTTCAAATATCATATAATGAATTAAACCAAGATTTTTTTGATGAATATCAAATCATTATTAACACTACTCCACTTGGTACTTTTCCAAATATTGATGAATGTCCGCCTTTAGATTATAGTTTATTCACTAAGAAACATATTGCTTTTGATTTAGTTTACAATCCAGAAGAAACTACCTTTTTAAGAAAAGCTGCTGAAAATAAAGCAACAGTTAAAAACGGATATGAAATGTTAGTATTTCAAGCTGAAAAAGCATGGATTATTTGGAACAAATAGTTATTATAATCAATTCACGCAACCTAGCCGTATTTTTATCATCTATTAAAAAAAAAATATGTCAAAAATTAAGTCATTTAGTTTATTCTTATTGATCGGAATTTGTTTTTGTTGTAGTAATGATGAATTAACTCAAGAACAAGAAAATCAAAACTTAAACCTACTGTTTTCAGAAATTGAAAATATGGCAACTAGTGTAACTTGTAGTGATCCTTCAGAATGGACTTATACTAGTTATGGAAATAAACCATGTGGTGGTCCAGTTGGCTACATCGCTTATTCAAGAAACATTAACACTTTTCTATTTCTTCAAAAAATAGAAGAACATAGAATAAAACAATTAGAATATAACATCCGTTGGAAACTTATTAGCGATTGTTCAGTACCACCTCAACCTATTGAAATACTATGTGAAAACGGAAATGCAATACTTGTATATTAAAAAAGCTTAACTTTTTTTCTGAAATTAATAAAATATTTAAATTTCACATAATTCTTTTTTACGTTTTCCCCATAAAATAAACCACATTTAACGGTTTTTCTTTGAAATTTAATGTTGCATTCGTATCTTCGAAAACTAATAGTAACCTTAAGCATGTAATAATGTTAGAAGAAATGAATGATAACCTGCCACAGGCAGACGGAACAGAGAACGAAACGACTCAAGAACAAGAGAATGTAACGGCAATTAATCAATCTGCTTTAGAAGAAATTGATAATTCAAATGCTGAAGAAAGCGAAGACGATTCGGTACAGGATAGACACGACATCCCTATGTTGGAATACGACACAATGTCTAAGGAAGAACTTACTGAAGAACTTGAACGACTAGTCGCAAACCATAAGGTTATGGCTATTAAAGATCATGTAGAAGAAATTAAAAAAGCTTTTGCAAGTAAGTACAACGACTTAATTGACGAAAAAAGAGATGAATTTAACGAAACAAATACCGATGAAAATGCTACGTTTGAATATCATTTTCCTTTAAAAAATAAATTTGACAACGCATATAATGAATATAGAACCAATAGAAATAATCATTATAACCAACTGCAAAAAAATCTAAAAGGGAATTTAAATACACGAAGTGAATTAATAGATGAACTGAAGGAATTAGTAGACGGAACTGAAGAAGTTTTAAGCATTGGCGATATGTTTAAACGTGTTAATGATATTAGAGAACGTTGGAAAAACGCGGGTTCAATTCCTAGAGATAAATACAATATTGTTTGGAACGATTATCATTTTCATTTAGAGCGCTTTTACGATTTAATTCATTTAGATAAAGAAGCCAGAGATTTAGATTTCAAACATAATTTAGAGCAAAAACTACAAATCATTGAAAAAGCAAAAAGTCTTTTAAATGAAACCGATGTTATGAAAGGCTTTAGAGAATTGCAAATTTTACACCGTGTTTGGAAAGAAGAAATTGGACCAGTAGACAGAGAACAAAGAGAAATAGTTTGGAATGCATTTAGTGACATTACCAAGCAAATGCATGAAAAACGAGAAGCCTTCTTTGAAAAAGCAAAAGAGCGCGAAGTTGAAAATTTAGCTAAGAAAAAAGCAATTATTGAAGAAATTAATGCGGTTTCAAATGAGAAAGTTGCAAACCATAACGGTTGGCAAAACCAAATTAAAAAAATTGAAGCATTAAGAGAAAAATTCTTCAAAGCTGGTAAAGTGCCTCAAGAAGAAACTGAAGCAAGTTGGAATTCTTTTAAAGCAGCAGTTCGTAACTTTAATGCTACAAAAAATGCTTTTTACAAAGATATTAAGCATGAACAACAAGAAAATTTAAATAAGAAAACCGAATTAGTTGAAAAAGCAAATGCTTTAAAAGACAGTGAAGATTTTAAAGCTACTACTCCAATCATGAAAAAAATTCAAGATGATTGGAAAAAAATTGGACATGTTCCAAGAAAGCAGTCAGACAAAATTTGGAAAGAATTTAAAGACGCTTGCAACCATTACTTTGACAGAATGCACAAAGTAAGAAATACAGAAGATAAAGTTGAAATTGAAGCTTTTGAAAACAAGAAAACCTATTTAGAAACTTTAAAAGATTTTGAATTAGTTGGTGATCATAAAACCGATTTAGACGCTATTAAAAAGCATATTGAAACTTGGAAAGGTTTTGGCAAAGTTCCTTTCAACAGAAGACATATTGAAGGAAAGTTCAATAAAATATTAGATGCTTTATTTGAAAAATTAAGTTTATCTAAAAAAGATACCGAAATGATGAAGTTTAATGCAAAACTTGATCAGTGGGTAGAAAATGAAGATGATAGAGCTCTAGAGAAAGAACAATATTTTATAAGAAAGAAAGTTGAAGAAGTGCAAAATGAAATTTTCCAATTAGAAAACAACATTCAGTTCATTAGCTCTAGTTCTAAAGGAGAAAATCCTTTCATTAAAGAAGTACAAAAAAGCATTGAACGCCACAAAGAAGATTTAAAAATGTGGAAAGAAAAGCAAAGTAAATTACATTCTCTTTAATTAGATAATAATAGTAAATATAAAATCCTGCTAATCAATTAGCAGGATTTTTTGCTTTAAAAGTTTTATATTTGATGAACTTATAAAAGTGTATAATGCAAAACATTCAATTTAAAAAACTATCAAAATCTAATATAAAAGAAATTGCTCCTTTTGGTAAACTTCTTAATCCAGATAAACCTATTGAAGAAATAGAAAATAGTTTAAATGAAATATTTAAATTTGAAAATTACCATTGCTTTGGTTTGTATCAAGATGAAAAGTTAGTTGGAATTTCGGGCGCATGGATTACCGTTCGTATTTATTCTGGAAAACAATTAGAAATAGATCATTTTGTAATTGATGAAACCATTCGTTCTGGTGGACTAGGAAAACTATTTGTTTCGCATATTGAAAATTGGGCAATTAAGAATAGTTGCAAAACCGTTGAGCTAAATGCTTATGTGCAAAGCGATAGAGCACATAAATTTTACTTTCAAAATGGTTATAAAGTTTTAGGTTTTCACTTTCAAAAGAAGATAAATTAAAATAATTTTCAAAAATAGACCTTAGTAATTTTCTTATATTTGGATTTATAAACAATTACAAACGATAACAATTATTTATAACCGTTTGTTTATAGCGGGTATATGTTAGTTGTGTGTCATTTTAGCTGAACGTAAACCAGAATTCAATGAGAAAAATCTTTTTATTTTTTATACTTTTTCATGGAAGTTTTATATTTTCACAAACCTTTGACAGTATAAACAAAATAAAATTTTCATACTCGTTCGGTGGCTCTTCTTGGGGAAATAACGGCATTTACTCAAGGAGCGAAATTTTTGAATTAACTAAAACAGAAAATGGTGATTTCAAAATCTCTTTACATCTTAAAATAAACGATAAAGTATATAATAAAGTCTTCTCAAATGACACAATACAAGTAAAAACTTCAAATTATAAAACCATTCCAAAAAGCAATATTAATTATCTTTTAACTTCATTAAACAATAACGAAGATAATTTCACAGAAGAATTTTTAATGCAAAATTTCACAAAATCAACTAAAAAAGAAATTTTAAAAATCGCAAAGCAAAATGGTTATAAAAGTTATTTAAAAAATGATTATGATGAAAACAGTGATGCTGAAAAAAAATATTCAGAAATTCAAAACTATAAATATTTTGACGAATATTTGAAGCTTAATAAACCAGACTTAAACATAACATCATTAACTCTTGACGGATGGAATAATTTAGGAATTATAACATTCACTGAAAAAGAAACAAAACTATATAATTTAGATTTTTTCAATTATTGTGGACAACCAATCCAAATTAATTATATCGAAATCGACCAAAAGAATAAAAAAGTAAACACAATAGAAAATAAAAGTTTTTCGGCAATTAACTTAAATGTGAATCTCATTTTATTAAAAATATTACCAAAAAAAGCAAAATTAATTACCGAATTAAATTTAAATAATATTCGAAATGAATATATTACTTGGTTTTTTGAAAATAAAACTGACGAATTTGAATATTAAAAAACTAACACACAACAGCGGTTACAAGAAATTGCTAGTCATAGGATTTATCAGAAATGGTAATTGTTGAATCAAAGTTTTATCTATACTTGTAATTGGCAGTGAATGAAGTACGCAACTTCTTATAGCCGCAAAACGTTAAAACTCATATTCGCGTTCTACTTTTGCAATACGAACTTTATAGTTTTTATACCATGTGCTTCTACCTTTTTGTTGAGCTTCCAAATGATCTAAGTTCATTTTCCAGTTTTTTATAGCTTCTAAACTTTCCCAATAAGATACTGTAATTCCTATTTCATTTCGAGCACTTTCAACACCTATAAAACCAGGTTGTTGTTTGGCTAATTGCTCCATTTTTTCAGCCATTTCAGCATAGCCTTCTTCTGTTTCTGTTCGTATTGAGGTAAAAATTACAACGTAGTACATCTTAATTATGAATTTAAAATTATGAATAGTTCTCGATACGATTTCTTCGAAATCACTCGAACTGACGACATCAATTACTAATTACTGACAACTGAACACTGTAAATTAAAGTCGCTTCGCTTCTTCCCAAAAAACATCCATTTCAGCTAAAGTCATATCAGATAGGTTTTTTCCTAATTCGATAGCTTTACTTTCTAAATACATAAATCGTTTCATGAATTTTTTATTGGTGCGTTCTAGAGCATCTTCAGGATTTATTTTTAAAAAACGAGCATAGTTTATCATAGAAAACAAAACATCGCCAAATTCGGCTTCCATTTTATCTTGATTGCCTTCTGCAACTTCATCTTGTAGTTCGTTTAGTTCTTCTTGTACTTTTTCCCAAACTTGTTCTGGTTTTTCCCAGTCAAAACCTACACCTTTTACTTTATCTTGAATACGACTTGCTTTTACTAATGCTGGTAAACTTTTTGGCACGCCTTCTAAAACCGATTTTCTACCTTCTTTTAGTTTCAGTTTTTCCCAATTGCGTTTTACTTCTTCTTCATCTTCTACCACAACATCACCATAAATATGCGGATGTCTATCAATTAGTTTATCACAAATTGAATTAGCAACATCTGCAATATCAAAATCACCTGTTTCGCTTCCTATTTTTGCATAAAAAATAATATGCAGTAATAAATCACCTAATTCATTTTTAATTTCTGGCAAATCATTATCTAAAATAGCATCGCCTAACTCATAAGTTTCTTCAATAGTTAAATGGCGTAAACTTTCTAGGGTTTGTTTTTTATCCCAAGGACATTTTTCACGTAAATCATCCATTATATCTAATAAACGATTGAAAGCATCTAATTGAAGTTGTCGGCGATTATTCATTATAGTTTGTCTTAAAATTTATCAAAATCAAAATTAAAGAAATAAATTAACTTAACCCTTTCCAAAATAATTAAAGGTTAAACTTTGCTGTTTAGAGAGTTATTTTTACGTAAGAATTTTATTTAATTTAAATATTTTTCTATTTTTACTAATAATATTTGGTTTTTTAATAATTTAACTGAATTTAAATCAACAAATATGATTCGATTTAAACTATTTTTTATTTTACTTATTTTTTTTCCAATAGTAATCTACGCACAAAAATCAACTATTTATAACGACTTATCTAAAAATGAAATTGAATGGTTAACAAATAATAAAAATTCAATTAAATATGCTCCAAATCCATTTTGGCCACCCATGGATTATCTTGATGAAGATGGAAATCATAAAGGCTTAATTTCAGACTATATTGAATTATTTGAAGAAGAGCTTAATATTGAATTTCAAAAAACAAAATTTAAAACTTGGAATGATTTATTAGTTGGGCTTAAAAACAATGAAACTGATTTTGTTGGCGCTATTCAAAAAACAAAAGAAAGAGAAAAGTACTTATTATTCTCTGAACCCTATCTAAAGTCGCCATTAGTAGTAATTATTAAGAACAATAGAAACTTTAAAGATAAAAGTGAAATTAATAAAATGAAACTTGCAATTGTTAAAGGCTATGCAAGTATTGATTTCATTAGAAAAAAATACCCAAAAGCTGAAATAATTGAATGTGAAGATGAATTAGCCGCAATACTCAAGACTTCTCTTGGCCAAGCTGATGGAACAGTTACTGATTTAATGTCTGCTAGTTATATTGTTGAAAAATATGGCATTAATAATCTTGAATGGGCAACAGAATTAAATTACTCATGGAACATATCTTTTGCATGTAGAAAAGATTCTCCTGAACTATTTTCAATCATTAATAAACTTTTTAAAAAAATTGATCCAAAAGACAGGAAAGAAATGTACGAAAAATGGATCAACTCTAGTACACTACATAAAAAAAGCTACTTCGAAAAAAACTTAAATAAAATTTTAATCATTACAGCTATTGCCTTATTCTGTTTAGCAATAACTTTAAGTTTTAATTTAATTTTAAAAAGAAGAATTAAAAAAAGAACAGATGAACTCTATGAAGCTAAAGTTAAAGCCGAAGAAAGTGAATTATTAAAATCGGCTTTTTTAGCAAATATGAGTCACGAAATAAGAACACCTATGAATGGTATAATTGGCTTTACCACTTTATTAAAAGAAGCAGATTTAACAAATGAAGAAAAGTCTTTATACATTGACATTATTAGTAAAAGTGGTGAAAGACTTTTAAATACCATAAATGATATTATTGACATTTCAAAGATTGATGCACAGCAAATGCATATAACAAATGAACAGGTTAATATTAATGAAGTTATTTATGATTTGTATAATTTCTTTAAAATTGAATGTGATGAAAATAAAGTAAGTTTAAAACTAGAAATAGAACCTAATACGCAAGATTTAAAGATACTTACTGATAGAAATAAATTCAATTCAATATTAACTAATTTAATTAAGAATGCCATAAAATTTACTGAAATTGGAGAGATTACAATTGGTTATAAGATAAATCAAGAAAATTACTTATTCTTTATTAAAGATACTGGAATTGGAATTCCTAAAGATAGACATGAAGCTATTTTTAATAGATTTATACAGGCAGATATTGAAGATAAAAACGCCTTTCAAGGTTCTGGATTAGGTCTTTCTATTGCAAAAGCTTATGTAGAAATGTTAGAGGGTGAAATTTGGGTAGAGTCTGAAGTTAATAAAGGATCTTGTTTCTATTTTACCATTCCACTAAACAAAACTATCATAAAAAATGATGATGCTTCTCAAGAAAAAAATGAAACAGAGACTTTAAAAAGTAACAAAAAAATTAAGATATTAATTGCTGAAGACGATATCATAAGCCTAACCTATTTATCTACTTTATTATCAAAACTAGGGCATGAAATTGTTCATGCTGAAAATGGTAAACAAGCCATTGAAATTTGTAAAGAACAAAAAGATATTGATCTTATATTAATGGATATTAAAATGCCTGAAATTGATGGTTTAGAAGCAACAATGGAAATAAGAAAGTTTAATAAATCGGTTTATATCATAGCTCAATCTGCTTATATTTTTGAAGACGATTTTATCAACTCTAAAAAAGTGGGGTGCAATGAATATTTATCAAAACCTATTAATAAAAATGAGCTAATAAAACTTATCAATAATTTTATTGAATCTAAATATTAAAATAAAAAAAGTCCTCACTTTATGAGGACTTTTTATTTATAAAAAATATGAATTATTCAGCAGATTCTTCAGCTGGTTTTTCTTCCTGAGACAAAGCCTCAACACTGACTAATCCTTTAGCTTGTAACAAATTATACCAGTTAATAATTTTCTTTATATCAGAAGTGTATACTCTATCTTCATCAAACTCAGGTAAAACTTCACGAAAATATGATTTTAATTTAGCATCATCTTCTTTGTGAGAAATAGTTGGTCCGTCGTTTTCTTTTACTGCAATTGCTTTAAAAACTTCGGCTAAACGAACTTCTTCAGAATAAGTATAAACCGCAATTTCAGAAAGTAAACTTACATTACTTCTCATACTTACAGTTATTCTTTTTCCGTCTAATAAAGATTCTGCAACAAATCCTGTACGAGTTTGAATTTTTAGTTCAAATAATCCTGGTTTCCCAGATATAGCTAATATTTTTTGAATACTCATTATTGTAATTTTATTAAGGTTGGCAAATATCTAATCTTTATTTAAAAAAGCAAAAAATTATCTTCCTTTTTTGTTAGCAAACTTCATTTTATAATCAGGTCTTGCTTTACCGTCCATTATGTTTTGTAATTTTTTACCAATTAATTTTTTCTTTAAAGTAGAAACATGGTCAGTAAAAAGTATACCTTCAATATGGTCGTATTCATGTTGAATTACTCTAGCGATTAAACCGTTAAAAACTTCAGTTTTCTTGTTGAAATCTTCATCAAAGTATTCGATTGTAATTGTATCGTGTCTAAAAACATCTTCACGAACATCAGGAATACTTAGACATCCTTCATTAAAAGCCCAAATATCTCCTTCTTCTTTAAGAATTGTAGCGTTAATAAATGTTTGTTTAAATTTTTTCAATTCAACAGCTTCCTCTTTAGAAACATCATCACTATCACTAAAGGGTTCTGTATCTACTAAAAAAATTCTAATTGGCAAACCTACTTGAGGTGCAGCTAGTCCAACTCCATGTGCATGATACATCGTTTCATACATATTGGCAATGATTTCTTTAAGATTTGGATAATCTTTAGTAATTTCTTCGCAATGTTTTCTTAAAACAGGCTCTCCATATCCGTAAACTGGTAAAATCATTGTATTCTTTTTTAAATAATTAGTTGGCAAAAATAGTAATTTATAGTGAGTTGAAAAATGAAAATAGTGTAATTATACGTTAAAAGCGACTTTTAGACATATAATCTTGCAACATAATTGTTGCTGCAATTTCATCAACGAGTGCTTTATTTTGCCTTTGTTTTTTCTTTAAACCACTATCAATCATTGTTT
The DNA here is from genome assembly GCA_002862805.1 of Flavobacteriaceae bacterium. Taxonomy (GTDB): domain Bacteria; phylum Bacteroidota; class Bacteroidia; order Flavobacteriales; family Flavobacteriaceae; genus Flavobacterium. Next base: position 9,403 of record PKEA01000060.1, on the reverse strand, counting down.
GAAAAGCCATTTTAGAGGTAAAACGTTCATCTATTCTATCTAAAGGCATTTCAGGAAATTCTTTCAAAAAATGCTTAATAAACTTTTCAATAATAGGTGCACTTTCAGATGGCATTCCATTCATTTGTTTTGGTTCCCCTATAATAACTTTTTCCACCTTTTCTTTGGAAAAATAATCTTTTAAAAACAAAATCAACTCGTTTGAAGCTACAGTCGTTAAGCCCGAAGCAATAATTTGCATTTCATCAGTAACTGCAATTCCTGTTCGTTTTATTCCATAATCTAATGATAGAATTCTAGGCATAGGTATTTATTTTATTAATTCGAATTCGGCTAAATGAGACATTCTTGCTTTATTTAATTTCAATGTTTTTCCATCAAAATTATAATTATCAGTAATATCCAAAATTGATAATAGTTCTTGTTCAGTGTTCATTTCTTCACAAGCCATCATAGTTGTAATTATTTTTGAAAAAATAATTCTATTTTTATCTTCTTTTATTTCGTAATTACCAGATATACTATTACAGCCTACAAAAGCCGAAAATATCCCTTCAGTGGTAAAAATAATTCCAAAATTTCTTTTAGAATTTTCATTTTCTACAATATTTTTTCCATTTAGTTTAATTAAACGCCATTTTGAGTTTTTCAATTCAAGTTTACTCTCTATCGTGTTTCTTTCGTTATTTGATTCAACAACACTTTTACAAGAAATAATTAAAAGAAAAAAAGCAAAAATTGGTAAAAATATATTTTTCATTATATTTAAAGTTTTATTGGTAAAATTAATTATTTATTAACCAATCAAAAATAATTCCAAATTTATATTATGTATTATATTTGCTAAAATTATTACAAGATGCAACATTTACAATCAATTATAGAGAAAGCTTGGGAAAACAGAGCTTTATTACAAGAAAATGAAACAATTAATGCTATTAGAGAAGTTATTGGCTTATTAGATAACGGAAAACTTAGAGTTGCTGAACCAGTTGAAAACGCATGGCAAGTTAACGAATGGATAAAAAAAGCCGTTGTTATGTACTTTCCAATTCAAAAAATGGAGACTTTAGAAGCTGGTATATTCGAATATCATGATAAAATGCTTTTAAAACGTAACTATGCAGAAAAGGGAATTCGTGTAGTACCAAATGCGGTTGCTAGATATGGTGCATATATTTCTAGCGGTGTAATTTTAATGCCTAGTTATGTAAATATTGGGGCCTATGTAGATGAAGGTACAATGGTTGATACATGGGCAACAGTAGGAAGTTGTGCGCAAATTGGTAAAAATGTGCACCTTTCTGGCGGTGTAGGTATAGGAGGAGTTTTAGAGCCATTACAAGCTGCTCCAGTAATTATTGAAGATGGTGCTTTTATAGGCTCAAGATGTATTGTTGTAGAAGGTGTACATGTTGGTAAAGAAGCTGTACTTGGTGCTAATGTATGTTTAACAGGTTCTACAAAAATTATTGATGTAACTGGTAATGAACCAATAGAATACAAAGGTATAGTACCAGACCGTTCTGTTGTTATACCTGGTAGTTATACGAAGAAATTCCCTGCCGGTGATTACCAAGTTCCATGTGCTATTATTATTGGAAAACGCAAACCTTCAACAGATTTGAAAACATCACTTAATGATGCGTTGAGAGAATATAATGTAGCTGTGTAAATATAAAGATGATCATACAAAACACTAAAAAGTAATGTTAAAAAAAATAAAAAGATTCGGTTTAAGAACGTTGCGAAAAATGCGCTTTTTACCTCCAAAATTTTACGCACGTGTTTTATATGAATACCATACTGGAAAAAAATTAAATTTAGAGAATCCTAAGGAATTCAATGAGAAAATACAATGGTACAAAGTGTTTTATCATCCATCAATTCTAACTCAATTAGTTGACAAGTATGCTGTAAGGCAATATGTTGAAGAGAAAATTGGGGCTCAATATCTCAATGAAATTTATGGCGTTTATGAAAAAGCTGATGATATTCCTTTTAATAAACTTCCAAATAAATTTGCTATAAAAGCAACTCACACGAGTAGTCATAACTTAATTGTTTCTAACAAAAAAACACTTAATATTCCTAAAGCTATTAAGCAAATTAATAAGTGGCTAGGTATAAATCAATATTACCGTATGGGACAAGAGTGGGCATATAAAGATGTACAACCTAGAATTGTTATCGAAAAATTCTTAACAAATGAAGGTCAAAATTCACTTATAGACTATAAATTCTTTTGCTTTAATGGTACACCTAAATTTGTAGATATACATATTGATAGAGAAACAGATCATAAGCAAAGTATTTATGATTTAGATTTTAAATTATTACCTTTTGGTAGAGGTTCTAAAGAAAAAAGTATTTCTTGTGAAATTGAAAAGCCTGTAAACTTTGATGAAATGGTTTCATTAGCAAAAAAACTATCTGAAAACTTCCCTTTTGTCCGCGTTGATCTATATTCTATTGAAGGAAAAACTATTTTTGGAGAAATGACATTCTACCCAGCAGATGGTTGTAGAAGAGAATTTTATCCTGATGAATACAATGAAATTATAGGTAATTATTTTGAATTACCTAAACTTACAAATGGCAATCCCATAACTGAATTTACAATTACTTAAAATGGAAGTAAAACCAAATAAATTCCCCATAGACGCTGTAATTCTCTGGGTAGATGGAGACGATGCAGTTCACCAAGAAAAAATACAATCTTATTTGCATTTACAAAATGTGTTTACCACTAACTCTAGAAAATTTAATCGCCGATTTGCACAAGTAAATGAAATAGAATATACCGTAAATTCTATTTTAAAATTCGCTCCATTTATTAGAAATATCTTCATTGTAACAGATAATCAAATTCCCGATTTTTTAAAAACAAATAAAGATGATTACCAAAATGTTTCAATAATTGATCACACCACAATTTTTTCTGGACATGAAGAGTTTTTACCTACTTTTAATAACAGAAGTATTGAAACTTGTATTTATAGAATTCCAAATTTATCTGAACATTTTATATATTTAAATGATGATTTTTTTCTTATAAATCCAACACAACCTGATGATTTTTTTAAAAATGGTTTGCCTATCTTAAGAGGTAAATGGTTAAAATTTGATGAAAATATTTTTTATAAAAAATTCAAAGAGCATCAAAAAGGACATAAATATGCTCAACAAAACGCCGCTAAGTTATTGGGGTTTAAGGAGTATTATAATTTTAAACATACTCCCCACCCAATTCGTAAATCTACCCTTCAAAAATATTTTGAAGAAAATCAAGATATCTTCATAGAAAACATTAAACATAAATTTAGAAGTTCTACTCAAATTTTAATACAAGGTTTGGCTTATCATTTAGAAATAAAAAACAAAACTTGTGTATTAAAACTGAATAAACAATTATTTTATTTAAGATCTTACAAGAAACCATTATTATGGTATAAATTTAAATTAACTATATTACAACGAAACACTTTGTTTTTTGCAATGCAAAATTTAGATGCTGCACCTCCTAAAATTCAAACATATCTTTTAAATTGGTTAAAAAATAGAGTTTTCAAAAAATAAAAAAGAATTTTCCCTAATCAATTAATAAAAACAAAAAAATCTTACAAAAAAATAAACCAAATTATGTACAAATTTTTAATTTACATAGCACATCCATATAGTATTCCAATAGGAAGACCATTAGATGCTGAAATTAAAAAAAGAGGCTTTAAAGTAAAGTGGTTTGTAGAGATTGATGCAACAAAAAAACAATTATCTAAAAAAGAAAATTTACTCAATACAGTTGATGAAGTAATAAGTTATAAACCAGATGCTGTTTTAGTAGCGGCAAATGAAGTACCTCATTTTTTCCCTGGAATTAAAGTACAAGTTTTTCATGGATTTAGTGTTAATAAACGTAATAAAGATAAAGGACATTTTAGAATTAGAGGCTTCTTTGATTTATACTGTACTCAAGGTCCATCTACTACAAATTATTTTAAGGAATTAGAAAAAAAACATGGCTTTTTTAAAGTTGTAGAAACTGGCTGGTCTAAAGTTGATATTCTGTTTCCTAAAGTTGAAAGCAAAGGAGACTCAAAACCTACACTTTTTTTAGCATCAACATTTACTACTTCTTTAAGTTTAGCACATAATATAGAAGTATTTAATGTCATAAAGGAATTAATTAGGAAAAACGAATGGAATTGGATTATTAATTTGCATCCAAAAATGGATTCAGAAATTGTCCAAAAATTTAAACAACTCGAACAATATGAGAACGTAACATACATTCCATTTTTAGAATCATTGCTTCCATTAAAAAACGCAGACATTTTAATAGCAGACACCTCTTCTATTATTACTGAGTTCATGATTCAAGAAAAACCAGTTGTTACTTTTAATAACAACAAACCATTTGACTATTTCGTAAATACACTAGAAGCTAAAGATTTAGAAAAAAACATTCGTTACGCACTTAGTAAACCAACTAAATTAATGAAAAAAATTAGTGCTTTTATACGAAATGAACATCCATATTTTGATGGAAAATCTAGTGAACGAGTTATTAATGCTTGTCTTGATTTTTTAGATGCTAAAACTCAAACTAAGCTAAAGAGTAAGCCATTAAATTTAATACGTAAATTTAAAATGCGTAAAAAATTTAATTACTTTAAAAATTTCTTTAAAAGCAATTAAATTTTATCTTTGACTAAAGATTTTTTACATGAAAATATTAGTAACTGGTGCAGCAGGATTTATAGGGTTTCATCTTTGTCAAAAATTCATTACTTTAAACCATGAAGTAATAGGGTTGGATAACCTAAATGACTATTATGACCCAAATTTAAAATTAGCAAGATTAAATGAGTTAGGAATTGTTGAAAAAAACATTACTTATAATAATCTTTATGAAAGTGCATTAGATAATAAATTTAAGTTTACTAAAATTAATCTTGAAGACAGGGAAAAATTACCTGCTTTATTTAAAACAGAAAAATTTGACATTGTTATTAACTTAGCTGCTCAGGCTGGTGTTAGATACAGTATTGAGAATCCTTTTGTATATGCTGAGAGTAATGTAATGGGATTTTTAAACATTTTAGAATGCTGTAGAAATTTTAAAATTGAAAAGCTTCTTTTTGCAAGTAGTTCAAGTGTTTATGGCTTAAACGAGAAAATTCCGTTTTCTACTGAAGATAATGTTGATCATCCAATAAGTTTATACGCAGCAACAAAAAAATCTAATGAATTAATGGCACACACCTATAGTTATTTATACAATATTAAAACTATAGGCTTACGATTTTTTACAGTTTATGGACCTTGGGGAAGACCTGATATGGCCATGTTTTTATTTACAGATGCCATTTTAAATAATAGACCTATTAAAGTTTTTAATAACGGAAATTTATCTCGAGACTTTACTTATATAGATGATATTATAAATGGAATAACTGCTATTGTTGAACAATTTGATACTATTGACTTATCTGACAGAAAATATAAAATTTATAACATTGGAAACAATGAACCTGTTAAACTAGTTGATTTTATTTCTGAAATTGAAAAGAACACAGGAATTACTGCCGAAAAAGAGATGTTGCCAATGCAACCGGGAGACGTAGAAAAAACTTGGGCTAATATTGATGAATTAATTGCTGACACTGGCTATACTCCTAAAACAAGTATAAAAGAAGGTGTAGCTAATTTTATAAATTGGTATAAAAACTATTACAAAGTTTAAAGTTTGTAAATTCCGTTATTTACTTTTATAACATTATGTTTCCTATTATATCTTCTAATTGTATTGTTCTTCTCAATACTTTCAGAAGATTTATAAGAACGCTTGTGATCTAAATGAATACAAACTGCACTATAACGAATTTGTTTTGCTTTAATTCCTAAATTAAATAATCGTTCACCTACTTCCCTATCCAAACCACCATATTGCATTTCTTCATTAAATCCGTTTACAGCTAATAAATCAACTTTAAAACAAGAAGTATTATGACCGTTAAATGTTTTTTTTGTTGGAGTAACCCAATTTAAAAATTGACAAATCCATTTATTTTCAATCAATTTAGACAACTTAAAAGACTTTTTTACTCCATTACTTATTAACCATTTTGGTTTAAAGCAATCACCATTCTCAATTTCTAAAGATGAAATAGAATTTGATGTAATCATAGGTAACTTAAAATAACCACCAGATAAAAAATAGCCTTTTTCTTTATTCTTTAAATGTTTTTCTACAAAATCCTTTCTTGGAATACAATCTCCATCTGTAAAAAGCAAATAATCTGAATTGGTTTTTAAAATTGCTTTATTCAAAATTTTACATTTTTGAAAACCTTCATCAGGCTGCCAAACATGAATAATTGGGTATTTAAATTTTAAGAGAAAATCAACAATAACTTTTCTTGTAGATTCATTTGAGCCATCGTCAGCAATAACAACTTCAAAGTCTAATTCAGTTTGCACACTATAACCATAGAGCACTTTTCTGAGCCATTTTTCAGCGTTGTATGTTGTTATTACTATAGATACTTTCATGTATAAACTTAAAGCGTGAAATTAAACTATTTTTTCCAAAACTTTAATTTCTTTTTCAATTGCTTTTTTCTGTTAAATTTATGTCGAAATTCTTGGGTAAATTTCCACATAGAATTAAAAACGTTTACATTATTTTCACCAAGTAATATTGCATATTCATTACTCAAAATTTTAATTATTTCTTCTTTTGAAGTAAGTCTAGAGAAGTTTTTCATTCGAGTTTGAAAGTCAATGTTTTCATGAAAATTCATTCTATTTAGGTCAACTAAATAAAAAGAATACATACCGTTTTCCTCTTTTTTTATTAATGTATTTCCTGGTGAATGATCTAAAAATTCAATTCCTTTTTGGTGCATATCAAAAGTAAAACGTGTAAACTGTCGTAAAATATTCTCCGCATCAGGATAATCTTCATTTCGTTCAACAGCTCTAAATTCAAATACATTTTGAAGATGCTCACATGCATAATAACTATCCTTTAAACCAATAATATCGAATTTTTCGCAAAATGCTACAGGTTTTGGAGTTCCAATATGTAAATCAATTAATTTTGAAGCATACTCAAATGAGCGTTGAGCCTTTGATTTACGAAAATATTTATATGCAATTTTGTTAATTAAATTTGGAGTTCTAAATGACTTAATACTAATTGTTTCATCATTCACTTGAAAAAGTCTAATTGTATTGCGTTTTCCATTAACGAAAGTTTCACCTGAATTATTAAAGTTTTCAATAAGAAAATCAAATTTTGGTTGAAGAAATTCATAATCAGGATGAATTGTTTTTTTCATTTGAGTAAATTCATTTATAAACACAAAAGTAAGTTTTTTTATCAATTTAGTCTATTAATCCTAATAAAAAGCCATATTTCATAAATTTTAAATCAACATATTTTATTTAGAAATCAATAAACTTTTCTGATGAATAATATTTCGGGAAAAAACAAATTGCATTCGTTTCCAAATGAAACAATATTATAAAACGAATATGAATTTAAACCAAAAATAGAAATATATTACAACATTAAATATCTTTGCAAAAAAATAACTATAAAAATAACAAAAATGGACATAAATACTGAAGTACACAACGCTTATGAAGTCATAAAAAATGGAGGAATTATCCTTTACCCTACTGATACCGTTTGGGGAATAGGTTGTGATGCTTCAAATGAAGAAGCTGTTGCTAAAATTTATGCATTAAAACAACGTGAAGAAAGCAAAAGTATGATTTGCCTTATGAATAGCGAAAAAATGGTTTATGCTGTTTTTCCAAAAATACCTGAAGTAGCATGGGAAATTTTAGATTTATCTGAAAAACCAACTACTTTAATTTTAGACGGGCCAAAAAATGTTGCCAAAAATATTATTGCAAGTGATAATACACTAGCAATTCGCATTGTAAAAGAACCTTTTTGTTATAAATTAATGGAACGAATGAAAAGACCATTGGTTTCAACTTCAGCAAATATTTCTGGAATGTTTACCCCAAAAACTTTTAAAGAAATTAGTCCCGAAATTTTAAAAGGTGTTGACTATGTAGTAAATTTGCATCAAGATAAAGTTTGCAAAAATCCTTCAACAATAATAAAGTTATCATTAGATAGCCAAGTGAAGATTATTCGCAAGTAATTAATTTGAAGATATAAAGATTTGATGGTTAAAATAATTTTCAAATTAAATATTTTTCAAATTTTCAAATTGAATTATGAATTACACAAAAGCACTTACAAATCCTATTTTCGAAATAATTTCACAAGCTGGTAAAGAATTAAACCTTGAATGTTATGTTATTGGCGGATTTGTTAGAGATTTCCTACTAGAACGTGATTTTAAAAAAGACATTGATATTGTTGCTGTTGGCAGCGGAATTGAATTGGCTTTAAAAGTTTCTGAATTATTACCCAATAAACCAAAAGTTCAAGTTTTTAAAAATTATGGAACAGCAATGTTGCGTTATAAAGAAATTGACATTGAATTTGTTGGTGCTCGTAAGGAAAGTTATCAATCAGACAGTAGAAATCCTATTGTTGAAAACGGAACTTTAAAAGACGATCAAGACCGTAGAGATTTTACCATAAATGCAATGGCTTTTTCTTTGAATTCATCAAATTATGGTGATTTAGTTGATCCATTTGAAGGAGTAAAAGCTTTAGAAAATAAAATCATTAGAACACCATTAGATCCAGATATCACTTATTCTGATGATCCTTTACGAATGATGCGTGCCATTCGATTTGCAACTCAACTTAATTTTGAAATTGAAGCACAATCTTTAAAAGCGATTAGTGATAATAAAGATCGATTGAAAATTATTTCAGGAGAACGAATTGTAGATGAACTGAATAAAATTTTAGAAACTTCAAAACCATCAGTTGGTTTCTTATTATTATACAAAACCGGACTTTTAGATCTTATTTTACCTGAATTAACAGCATTAAATCAGGTTGAAGAAATTGAGGGTCATACACATAAAAACAATTTTTACCACAGTTTAGAAGTGGTTGATAATATTTGTCCTAATACAGATGATGTTTGGTTGCGTTGGGCTGCTTTGCTTCATGATATAGGAAAAGCTCCTACAAAAAGGTTCAATAAAAAACAAGGTTGGACTTTTCACGGACATGAATTTTTAGGTGGAAAAATGGTTAAGAAAATTTTTCAACGATTGCATATGCCCTTAAACCAAAAAATGAAGTTTGTGCAAAAAATGGTTGTAATGAGTTCTCGACCAATTGTTTTGGCAGAAGATATTGTAACTGATTCTGCTGTTAGACGTTTGGTTTTTGATGCCGGTGAAGATGTTGAAAATTTAATGACACTTTGTGAAGCTGATATTACTACGAAGA
>PKEA01000061.1 GCA_002862805.1 Flavobacteriaceae bacterium | reverse complement strand
AATAGCATAATTCTTATTATCGATAGGAATTATAAAACCACTAATTACAATTGGTTTCCCTTGCATAGACTTTAGTTTTGGGTTTATTACAGGAAACATAACTTCACCATATAACTTATCTGGTTTTTTTAGATAATCTATTTTCCCTAATAATGTCCAAGTTAATGTATCTGCATAAACAGAAGTTGTTGCTTTTTGAAAATTTTGTTTTTCTTCTTTCGTATTAAAACTAAATAATGTAATTGCAATTAATAAGGCAAGTGAAAATTTTAATGTATTACGCATTTGCTAATGTTTTTGATATGTTTAAATTATAAGCTTTTATTGCAGGAATTAACGCCGCAATTATACCTACAGATATTGTTAGTAAAAATAATATTCCTTCTTTCTCCCAAATGAATTCGTAAGGATTAAAACTCAGTTTAAAATCTTCTTCAGATGAGTTTGAAATAAATATCAATGCTACTCTTCCCAAAATCGTACCAAAGATAAATCCAACAGTACAAAGCAACAAACTTTCAATCATTATTAGTTTTAAAAGTTGTAATCTTTTTGCCCCGTTTACACGTAAAAGCGCAAATTCATCTTTTCTTTCTTTTAAAGTATTGAATAATGCAATAAAGATTGATATTCCAGAAATTAACATAATTCCGTAAGCTAAATAACGAAGTCCGTTTATTCCAACACCAAACAAACTAACCAATCGGTTTACTTCTAATGCCGGTGAAGCAGCTTGCATTTTTGTGTTTTGAGGAATAAGACGTTGCCAAGTTAATTTTGCCATAGGATTTCTAATCTGCAACAAAACAGCAGTTATATCCATTCCTTTTTTATCTAAAGTAAATTCTTCTGAATGATGCTCTTCTCCTTCTTCATGAACATGACCTTCTTCTCCATGCGCTGGATTTACTTCTTCATGTCCACCGTGCATTTGCCAAACACTTGGAATAGTACATAAGATTAAATTATCAACAACTTTACCCGTTTGTTCTGCTATTCCAACAATTTTATACGCATATTGATCATGAACTTCTCCTTCAGCAGCATCACCATGCGAACCAAAAAATTCATCTCCCAACTTTAAATTTAATTTTTGAGCAATTTCAGAACCAACAACTACTTCAAAATTATTTTCGAATATTTTTCCTTGAGTAATTTTCGCATCATATTTCTCTAAATAATCTGAAGTTGTTCCTAATATTTTATAACCTCGATAATTGTCTCCAAAAGCAAGTGGAATTGCCTTTTTTACAAATGGATGTTGCATCCAAACTTTTGCAGAATCGTAACTTATGTTTCCTGTAGGCACATCTACTTGGTAAACTGAAGAAAGAATTAATTGCAACGGACTTCCTTGTGCTCCGAGAACTAAATCAACCCCATCAATATTATTGGTAAATTTTTCTTCAAATTGTTTTTCCAATAAAACCAAAACAGTAATAATTGCTACACTTGAAGTTAGTAATATTATACTTAAAATAGTATTCAATGGTTTAAACCAAATATTTCGCCATGCTAATTTTGTAATCATCTTACACTAACGTTAATTGGTTAATAAATTTCTCTTTAATTCTACTATCATGCGTTACAATAATAAGCGCAGCTTTATATTCTTTAGATAAACTTGTCAGCAATTCAATTACTTTTTCAGCGTTTTTATCATCTAAACTCGATGTAGGCTCATCTGCTAAAAGCACTTTTGGTTCATTCATTAAGGCTCTTGCAATAGAAACACGTTGTTGCTGACCAATACTCAATTGACTTGGTAATTTATGTGCTTGCTTTTCAATATCTAATTCAACTAAAAGTTTTTTAGCCCTTGTAGTATTTTTATTCCCATTAGCCAACCAACTAGCCATTTCTAAATTCTCTAAAACCGTTAAAGAAGAAATAAAATAAGACTTTTGGAAAACCAAACCAATATTCTGACCTCTAAATTTATCGTTTTCTCTTTCATTCAAGGAAACAATATCCGTTCCATCAATTAAGATTTTACCTGTTGTTGGTTTCAATAAACCTGCTAGAATATGTAAATAGGTTGTTTTACCTTTACCAGAATCGCCAGTAATTAAGATGGTACTTCCTTCAGAACAATACAAATTAGGCAAAATAAAAGATTGCTCTTTATTGTATGAAAAAGTAATATTTTCGGCACTTATAATCATTTGATAAGCTAATTTATAATAAGTTGCAATATAAGGAATTGAAAAGAGATTATTTCTTAAACTTTTCTAAAAAATTCCTTCATCTGCAAAACTAAAATAACTGTGTTCGGTAATTATTACATGGTCTAAAATTTGAATGTCCAAACTCCTACCTGCTTCTTTTAATTTCTTAGTAATTTGAATATCTGCATCACTAGCTTGTAATTTTCCAGAAGGATGATTATGCGATAAAATAATAGAAGTTGCATTATGCTCTAAAGCCATTTTGAATACAATTCGAGTATCGACAAGCGTTCCTGTTAAACCACCTTTACTTATTTGCGATTTGTAAATTACTTTGTTGGAATTATTAAGGTACAAGACCCAAAACTCTTCGTGAGGCAATTCACCAATAATAGGTTGCATAATTTCAAAAACTGCTTTACTTGAAGTAATTTTAGATAACTCAACCGTTTCTTCAACTCTTCGTCTTCTTCCTAACTCTAAAGCTGCAGCAATAGAAATAGCTTTGGCTTCTCCAATTCCTTTGAACTGAATTAATTGTTGAACCGAAAGTTTACCAAGAAGATTTAGGTTGTTATTTGTAGAAGCTAAAATGCGTTGGCAAAGTTGCACGGCACTTTCGTTTCTTGACCCAGAACCTATAAGAATAGCAAGTAATTCCGAATCAGATAAAGAAGCTCTTCCTTTTAGAAGGAATTTCTCACGTGGTCGATCATCCTCAGCCCACTGATTAATTGGCGTATACATAAAAATTTATTTTGGCGTTTATAAAAACAAAGTAAATTCTTTTTTCAATACGTTCAAAATAAATGCATTGAAAAATACGTTTAGAAAAGAAACACTATATGAAAATGCATTTTGCCTTTCTTTTTATTCCGATTTTATTTTGTTGCCAAAAAGAGCAATCACTACCTACTGATATAAATAATGTAACAATTAACAATATTACAGGAACAGAGCAAAGAATTAAACCAATTGAAAATCAAATTGACTTTTATCAAAAACTTTCTAATGCAGCAATATCTATTATTGACCCTGAAATAGTTTACACGCCAGCTTATGTTGCCATAAAATATCCAAATGGAGACGTTCCTCCAAAAACAGGGGTTTGCACAGATGTTATTATTCGTGCATATAGAAAACTTGATATTGATTTACAAAAAGAAGTTCATGAAGATATGAAGGCAAATTTTTCAAAATATCATAACTTAAAAAAATGGGGGTTAAAAACTACTGATAAAAATATTGATCACAGAAGAGTCCCAAATTTGGAAGTTTTTTTCGAACGAAAAGGAGAGAAATTGCCTATAACAGACAATCCAAATGATTACAAAACAGGTGAGATTGTTTCTTGGCTTTTAACAGGTTATGCAATTCCTCATATTGGAATTATTACGAATTTAAAATCTAAAGACGGAAAAAGACCAATGATTGTTCACAATATAGGTAGCGGACAAGTTTTAGAAGATTGTTTACTGAATTGGAAAATTGTGGGGCATTTTAGGTATGGTGAATAATCTAGACACAGTCATTGCGAGGCACGAAGCAATCTAAATAATCATAACATCTTTAATATCTTCAAACAAATCATCCCAATTGGGGTTCATTTTTTCAATTAATTCTATTTTAGCTTTTCTTGAACCACCTTTTAATTGTTTTTCCCTAGAAATGGCATCACCAATCATTTGGAATTGCTCATAATAAACTAGTTTATTTAAATTATATCTAGCAGAAAATGAGTTTTGAAATCTTTTCTCTCTGTGTTCTATAATTCTATTTGGTAAATTAGAAGTTACACCAATATACAATGTTGTATTGGAATGATTTGTAATAATATAAACAAAACCTGGCTTCATTTTTTAGATTGCTTCGTTCCTCGCAATGACGCTGATTACTCAATCAACGCTTTCACCTCATCAAAATTCAATCCTCCATAATTTCCAGAACTCATTAAAAGCAAAGCTGAATTATCAAAATTTTGACTAAAAAGGAAATCTTTAAACTCAGTTGGGTTGGTATAAATAATTAAATCGTCTCTTTTAAAAGATTGCGCAATTTGGTCATAGGTTACTTCTTCTAATTGCTTAATTTTTACAGCATCTGGCGAATAGAAAACCACGGCAACATCAGCCGATTCTAACGCTCCTTCGTATTCTTTTAAAAATTCAGCATTTAAACTAGAATACGTGTGTAATTCTAAACAAGCGATTAATTTTCTGTCTGGATATTGATTTTTAACCGCTTTTGTAGTGGCTGATACTTTACTTGGTGAATGTGCAAAATCTTTGTAGGCAACTTTACCTTTTCCTTCTGCAATTTTTTCTAAACGCTTGCTTGCTCCTTTAAAAGTTGCAATTGCTTCATAGAAATCAGCTTCGTCAATTCCCATATTTTGGCAAATCCATTTGGCACCAGCTAAATTATTTAAATTATGCGCTCCAAAAACTTCAATAGGCATTGGTCCGTCTGGAGTTTCTAATAATGTCACTCCATTTTCTACCGAATATTCTGGAGTTAAATATGGAATTCTTCTAATTTGGTTTTCCGTTTCTTCTGCAACTTGCTTTACTGTTGCATCTTCTTCATTATAAACTAAAATTCCACCTTTGGTAATTTGATTGGTGAAAATTCTAAATTGTTCTACATAATTATCAAATGTAGGAAACACATTAATATGATCCCAAGCAATACCAGAAAGCAAAGCGATATTCGGTTGATACAAATGAAATTTTGGACGCAAATCCATTGGCGAAGACAAATATTCATCACCTTCTAAAACGATAAAATCGTTATCTTCTGTAAGGTGAACCATCGTATCAAAACCTTCAAGTTGAGCACCAACCATATAATCGACCTCAACATTATGATAATGCATTACATGTAAAATCATTGAAGTAATCGTAGTTTTTCCGTGAGAACCACCAATTACAACTCTGGTTTTATCTTTAGATTGTTCGTATAAAAATTCAGGATAAGAATAAATTTTCAAACCTAATTCTTGTGCTTTTAATAATTCTGGATTATCTGCTTTTGCGTGCATTCCTAGAATAATTGCATCAATATCGGTAGTGATTTTCTCTGTAAACCAACCCATTTCATTTGGCAACAATCCTTTTTTCTCTAAACGTGATTTTGAAGGTTCAAAAATAGCGTCGTCACTACCTGTAACTTTATATCCTTTATCATGTAATGCCAATGCTAAATTGTGCATTGCTGCTCCGCCGATGGCTATGAAATGTGTTCTCATTTTTTTATTTTAAAAGTTGATTTGTGAATTTGATTATTCGATTAACCGATATAACTATTCAACAAAAACTTATTTTTCAAACAATTCTTTTAACTTATTTGCTTTTGTTTTTTCCTTTAATTTATTCAAATACAAATCATATAGTTTTTCAAAAGTAGTTTTTGAATTCCCAATGGTATGCGCATTTTTATAATTAATTTCAGCATTTTTATATCGTTTAAAATAAACATCGATATATCCTTTTGCTAAATATCCATCTACTTTTGAAAGTTGCATTAATTCATTAGCATATACTTGCGCTTTTGTTTCACTTCCTCCTATTATTGCAGGAATTTCAATATAAAAAATTACTAAAGCCCAACGAGATTCAATATGCTTTTTATCTAATTTTGTCGCTATTAAAAAAGCATCTTCTACATCATCAATCATTCCAAGCGCGGCAAACTTATTACTTTCTTTCGCTTTCATTCCTAATGCGCCACCATACTTATAATGATAGTTTGCATTTTGAGGATTTTGCTGTTTGATTTTTTCATAATACTTAATTGCTTCATCCCAATCTTTATTATGACCTGCAATATCACCTAAATACTCAATTGTTTTTAAATTTAGTGGAAATTGACTTAAATAATTATCGAAATGAATTTTTGCTTCATTATATTTTTTTTGAGCAAACAATTTCTCCCCTTTTTCAAAATTAGATTGAGAAAATAGGTTAGCAGAAATAAAAAACAAAAAAATGAAATATTTCAAAATGTAAAATTTGATTCAAAAATAAGAAAATGATTTTTAGTTGAGTTTGATTTTAACTAATTTAATTATAATAATATACTTTTAGTTTCAATAAGAAGAACTATCATTTCTTAAAAATAATAGATGAATTTAAGATATACTCATTTTTTTAATTATTTTTATCCCGTTTTGAAATTGTATTTAACTAAACTATAAAAAATGGAATCAGGAAAGAGTAATAAAAAAATTACAAAAATAGAAGGAGCTGACGAACAATCTACTGCATCAAGAGGCTTTGTTCTTACAGAAGAAAGCAAAGGAAAAGCTACTCAATTAAGAATGTTTGCAGCATTATCATGGCTTGGTGCTATTGGTGCGCAAATAGGAGCAATCATGCTTTTATTTAAACAACCTGTAAACATGACTTGGATCATAGCTTTAATTGTGGTTGATTTAGCATTAGCTATTTTAGGTTCTTACTTATGGAAAAAATCGAATAGATTAGATCCTGCCTCTGAAAAAAACAAGTTTATGTTTTTTATGCAAAGTCAATTAGGATTAGTAGTAGCTATAATTGCATTTTTACCATTAGTAATTTTTGTGTTTACGAGCAAGAATCTTGATGGAAAACAAAAAGGAATTATTGGAGGAATTGCAGCAGTTGCATTAGTTATTGCAGGAATTGCAGGAACAGATTTCAATCCGCCTTCAGTTGAACAATATACAGAGCAAACAGAGCAAGTTGAAGGGTTAAATAACGGGGTTAATCATGTATTTTGGACAAAATCTGGAAAAAGCTTTCATTTGTTTCAAGATTGTGGGTATATAAACTCTGACAGAACAACAGAGATTTTCCAAGGAACTGTTGCTCAGGCTAGAGAATTGAAAAACATTACCGATCTTTGTGATAGATGCGAGAAAAGAGCTGAAAAAAATAAAGCCGCTGAAAATCTTTTAGAAACTCCTGAAACAGAAGAAAGCGTTCTTGAAACAGAAGCTGCTGAATAAATTTAACTAAAAAAACCGACTAGCAAATCCTAGTCGGTTTTTTTATAAATATTTTTAAAACTATACATTTAGCATTTGCCAAAGTTTATCTTTTAATTCTACTAAACCTTGTTGAGCTACTGAAGAAATAAAAATATATGGAACACCTTTTAGTTCTTTGTCTAAAACTTGTTTCATTTCTGTTTGAAGTTCTTCATCTAACATGTCCGATTTAGAAATCACTAAAAGTCTGTCTTTATCTAACATTTCTGGATTATATCGACGAAGTTCATCTAATAAAATCTCATATTCTTTCTTAATATCATCTGCATCTGCTGGAACTAAAAACAACAGTGTTGAATTACGTTCAATATGGCGTAAGAAATAATGTCCTAAACCTTTTCCTTCTGCTGCACCTTCAATAATTCCAGGAATATCTGCAATTACAAATGATTGAAAATCTCTATAAGCAACAATTCCTAAATTAGGTTTTAATGTTGTAAAAGGATAATCAGCAATTTTTGGCTTAGCCGAAGTTAAAACAGATAATAAAGTTGATTTTCCTGCATTTGGAAAACCTACTAAACCAACATCAGCTAAGACTTTTAACTCTAAGATAACATCTAGTTCTTCAGATGGCATTCCTGGTTGAGAATAACGAGGTGTTTGATTTGTAGCCGTTCTAAAATGCCAGTTCCCTAAACCTCCTTTACCTCCTCTTGCTAAAATTTTAGTTTCATCATGTTCTGTAATTTCAAACAGAACCTCACCAGTTTCTTTATCTTTTATTACAGTTCCTAATGGAACCTCTAAATATTTGTCTTCACCATCATGACCAGTACTCCTAGAGCTTCCCCCATCACCTCCATGACTCCCTTTTAAATGTCTAACAAATTTTAAGTGAAATAATGTCCAAAGGTTTTTGTTTCCTTTTACATAAACATGTCCTCCACGTCCTCCATCACCACCATCTGGCCCACCTTTTTCAATAAATTTTTCTCTATGCAAATGCGTAGATCCTTTACCTCCTTTACCAGAAGCAACATATATTTTTACGTAGTCTACAAAATTCCCTTCTGTCATAACTTAATTAGTAATTAGCGATTAGTAATTAGTGATTAGCTAACTACTACTCTAAAAATATTTTTGCAAAGATAGTTTTTTTTTAGCCCTTATAGTAGTGGAAAGCTTTTTTGTGGCAAAAGACAAATTTTGCTCATAAAAAAAGAGCGACTAAAGAAGCTCTTTTTTTATGTTTAGCAAATGTTTTTTAGACAAAAAACTTGCAACGAATAGAAGGATTAGCTTCTTATAAATTGTCTATTACTTTACTTAATCTTTCTGTAATTTCTTCAATAGACCCTATACCGTTAACAGCATAAAATTTATTTTGATCTTTATAATAATCCATTAATGGAGCCGTTTTTTCGTTGTACTCTTGATATCTATTTCTAATTTTTTCAACATCTTGGTCGTCTGCCCTACCTGAAGTTTTTCCTCTTTCTAGCAAACGCTGAACTAAAATTTCATCATCTGCTTCTAATGCAACTGTTGCTGTTACATTCCATTCTTTCGTTTTCAAAAAAGCATCTAAAGCATCAGCTTGAGCAATTGTTCTAGGAAAACCGTCAAATAAAAATCCTTTCGATTCAAGATTCTTTTCAACTTCATCTTGTAACATTTTAATTGTTACTTCATCAGGTACTAAATCTCCTTTTTCAATATATGATTTAGCTAACTTTCCTAAATTGGTATCATTTTTCATGTTATATCTAAAGATATCACCTGTTGAAAGATGTGTTAAACTGTATTTTTGTTTTAAGAATTCTGCTTGAGTTCCTTTTCCAGCACCTGGCTTTCCAAATAAAACGATATTAATCATGTTGTTGTGTATATTTGTGTTAGCTAATTGATAAACGTTTTTTAAATTTCTACCTAATCCGTCATAATCCAATCCATATCCAACAATAAATTTATTTGGAATTCTTATACCAACATAGTCTAATTTAATGTCTTTTTTATAGGCTTCAGGTTTAAAAAATAAAGTTGCAATTTTAAAATGTTTTACTTTTTGTTCTTTAAATATGTTTTTTAATTCTTCAACTGTATTCCCAGTATCTACAATGTCCTCAACAACTATTACAGATCTTCCTTCTAAACTTTCATTTAATCCGATAAGTTGTTTTACATTATTAGTAGATTGTGTTCCTTCATATGAAGCTAATTTTACAAAGTTCACTTCACAAGGATGTTCATAATGTTTCATTAAATCAGCCATCACCATGAATGAACCGTTTAAAACACCTATAAAAACAGGGATTTCTTCACTAAAATCAGCTGCAATTAGCTTTGCCATATTTTGAATAGCAAAATCTAACTCTTTTGCTTGTATAAAAGCTTCAAATTTTTTGTTGTGTAGTTGTATCAATTTTCAGTAGTTTTTAGGAATAAACAACAAATTTACTAAACTCGTAAGGATTTCAAATAAAGTATTTTATTTTTTTTGCAAATTTGGTATATTTACAAAATGACAACAGAAATGTTTACCAAAATTGATCAAAGTAATGCCAGTAAAAAATGCCGAATTATGGTGAGTAATTTTGCAATGAAAAGCGATGAAAATTTAGTTGAATTAACTACTACTGCTTTTGATATTTCGAATAAAAACCATGTGAAAGCTTTTTGGTCCTTAGAACTAGTTTGTGAAAAAAAACTTAAATTATTTACTCCTTATATTGACGAATTTTGTACAGTTTTATCAAAAATAAAAGACGACTCTGCTGTTAGGCCAGCAACTAAAATTTGTTGGTTTTTAGCTAAAAGCAATAAAAAAAACGGAATTTATTTATCAAAAGACCAAGAACACATTATTATAGAGAATTTAATTGACCGATTGATTCAAGATGAAAAAGTAGCAGCAAAAGTATATGCAATGAAAGCATTATTTGTTTTTGGAATAAAACATAACTGGATTTATGACGAATTAAAACCTATAATTACTCAAGATGCTTATCAACATACAGCTGCTTATCAATCTTGTGCTCGAAATATTTTGAAAAAGATAAATTAATTTTCAAAATGTTTATCTTTGCCTAAACACAACTACAACGAAATGAATTACTTTTCTTCTGATTTTAAATTAGGAATTTTAGGCGGAGGCCAATTAGGCAAAATGCTTTTAACCGAAACTAGAAAATTTGACGTTCAAACTTTAGTATTAGACCCAAGTGAAGAAGCACCATCTCGTTTTGGTTGCAATGCTTTTTACAAAGGAAGTTTAATGGATTATGATACTGTTTATCAATTTGGAAAAATGGTAAACGTGCTTACAATTGAAATTGAAAACGTTAATTTAGACGCATTAGACAAACTTGAAGAGGAAGGACTACCTGTTTTTCCATCACCAAAAACGTTGCGTTTAATACAAAACAAAGGAAAACAAAAAGATTACTATGTAGCGAATAGCATTCCAACTTCAAAACATTTACGTTTTGTAGGCTTAGATGATTTAAGAGAAAGTTTAGCAAAGGATGAATTAGATTTCCCTTTTGTATGGAAAAGTGCACAATTTGGCTACGATGGAAACGGCGTAAAAATTTGCCGTTCTGCTTTAGATTTAGTCAAACTTCCAGATGTTGAATGTATTTCTGAAGAATTGATTCCTTTTAAAAATGAGTTAGCAGTTATTGTTTCTCGTTCTACTAATGGAGAAATAAAAACATATCCTGTTGTAGAAATGGAGTTTCACCCAGAAGCCAATCAGGTGGAATATGTAATTTGTCCAGCACGAATTAAAGATTCTGTTGCATTGAAAGCGCAAGAAATTGCTTTAAAAGTTTCTCAAGCGTTTAATCATGTTGGTCTATTAGCTGTAGAAATGTTTCAAACAGAAAATGATGAAATATTAGTAAACGAAGTTGCGCCGAGACCACACAATTCTGGTCATTATTCTATTGAAGCCAGTTATACTTCTCAATTTGAAAATCATATTCGTGCAATTTTAGGTTTACCTTTAGGAAATACAAGTAGTAAAGTTGCGGGTATTATGGTAAATTTAGTTGGCGAAGAAGGGTTTACAGGACAAGTAGTTTACGAAAACATAGAAAAAATCATCGCTATTGACGGTGTTACCCCACATATTTACGGAAAAAGAGAAACGCGTCCGTTTAGAAAAATGGGACATGTTACGATTGTAAACCCTAATATGGAACAAGCAAGAAAAGTTGCTGAAGTAGTTAAGAATACGATTAGAGTAATTAGTCTTAATTCATAAAAATAAATAATGAGTAAAGTAGCCGTAATAATGGGAAGTATTTCAGACATGCCAGTTATGAAAGACGCCATAGACATATTAAAAGGATTTGACATTGAGGTAGAAGTAGATATTGTATCTGCTCACAGAACGCCTGAAAAATTATTTGACTTTAGTCAAAATGCACACACAAGAGGAATTTCAGTAGTAATTGCTGGAGCAGGTGGCGCAGCACATTTACCAGGAATGGTAGCATCGATGAGTCCATTACCGGTAATTGGTGTTCCGGTAAAATCAAGTAATTCTATTGATGGTTGGGATTCTGTTTTATCAATCTTACAAATGCCAGGAGGTGTACCTGTTGCAACAGTTGCCTTAAATGGAGCTAAAAACGCAGGAATTTTAGCCGCTCAAATCATTGGAAGTCACGACAAATGTGTGTTGGATAAAATTGTTCTTTACAAACAAGGATTAAAAGAAGCGGTAATTAAAGCTTCGGAAAGTTTATAAAAAAATGAAGCTCCATCTCTGGAGCTTCTGAAAATCTATTCACATTTAAGTGACAACTATAAAAAAAATTCTTGTTTGGGACAAAAAGGGCTCTTTCATCATCATTTCGTCGACAAAAATATACACTTTATCGATAATTACAAAATATTATGACAATTTTTTTAGAAAAATTCAACACAAAACACAATTCTGCACCTTTTAATAAGATTAATCTTTCAGATTATAAACCTGCTTTTGAAACCTGTATTTTAAAAGCAAAAGCAGAAATAGATGCAATTATTCAAAATACAGAAAATCCAACTTTTGAGAACACTATAGAAGCACTTGATTTTGCAGGTGAAAATCTAGATCGTTTATCAAGTATTTTCTTTAATCTTAATTCAGCTGAAACTTCAGAAGAAATGCAAAAAATTGCACAAGAAGTTTCTCCTTTATTAACTGCTTTTAGTAATGATATTACATTAAATGAAGATTTGTTTAAAAAAGTAAAAGCTGTTTACGATCAAAAAGATAGTTTGACTTTAACAACAGAACAGGCTACTTTATTGGATAAAAAATACAAAGGTTTTGCAAGAAATGGCGCTTTACTTACTGAAGATAAAAAAATGCGTCTTCGTGAAATTGATAAAGATTTAGCTAAATTAAAACTTACTTTTGGCGAAAATGTACTCGCTGAAACTAATAACTATCAACTTCACTTAACCAATGAGTCAGATTTAAGTGGTTTACCTGAAGGAACTATTGAAGCAGCAAGAACCTTAGCAAAAAGTAAAGAACTAGAAGGCTGGATTTTCACTTTAGATTATCCAAGTTATATTCCTTTTATGACCTATGCAGATAAACGCGAATTACGTAAAGAGTTAGCCATAGCTGCTGGAAAAAAAGCCTTTCAAAATAATGAATTTGACAATCAAGAAAATGTTTTAAAAATTGCCAAATTGCGTCATGAAAGAGCAAATTTATTAGGTTATGCAACACATTCTCATTTTGTTTTAGAAGAAAGAATGGCGCAAAATCCTGATAAAGTAAAGTCGTTTTTAAATGATTTATTAGAAAAAGCTAAACCTGCAGCTGAAAGAGAATTTTCAGAATTAACTGATTTTGCAAAAGAATTAGACGGAATTGAAGTTTTAGAAAAATGGGATGGCGCTTATTATTCTGAAAAACTAAAACAAAAGTTATTCAGCTTAGATGATGAAAAGCTAAAACCATATTTCAAATTAGAAAATGTTTTAAGCGGCGCTTTCACAATCGCTGAAAAATTATATGGAATTACATTTAAGGAAGTTTTTGATATTGATAAATACCACGATGATGTTCAAACTTTTGAAGTTTTAGATTTTGAAGGAAATCTTGTTGCATTATTTTATACCGACTTTTTTCCAAGAAAAGGAAAGCGAAATGGAGCTTGGATGACTTCCTTTAAACCTCAATTTATCAAAAATGGAGTAAATGAAAGACCACATATTTCTAACGTCTGTAATTTTACACCGCCAACAGAAAGCAAACCTTCACTCCTAACCTTTAATGAAGTTACTACTTTGTTTCACGAATTTGGTCATGGTTTACACGGAATGTTAGCCAATACAACTTATCCAAGTTTATCAGGAACTTCAGTGTATTGGGACTTTGTAGAACTACCAAGTCAAGTTATGGAAAACTGGTGTTATGAACCCGAAGCTTTAGCATTATTTGCAAAACATTATCAGACAGGAGAAATTATTCCACAAGAATATGTAGAAAAAATTAAAGAAAGTGCTAGCTTTTTAGAAGGAATTGCAACAATGCGTCAAATCAGTTTTGGTTTATTGGACATGGCTTACCATAGTAATGACCCAAAAGATATAAATTCTGTAAAAGAATTTGAAGAAACTGCTTTTGAAAACACAAAACTATACCCAGATGTTGCTGAAAACTGTATGAGCGTTTCATTTTCGCATATTTTTCAAGGAGGCTATTCTTCTGGATATTACAGTTATAAATGGGCTGAAGTTTTAGATGCAGATGCTTTTGCTTATTTCCAAGAAAAAGGAATTTTCAATAAAGAAGTGGCTACAAAATTCAAAGAAAATGTACTTTCTAAAGGCGGAACTGAGTTACCAATGGAATTGTATAAAAAATTTAGAGGTCAAGAACCAAAACCAGAGGCTTTGTTGAAAAGAGCTGGGTTGTTATAGAGTATTAGATTATTGGATATTTATAAACCGAAGTATCACTACTTCGGTTTTTTTTATTTAAAAACCAACAATAAAACCAACCAAAAGAAAGGCACACTTTCAACCCAAAACGAAGTATAGTATTTATTTCTATTTGAATTTGCAAAAAAAGTAAAAACAAATAAAATAAAAGAAACGAATAGTGAAACTACAAATTGATTACCATTAAAATTAGGTGTAAAAAACTCAAGTAACAAAAAAAACACAATTAACAAATAGTTAATAAGTTTAGTCTTTTGAATTCCAATTCGTTGAGGAATTGTCTTCAAAGGAATTGCATCAAACTGTAAATCAATTATTTCAAACAGTAACATCAGAATAAAAACAAACAAAAATCGCTGAAAACATTTAAAAGCAATTTGAAAAGAAAAGTCTAATTCTTTATTCACAACAGGCAACACAACTGTAACACCAACCCATGCAATTGCTACCAAATAAATTTTAATTCCACTCCAATTTCTCATATTTTCTCTTTTAGGAAATAAGGGAAGAGTATATAAAATTGTAATTAAAAGCACCAGTATGCCAATTGATTGTGTAAAAAAAGTAAGTTTTAAAAAATAAAATACAGAGGCAAAAAATGACATGACACTTAAAGCAATGATTAACTTAAATTTGGTTGTCAATTCTACTTTTTTTATTCTTGCTAGTTCATCATATTTTATAAAATTATAACCCACCACTGTTCCGTAAAAACCAAAATAAGCAACCGGTTCATCATAAGGAATGTTTAACTTAAAAAAAGTTACACGAATTAATGCATAAACCGCCAAAGCAACATGGAGACTACTTTCAATATAAAAATCAAGAATGTTTTTAAAAATTCGCATGAAACAAAAATAAGCAATGTGTTAATAAGAATGCTATTTAGTTCATAAAATCACAAAAAATAGCTTTCTAAATCAAAATTATTACGAGATTAATAATTACTTTTGCCAAACAAATACACAACTGAATAAACCTACAGCTATTTGATTATGAAAACAGATTCATTTGCCTTAAGACACTTAGGACCAAGAGAAAACGATTTGCCAAAAATGTTAGACACTATTGGTGTTGAAACATTAGATCAATTAATATTTGAAACAATTCCATCGGACATTCGCCTAAAAGAACCATTGGAATTAGAACATATCATGACTGAATATGAATATGCAAATCATATTCGTTTATTAGGAAGAACAAATAAAGTTTTTAAATCATATATTGGTCTAGGATATCACCCAACCATTGTTCCTCCTGCAATTCAAAGAAATATTTTTGAAAATCCAGGATGGTATACAGCTTATACACCTTATCAGGCAGAAATTGCTCAAGGTCGTTTAGAAGCTATCTTAAATTTCCAAACTACAGTTATCGAATTGACTGGAATGGAAATCGCAAATGCATCTTTATTAGACGAAAGTACTGCTGCTGCTGAAGCAATGGCTTTATTATTTGATGTTCGCTCACGTGACCAAAAGAAAAATAATGTGTGTAAATTCTTCGTTTCTGAAGAAATTTTGCCTCAAACTTTATCTGTATTGCAAACGCGTTCTACTCCAATTGGAGTGGAATTAGTTATTGGAAACCACCAAGAATTTGATTTTTCTAGTGACTTTTTTGGTGCAATTTTACAATACCCAGGAAAATATGGTCAAGTTTATGATTATGCTGATTTCATAAAAAAAGCCAATGAAAACGAAATAAAAGTAGCGGTTGCTGCTGATATTTTATCTTTAGTAAAATTAACGCCTCCAGGTGAAATGGGCGCTGATGTAGTAGTAGGAACAACTCAACGTTTCGGAATCCCAATGGGCTACGGCGGACCACACGCAGCTTATTTTGCTACAAAAGAAGAATACAAACGCTCGATGCCAGGAAGAATTATAGGAGTTTCGCAAGATGCTGATGGTAATCGTGCCTTACGTATGGCATTACAAACACGTGAACAACATATAAAACGTGAAAAAGCGACATCTAACATCTGTACAGCGCAAGTTTTATTGTCAGTTATGGCTGGAATGTTTGCGGTTTATCACGGACCAAATGGTTTACGATACATCGCAGATAAAGTTCACGGAATGGCTTCTACTCTAGCTGATGCATTGAATAAGTTGGGTGTTTATCAAACAAATACTTCATTTTTCGACACAATTGTAGTGAAAGCTGATGCTAAAAAAGTAAAAGCTATTGCCGAAAGTAAAGAAGTAAATTTCTTCTACATTGATGATGAAACAATTTCAATTTCTTTAAACGAAACGATTTTATTTAGTGATGTTAATGAAGTAATTGCCATTTTCGCTGAAGCAGTTGGAAAAGAAGCTTTTGAAGTTTCTGAATATGTATTGGAAAACAATTATCCGATGCACTTAAACAGAAAATCGGAATTCTTAACGCATGAAGTATTCAACAAGTATCATTCTGAAACTAGTTTGATGCGTTACATAAAAAAATTAGAACGTAAAGATTTATCTTTAAATCACTCCATGATTGCTTTAGGTTCTTGTACAATGAAATTAAATGCAGCAGCTGAAATGTTACCTTTAAGTATGCCTTATTGGAACACCATTCACCCATTTGCTCCATTAGACCAAGTGCAAGGTTACACAAAAATACTTAAGAAATTAGAACACCAATTAAATGTAATTACAGGTTTTGCAGGTACAACATTACAACCCAATTCTGGTGCTCAAGGAGAATATGCTGGTTTAATGGCTATTCGAGCTTATCACCAATCAAGAGGAGATGACCAAAGAACGGTTTGTTTAATTCCTGCTTCAGCTCACGGAACCAATCCAGCATCTGCAGCAATGGCAGGAATGAAAATCATCGTTACCAAAACTATGGAAAATGGTAATATCGATGTAGAAGATGTGAGAGAAAAAGCAATACAATATAAAGATGAATTATCATGTTTAATGGTAACTTATCCTTCTACTCATGGTGTTTTTGAAAGTGCTATTAGGGAAATCACTCAAATTATTCACGATAATGGTGGTTTAGTTTATATGGATGGTGCAAATATGAATGCACAAGTTGGACTAACAAATCCTGCTACAATTGGTGCTGATGTTTGTCACTTGAATTTACATAAAACATTTGCTATTCCTCATGGTGGTGGTGGACCAGGTGTTGGACCAATTTGTGTGAACGAAAAATTAGTTCCTTTCTTACCAAGTAATCCATTGGTAAATGTTGGTGGTGAAAAAGCAATTACTGCTATTTCTGGGGCTCCTTATGGTTCAGCTTTAGTTTGTTTGATTTCTTATGGCTATATATGTATGTTAGGTGCAGAAGGAATTACAAATGCAACAAAATATGCTATTCTAAATGCAAATTACATGAAAGCACGTTTAGAAGAGCATTATCCAATTTTATATTCTGGTGAAAAAGGAAGAGCTGCTCACGAAATGATTTTAGATTGTAGAGCTTTCAAAGCTAAAGGCATTGAAGTAACTGATATTGCAAAACGATTAATGGATTATGGTTTCCATGCTCCAACAGTTTCTTTTCCAGTAGCTGGAACTTTAATGGTTGAGCCAACTGAGTCTGAAGATGTTTCTGAATTAGACAGATTTTGTGACGCTATGATTTCTATTCGTAAAGAAATTGAAGATGCAACTATTGAAGAACCAAATAATGTTCTAAAAAATGCTCCTCATACATTAAACATGTTGACTGCAGATACTTGGACATTGCCATATTCAAGAGAAAAAGCCGCTTATCCGTTAGAATATGTAGCTGACAATAAATTTTGGCCAAGTGTTCGTCGTGTAGACGAAACGTATGGAGACCGTAACTTAGTATGTAGTTGTGCTCCTATTGAAGCATATATGTAAAATAAAATAATCATCAGTGATTAGAATATAGAAAAGGTTTCAAATTTATTTTTGAAACCTTTTTCTTTTTTATGATAAATGTCAGACAATAGAAGTGCAAGAATACTAACTTTGTCTAAAATTAAAAAAATGAATGATATTGAAACTAGAGATGACATTCTTTTAATCATGAAAGAATTTTATGATAAACTTCTGAAAGACGACACAATCAGTTTTTACTTTACAAAAATTACTGATACTGATAAACATTTAGAACATCATTTTGAAATTTTGGCTACTTTTTGGGAACAATCTTTATTTATGAAAGGTGGTTATAGCAATAATATGTTTCAAATTCATAAAGATTTACATGAAAAACAAGCTTTAAAAAAAGAACATTTTGACACTTGGCTGGAACACCTTTATACTACAATCAATTCGCACTTTGAAGGTAAATATGCTGAACAAATGAAAACCAATGCTTTAAGCATGGCAACGGTAATGCAAATTAAATTTCAATAAAAGCATTAAAGATTGCGTTATTAATAATTTAAAAACATTATTCTATCAATTTCACAATAATATGCATGCATAGTACTTTTAAACGTAGTATTAAAATATTAATCAGTATTTTAGCAAATTAAACTCTCACTAATGCAAATTAAAATCACAGGTTCAGGAAGTTATATTCCATCTTTAAGAGTAACAAATGAAGATTTTTCTAAACATGAATTCTTAAATGAAGACGGAACAAATTTTAAAGCTTCTAACGAAGTAATCGCAAGAAAATTTGTAGAAATTACAGGTATTCAAGAAAGAAGATATGCTACAGCAGATATGAACAATTCTGACATGGCTTTTATTGCTTCAAAAAAAGCTATTAAAAATGCAAAAATTGACCCTGAAACTTTAGATTACATCATATTTGCTCACAACTACGGTGATATAAAACACAATACAATTCAGTCTGATACTGTTCCAAGTTTAGCTTCTAGAGTAAAACAAAAATTAGCGATAAAAAATCCTAAATGCGTGGCTTACGACATACTTTTTGGGTGCCCAGGTTGGATTGAAGCAACAATCCAAGCAACCGCGTTTATAAAAGCAGGGATGGCAAAAAAATGCTTAGTAATTGGATCAGAAACCTTGTCAAGAGTTGTTGATATTCACGATAGAGATTCTATGATTTATTCAGATGGAGCTGGGGCTACAATTATCGAAGCAACTTTAGATAATGGAGGAATTTTAGCAACCGAATCTGCAACATTTGCAATTGATGAAGCTAATTATTTATATTTTGGAGAGTCATTCAATAAAAACCTTGATCCTCATGTAAGGTATATAAAAATGTACGGACGTAAAATTTATGAATTTGCACTTACAAATGTTCCTTTAGCAATGAAAGACTGTTTAGATAAAAGTGGAGTAAGTATAAATCAAATTAAAAAAATATTGATTCACCAAGCAAATGAAAAAATGGATGAGGCAATTGTAAGTCGTTTCTACAAATTATATGATCAAGAGATGCCAGAAAACATTATGCCAATGAGTATTCATAAACTTGGAAACTCAAGTGTTGCGACTGTTCCAACGCTTTTTGATTTACTTACAAATGGTGAAATAGAAAATCAATCAATTCAAAAAGGCGATTATTTAATTTTTGCTTCGGTTGGTGCAGGAATGAATATTAATGCTTTTGTTTACCAATATTAATTAATTTATCTATCCAAAAATTTAAACTAAAAACAAACTTTAATTTATACGTTAGCCATACTATTAAAGCAATATTCAATCCAGTTTTAAAGAATAAATTTACAAAGTGATTTGAAAACTCAGGTAAAAAGTAAATTGCCGATGTTATAACTAGTATAACAAAAAATAGCTGAGCGTATTTTTTATCGAATGGAAGTATCCCAAATTTTGAGTAAATAAAATACAATTTAAAGCTATTAAATAAAGTCATTGCAATTAAAGATGCAAAAGCTACTCCGATAATTCCAAGATTTGTTTGTGTTAAGAAATAAACATTTAGACTTATGTTTATAAGTACTAAAACTAATACAGATATTATATTAAATCGGAAATATTTTGAATAAGAAATAATCTCAGAATTAAAGCCTGTTGCCATATTGAATAATACATTTACTCCTAAAATTATAATTATTGGAATAGAATCGACTAATTTATCATAAGTAGGAAGCGTTTGGAACAATGAATCAATTCCTAAAATTATACAACCAAACAAAACTGCACCAACAAAAAACAACAATTTAGAAGTTTCAATATATTTTTCTCCTAATACTTTAATGTTGCCACTTTTTATAAGTGAAGAAACTTGTGGCGCATAAATAGCATACATTCCTGTTGCTGGAATTGCTAATGCAGAAGCTAACATCACTCCTATTGAATAAGTTCCATTTGCTTCAAATGAGAGAAATTCCGGAATCATAAAAGAATCTACTCTAAAAGCAAAAAAAGAACCAAAGCTGCCTACAAAAGAATAAAAACTGTATTTATAATACTCCTTTTTAGAAATTTGGCTAAACAAAGAACTAAAGTCAAAATTCATATTGATTTTATATTGTCCAAACAAATAAACCGAGAGTAAAACCAATAAAATAAAATAAGAAATTATAAAAGCGACCAAACTACTTATAACATCAAAATATCCCGAAAGCAATAAAATAAAAACAAATGGCAAAGCTAACTTAGGAATGATTTTTTCATAAAATGTTGGTATCGACAGCTTTTGTAAATTAGTTGCCTGACGTTTAAAAAGCTCTACAAATGCTAATGAAAAAGCAATAGGAAAAGCATAAAAAACGTACTGATAATTGTCCCAATCAACAAATTGATTTCCTAAAAATAAAACAAAAAAAAGAATACAACTTACAAGCAAGATGGTTCTAATTCCAAACTTAAAAAGTTGCATTCTATTTGATTCAGATAAATCAGGATAAAAATGAATTAAAGCTTGTGCTCCACCAAAAACCATTATTGGAAATAGAATTTGCGCTATACTGTCTACATAACGCACAATTCCTAAAAATTCTTTGTCATTTGGATACACAAATATCGTTGAAACAACTCCAATAACTATTCCCACATAATTAATTATGGTAAACCAAAAAGCTTGCTTATGTGTATTGTTTTCTTGCATTATTTATAACTTCTTCGTGCTTTAATAATGGTGATAAAATGAAATTTCAAAAGCGCATAATATCCTAATAATTGTAAAAACATAGTAAGTACTTTCGAAAATGAATAAAACTTTAAAAAATATTTAGGCAATCCAAAAACCGACTTGAATCCTTTTAAATAACTAATTATAATATTGTTACTTGGGTTTAAAACCTCAGCTAAGATTTTAAATTTTGCTTGCGTACAATCTTTTTTAAAGTTACGTGTAATAATTCTATCGTGGCAAATTCTTGAATTTTTAACAACAACCGTTTTGCATTTGTGAAACAAAATCCTATCGGTATAATTCCTGTCTTCTCCATAATGTTGAAACATAGGCTCAAAATAGCCGACTCTTTCAATTGTCTTTTTTGAAAGCAACCAAGCTGCTGCATTTACAAACGGAACTTCATCAATATTATCTGAAATTGACTTTGTTTTTCTTTTGCAATACGTTTCAAAGCTTTCATCAAGATGAACTTCATCCCCAGAATAATGAAGCGGACTTACAATTCCGTATTTTTCATTAGTTTCTGCAACTACGACTAAGTTTGAAATTGTTTCCGGAAAAACCCAAGTGTCTTGATTTAATAAAAAAACATAATCAGCACCAAGTTCTAAGGCTTTTTGAATTCCAAGATTATTGGCTTTACCAAAACCTAAGTTTTCAGCAGATTGAATCAATTGTATCTTAGGAAAAGATTGGATAATTTCAGTAGAATTATCAGTAGAATTGTTATCTACCACAATCGTATTTACTTTATAAGAAGATTCTTCTAATGACTGAAAACATTTTTTCAACCATTTAGCTCCATTATAAGTGACAATTATTACAACTATTTTTTTTTCCACAAAATTCATTTTACCAAACAAAAATACTGATATTTATTCTGTAATTAACTATTTGTTTACTTTTGTAAGGAGGAATCCTATTTTACCGAAAAAATTCATGAATTTTTACATCATAATTCCAGCACATAACGAAGAACAATTTATTAGTTTAACATTAGATTCCCTTTTGAATCAAACCGTTTTACCAAATAAAATTGTTGTTGTAAACGATAATTCTTCAGATACAACTGCTGAAATAGTTTTGGCTTTTGCCGAAAAAAATACGTTTATTTCGTTAATTGAAAAAAAATCAGACGCAATACATTTACCAGGAAGCAAAGTGATTCAGGCTTTTCATGAAGGAGAAAAACATATTGACGATAATTATGATTTTATTGTAAAAGCAGATGCCGATTTAATTTTTCCAAACAATTATTTTGAAACCATAATACAACATTTTCAGTCCGATGCTACAATTGGAATGGTTGGCGGTTTTGCTTACATTGAAAAAAACGGAGAATGGTTTTTAGAAAATTTAACCGATAAAGATCATATTCGTGGGGCATTTAAAGCGTATCGAAAAGGGTGTTTTAAGCAAATTGGCGGATTAAAACCAGCTATGGGTTGGGACACTGTTGATGAATTGCTATGTAAATTTTACAATTGGAAAGTGGTTACTGACCAAAGCTTGCACGTAAAACATTTAAAACCAACAGGAGCGAATTATAATAAAACAGCACGTTACAAACAAGGCGAAGCTTTTTACAGGCTAGGCTATGGATTCACTATTACTTTTATTGCTTCTTTAAAACTAGCGTTACGAAAAAATAAACCTTTACTGTTTATAGATTATATGAATGGTTTTTGGAAGGCAAAATCTTCTAATATAGAATTATTAGTTTCTGAAGAACAAGCGAAATTTATTAGAAAATATCGTTGGAAAAAAATAAAAGAGAAGTTGTTTTAAATGCAACGAATTGCGTAAGTGGTAGTAGCGGCATCCTTTTATGTAGTTTACGAAATAAAAGATATAGCGAATGACACGGCCCTTTAGGGTTACGCCAAAAAAACTTACTACACTTCCTTTAAAACTCGTCTTAAATTACTATTTTTGAAGATATTTCATACACTATGATGCTCGTTCGATATTTATCGCAAATAGGAAAATATTTCATTATGCTAAAAGAGGTTTTTAATAAACCTACCAAATGGAGCGTAATGAAACAACTAATTTTAAAAGAAATTGATGATCTAATTATTGATTCGCTTGGAATCGTTGCTTTTATTTCTTTTTTCGTTGGTGGTGTTGTTTCTATACAAACTGCCTTAAACTTAACTAATCCGTTAATTCCTAAATATTTAATTGGTTTTGCAACCAGACAATCGATTGTTTTAGAGTTTGCTCCTACTTTTATTTCTATTATTATGGCTGGTAAAATGGGTTCATTCATTACATCTAGCATTGGAACTATGCGTGTAACGGAGCAAATAGATGCTCTTGAAGTTATGGGTGTAAATTCATTAAATTACTTAGTTTTTCCAAAAATAATTGCACTTCTATTATATCCGTTTGTAATTGGAATTAGTATGTTTTTAGGTGTTTTTGGCGGTTGGATTGCTGCCGTTTATGGCGGTTTTTCTTCTAGTGGAGAGTTTATAAACGGTATTCAAGTAGATTTTATTCCTTTTCATATTGTTTATGCTTTTATTAAAACGATTGTTTTTGCTATAATTTTAGCAACAATACCGTCTTTTCATGGTTTTTACATGAAAGGAGGAGCACTTGAAGTAGGAAAAGCAAGTACAGTTTCATTTGTTTGGACATCGGTAGTGATCATTTTAATGAATTATATTTTAACACAAATACTTTTAAGCTCATGATAGAAGTTAAGAATTTAGAAAAAACTTTTGGTGATCAAAAAGTATTAAAAGGAATTAGCACTCGTTTTGAAGCCGGACAAACTAATTTAATTATTGGTCAAAGTGGTTCGGGAAAAACAGTTTTCTTAAAATCGCTTTTAGGAATTCACACACCTGAAGCCGGAACTATTTCTTTTGACGGAAGAATTTATAGCGATTTATCAAATGATGAAAAACGTGCTTTAAGAACAGAAATAGGAATGGTTTTTCAAGGAAGCGCACTATTTGATAGTATGACTGTTGAAGAAAACATTGGTTTTCCATTGAAAATGTTTTCAAATAAAACACCAAAAGAAATTAAAGAACGTGTAGACTTTGTTATTGAAAGAGTAAACCTAATCAATGCACATACTAAAAAGCCTTCTGAAATTTCTGGCGGAATGCAAAAACGTGTTGCTATAGGAAGAGCAATTGTAAATAATCCGAAATATCTTTTTTGTGACGAACCTAACTCTGGTTTAGATCCTAAAACTGCCATTGTAATTGACAATTTAATTCAGGAAATTACAAAAGAATACAACATTACAACCGTTATTAATACACATGATATGAATTCGGTTATGGAAATTGGCGAAAAAATTACGTTTCTTAAAAACGGCTTATTAGAATGGGAAGGTTCTAACAAAGAAATTTTTAAAACAGATAATGAAGCGGTTACCGATTTTGTTTATTCATCTGAATTATTTAAAAGAGTTCGAAAAATGTATTTAGAAGACGATACTAATTAGTCATTCTCTTCTACAATAATTTTTTCATTTTTCATTTTTGTACGCAACCAATTTTGAAGCGATTTAGTGCTTTCTAATTTTTCCTTACTCTTTACATTTTTATTGAATTTTATGTGAAAAACAGGAATTGTATCAGTCGTTGTAAAGTTTGTTGTTATTGAGTTTGCAAAAGCGACTTCAGTAATTTCATTTTGCAAAGACTTAATTTCATTGGCAATTTCATTAAAAGGAAATGTTTCTTCTTTTTTTACAATTAATTGATTCTTTAAATCGAAAATTTCCCTGTCTTTTTCTAATAAAATGGCGTCTTTCTTAACTAATAATTGTTGGTTAGATAAAAAAGAGGATTCTATTTCGTTAATTTTATTTATTGTTTCAATATTTCCTGCGTTTTGTAGTACTTTAAAGTCACAATTCTCATAGCCCATTTGCTTCATTTCTTCTTTAAACTGAGCAATATCCTCATTCGAAAGGCTTTTTCCTATCACTGCAAATTCAATTTTTTTAGCTGAATAGTCAGTGTTAACATCTAAAATTAAAATTCCTTGCTCTGTTTTTACGCTTTCAATTAAATTGGCTACTTTTTGATTAAAATCTGATTTTTTATACAAATTATAAAACATATAAACACTTGGAATCAAAATAGCAATTGCAAAAATTGTAATTATTTGAGAAATTCTTTTTCTTCTTTGAGAATTTGCATACGCTTCGTAAGGAAACTTTAAAAACCGAACTACTACAAAAGTAGCTGAAGCAATAAAAACAGTATTAATTGAGAATAAAAATAGGGCACCTCCAAAGAAATTCCATTTACCCGTTGCTAAGCCGTAGCCAGCAGTACAAAGTGGCGGCATTAAGGCAGTTGCAATAGCAACACCTGCAATTGTGTTTAAAGATTTATTTCTTCTGCTGAGTGCAACAATTAAAGCTAAACCACCTGACAGTGCAATAATAACATCACGAACATCTGGAAAAGTACGAGCAACAAGTTCAGGCGTTTCGTCTTGAAACATTGGAATACTAAAAAACAAAAAAGAAGTTAGCAAACTAAGAATTACCATAACACCAAAATTCTTTAGTGCTTTTCTTAAAAAGTCAATATCATTAATTCCTAATGAAAGTCCCATTCCTAAAATAGGCCCCATTAAAGGCGAAATTAACATGGCACCAATTACTACAGCTGTTGAACTAGTATTCAATCCTGCAGAGGCAATTAAAATAGAAAAAATCAAAACCCAAGCAGTTTGACCTTTTACGTATATTCCGTTTTTAACATCTTCAATAGTTGCTTCTTTATCAGTATCTGAAGAAATGTCGAAAATCTCTAATAAATACTTTTTAATAACTGCTAAAATATTAATGTTAGAATCTTGATTATTTTCCATTTTTAATTAATTAAGTTTTGAAACTATTTTTTTAATATCTTGTTCTTTACTCTTTGGATAAATCATTAACACATTATCTCTATCTACAACAATATAATCATTCAATCCGTCAATTACAACAGTTTTCTTACCATCAGTTCTAATGATATTATTAGTCGCATTTTCTAATAATACTTTAGCGTTAACAATAGCATTTTCATTTTTATCTTTTGGCAACTTATCATATAATGAACCCCAAGTTCCTAAATCATTCCAATCAAAAGTTGCTGGTAAAACAAATACATTTTCGGCTTTCTCAAGAATAGCATAATCTATAGAAATATTCTCCGCTAAAGGATATTGTTCATCAATAAACGCTTTTTCTTTATCTGAATTATAGACTTCATAACCATTCATAAAATGAGCATACATTTTAGGTTGAAATATTTCAAAAGCTTCTAAAACTGTTTTAATACTCCAAATAAAAATTCCTGCATTCCACAAATAATTACGACTTTGAATAAATTGCTTTGCTGTATGATAATCTGGTTTTTCTCTAAACTGAACTACTTTTTTTATAGGTCTACTATCTAATTTATCAAATTCAATATAACCATAACCCGTATTTGGAAAAGTTGGAACAATTCCTAAGGTCATTAATGATTCTTGCATTTCACAAAAATCAAACGAACGTTGAATATTAGCCACAAACTGCATTTCATCTTCAATCCAATGATCACTAGGAGCAACAACTACAACTGCATTTGGATTTTGTTTTTTAATTTTCAACGAAGCATACAAAATACAGGGAGCCGTATTTCGCATGGCTGGCTCTAAAACAATTTGCTCTTGTTTTACCATTGGCAATTGCTCTAAAACTAAACTATTATAGCGTTCATTCGTAAGAATTAGAATATTTTCTTTGGGAATTATTTGAGATAATCTGCTGAATGTTTTTTGAATTAACGTATCGCCAGTTCCTAACATATCGTGAAATTGTTTAGGAAAATCGGTTGTACTTACTGGCCAAAAACGAGAACCAACTCCTCCAGCCATTAATATTGCGTAATAATTTTTATTCATTTTTTAAATTTCAAAGTTTTTAAAGCGACTAACTTGGTAAAAGTTCTACCTCAGCATTAGGCTGAAACAAAAAAATCCTTCCTGTACTTAATTCCACACACTCATATCGCTTAACTCTAAGTGCTATTTTTTTAAAAATTCTACCATTATGAATTCTAAAGTGACTTCCGTATGGTAATTCAAATATATAATTTTTATCGTTTTCTTCTGCATCAAACTGCTTTAATGCTAAAGATAAAGTTGCATCAGTATCACTACTAGCCTTAGGATTTCTAAAATGACGTGCTAATAAGGGTAATAATTGATTAGGAAATATTTCTGGTCGTATAAACGGAACCATTAATTTTTGAAAAGTGAGTTTCCATTCATTTCCATGAGGTTTTATATATCGTCCATATTTTTCAAAAGCAACTAAATGTGCAATTTCATGAATCAATGTCATTAAAAAACGATATTTATTCAAATTAGCATTAACCGTAATTAAATGATAACCCTGTGCGTCTTTTCTATAATCACCATGACGAGTAACGCGTTCATTTACAATTTTTAAATGTACGTGATTTGCTTTGATCAATTCAAAACAGGATTGAACAGCGTGTTCAGGAAGATATTTTTGTAAAACGTTACTCAAGCTATTCTATGGAGTTGTTGATGAAACCTGTAAAACTTTTCCGTTATAAAATTTATTTCCGTTTAACGAAAAGTCGTGAATATAGTTTGCCATTTCTTTTGCTGAAATTGGTGCTTCATATCCTGGAAAAGCTTCTTGTAGCATTTCGGTATTTACAGCTCCAAGAGCTAAAACATTAAAAGCAAAACCTTGTTCTTTATATTCTTCAGCTAATAATTCAGACAATGTAATTACCGCACCTTTACTAGAAGAGTAAGCTGCTAAACCTGGAAACTTCATGCTTCCTTGAATTCCGCCCATAGAACTAATTGTAACAACATGACTCCCTTTTTGCATAAATGGAATACAAACACGTGTTAATTCGGCCACAGCAAAAACATTTACTTTATACACATTTTCAAAATCGGTAAAAGAAATTTCTTCAAATGGTTTATTCAATAAACTTCCTGCATTGTTAATAACTATATCGACTTTTTTCCATGTTGACTTTAGAAAATTATCCACTTGAACAAATTGCTCTTTATCTGACATATCAATTGAAAGACAAGTGATGTTTTGGTGCTTAATAAATTCTGGAGGTGTTTTTCTAGAAATAACCAAAACCTGATGACCTTCATTAGCAAATTGCAAAGCCAGTTCGTAGCCAATTCCTCTAGAAGTTCCTGTTATAATTATGTTTTTCATTATTTTTTTAATTGAATTTCTTTAGTATCTGCGTTCATCATTTTTTCTAAAACAGGAATCGTTTTATTTATCACATTTGTAATATGAGCCGTATCCATTAACTCAAATTCATCATCTGGTTGGTGATAAAAATCGAAGTTTTCAAAGTCGAAAGTTGAAACCGTTTGCGCTGGCACATCAAATTCGGTATAAAACGGATAATTATCCGAAGCTCTAAATAATTGATATTGTGTTTCTGCAGGAATGTATCCTATTAATTTTTCACCTGCATATTCATTCATAATTTGCGCCATATTACTTCTCCCAAAACCAGTTAAATACAAGAGCATATCATCTCTATTCATTTTAACGCCAATCATTTCATAATTGAACATAAAATACAAATCTATATTTTGATCATTTAATTTCTTTGCTAAATGTTTCGAACCTAACAATCCTTTTTCTTCTGCAGAGAAAAACACAAACAAAATACTTCTTTTATTCGTTTTACTTTTGGCAAAATACTTCATCACCTCTGTAACTGCCGTTGTACCTGAAGCATTATCATTTGCGCCATTCCCAATATCATCACCGTTAACTGCTGCTATTTTACCTATGTGATCATAATGCGCACCAATAATTACAAACTCATCTTTTAGTTTTAAATCAGTTCCTTCTATATAACCTACAATATTATAAGAAGTTTTACTAAAGTTTGAAAGCGTATCGCGATAGGTTTTGAAATAAGGTTTAACTCCGTTTTCTTTTAGCATATTTTCTAAAAAAACACTCGCTTTTTCAATTCCTTCACTTCCAGAATCTCTTCCTTCTAAATCATCTGAAGCTAAAAAAGATAATGTTTTGGCAACACTTTCTGGCTTTGAAAAATTGATTATTGAAACAGCATTTGTTTCTTTCGAATCATTAACTACTTGATTGGTTTTACAAGAAAGCACTAAAAGCGCAGTAAGAAATAAGAAATTCTTCATAAAATCTATTTTTGTAAAAATAAAAAAATCCCAACAAATGTTGGGATTTTAAATATAAATATTAACTATAATTTATGCTAACATAGTAACAGGATTTTCCATAAACGCTTTAAACGTTTGTAAGAATTGAGCTCCTGTTGCACCATCTACCGTTCTGTGGTCGCAAGCTAAAGTAACAACCATTGTATTACCTACAACAATTTGTCCGTTTTTAACCACTGGTTTTTCAACAATTGCACCAACTGATAAAATTGCTGAATTGGGTTGATTAATGATTGAAGTAAATGATTGAATACCAAACATTCCTAAATTAGAAATTGTAAACGTACTTCCTTCCATTTCTGAAGGCTGAATTTTTTTAGATTTTGCTTTACCTGCTAAATCTTTCACAGAAGCACCAATTTGAGACAAACTCATTTGGTCTGTAAATTTCAAAACAGGAACCATTAAACCATCTTCAACAGCTACGGCAACACCAATATTCACATGGTGATTGATTACCATTGCGTCTTCTCTCCATTGAGAATTTACTTGTGGATGTTTTTTCAACGCCATTGCTGACGCTTTAACTACCATATCATTAAAAGACACTTTTGTATCTGGTAAAGTATTGATTACTCCTCTTGATGCAATTGCATTGTCCATATCTAACTCAATTGTTAAATAATAATGAGGTGCAGTAAATTTAGATTCGGCTAAACGACGCGCAATCGTTTTACGCATTTGAGAGTTTTTAATTTCTTCTTGAAACATTTCTCCAGCTGGAACAAATGGTTGCACTGAAGCAACTGCATTTGTAGCTTGAGTTACAGCTTGAGTTGTATTTGAACTCGTTACAGAAGGTGTGAAATTTTCGACATCGCTTTTAACGATTCTACCGTTTTCTCCAGAGCCCGAAACTTGCGCTAAATTAATTCCTTTTTCTTGTGCTATTTTTTTTGCTAACGGTGAAGCTAAAATTCTTCCTCCATCATTTGCTACAACCGCAACATTTGAAGGCGTATTTGAGTTTATAATAGGAGTTTCTGAAACAGCCTTTTTTGGCGCTTCAGATGATGCACCACCAACTTTATAGTTAGCTGCGATAGCAGAAACATCAGTTCCAGCAGGGCCTAAAATTGCTAAAATAGAATCTACAGGAGCAGTTTTTCCTTCTTCAACACCAATATACAATAATGTGCCTGCATTAAAAGATTCAAACTCCATTGTAGCTTTGTCAGTTTCAATTTCTGCAAGAATATCTCCTTCTGAAACTACGTCTCCAATTTTTTTCAACCAAGTTGCAACAGTTCCATCAGTCATTGTATCACTTAGCCTTGGCATAGTAACTACAATAACTCCCTCAGGTACTTTTATATCTAGATTTTCTGAAACAACATCTTGTTTTATTTCTTCTTCATTAGCTGGTTTAGATGTAGAAGCCTTACTTAATAATGCAGAAATATCCTCTCCTTCTTTTCCAATAATAGCCAATAAAGAATCAACAGGTGCAGATTCACCTTCTTGAATTCCAATATACAACAACGTTCCTTCATTGAAAGACTCAAACTCCATTGTTGCTTTATCTGTTTCAATTTCAGCAAGCATATCTCCTTCTGAAATTTTATCACCAACTTTTTTAAGCCAAGTTGCTACAACTCCTTCAGTCATTGTATCGCTCAAACGCGGCATTGTAATAATTTCTGCCATAGCTTATAATTTATGAGGAATGAATGGGTAATTTTCTTGTTCGTAAACAACATCATACAGTTGCTGAACATCTGGATAATCAGATTCTTCAGCAAATGTTGCACATTCTTCAACTAAATCCTTTACTCTTTGATCAATTTCTTCAATTTCACTTTCAGAAGCATAATTGTTTTCTTTGATAATATCTAATATCTGCGTAATAGGGTCGATTTTTTTATATTCCTCTACTTCATCTTTCGTTCTATAAAGTTGAGCATCAGACATAGAGTGACCTCTATAACGGTATGTTTTCATTTCTAAGAATGTTGGTCCATCACCACGACGTGCTCTTTCCATAGCTTCGTGCATAGCTTCTGCAACCTTTACAGGATTCATAGCATCTACAGGACCACAAGGCATTTCGTAACCTAAACCTAATTTCCAAATATCGGTATGATTTGCTGTTCTTTCAACAGAAGTTCCCATTGCATATCCATTGTTTTCAACGATAAATACAACTGGTAGTTTCCATAACATGGCCATATTAAAAGCTTCGTGTAAAGATCCTTGACGAGCAGCTCCGTCTCCAAAATAAGTTAACGTAACTCCGCCTGTTTCAAAATATTTATCTGCAAAAGCAATTCCTGCTCCTACTGGAATTTGAGCTCCAACAATTCCATGTCCTCCATAAAAGCCATGCTCTTTTGAAAAAATATGCATTGATCCACCCATTCCTTTTGAAGTACCAGTAACTTTTCCTAATAATTCCGCCATAACATTTCTTGGATCTACACCCATACCAATAGGCTGAACGTGATTACGGTAAGCTGTAATCATTTTATCTTTTGACAAGTCCATAGCATGAAGTGCTCCTGCTAAAACCGCTTCTTGACCATTATATAAATGAAGAAATCCTCTTACTTTTTGTTGAATATATAGAGCAGCCAGCTTGTCTTCAAACTTTCTCCACAATTGCATATCCTCATACCACTTAAGGTAAACCTCTTTTGTTATTGGTTTCATTATTTTTTAATTAAATTGAATTTTGCACTCATCGCTATTCAGATGTTACAAAAAGGTACAAAAAGCAAAAATACTACTTACAAGCTTATTGAAAAAATAAATTTTGTTTTTTTTACAACAATTAACTACAAATATTTTTTATCAAACATAAACGGAAGTATGTTCTTTAAAGAATTTGATTTATATATTTTTCCTATTCCTCCCATAAAATATATTTCTATATCCTGATCTTGCTTAATTTCATACTCGGCTATTGACTGCCTACAAGAGCCACATGGAGGAATTGGCTGTTCTAAATCTCTATCGACAGGTGATGCTGATATAAACAACTTTAAAATTTTAGCATCTGGATAATTAGCTCCTGCATAAAATATAGCCACTCTTTCTGCACATAATCCCGAAGGGTAAGCTGCATTTTCTTGGTTTGAACCTTCCACAACTTTGCCATTATCTAAAAGAATTGCGCAACCTACTGTAAATTTTGAATATGGCGCATAGGCTTTTTTTCTAGCCAGTATAGCTAATTGCATCATTTTTTGAGAAGAAGCATCCAACTCATTTAAATTTTCATACTCCACGAATGAAGTTGTTATTGTAATTTCTTTCATGTTTAGGGAAAAAAAATCCAAATTCTAATTAAGAATTTGGATTGTATTTTTTAGTTATCTAATAATTAATATTCGTCGTATTTATCTCCAAAATTAAATGTTAGAGAAAAACGCAATGTATTTTCTAATGGATTTCTTACTTTAGAAGCAGAGAATAAATATGATACATCAATTTTTACAATATTATATTTAAATCCAGCTCCTAATGTAAAGAATTTTCTAGCTCCTTTAACCTCACTTTCGTGAAAATAACCAGTTCTTAAAGCAAATGAATCTTGATACCAATACTCTGCACCTAATGCATAAGTAAACTCTTTAAATTCTTCACTTAAACCGTCTGGCGCGTCACCAAACGAACTAAACATTCCACTAACCCAACTTGTTTTTCTATAATCTGAAATATCTTGACTGTATTGGTCATCAGCTGCCGCCTCTTCACTTGCGTCAATAGTTCCATTACCATCACTATCTACAGCTTCTACAATTGCAGGAGGTGTAGGAACCATTAATTTAGTCACCTCTCCTGTTACGCTAATTTTATTATATTCGTCAAAAATAAAGTCAAAACCAAGCCCTAATCTTAAATTAGCAGGCATAAAATTTGCAAACTCATCATTACCATCATTGTTATAATTAATTTTTGGACCCATGTTTTGTAAATTAATACCTGCTCTCCATCGACCATTAAAATCATTATAAGCCACCTCTTCTGATTGATAAAATGCCGCAATATCTACGGCAAAACTTGTTGCCGCTTTAGCATCACTATTATCTGTAGCAATTTGTAAATTTGAACGCACAAAACGAGCTCCAATACCCATAGCGAATTGATCACTCAACTTCAGAGAGTATGAACCGTCCAAAGCCAACTCATTTGGGTTCACGGTAGTAGTTTCCTGCCCTAAGTTATTAGTTAATTGAATATCTCCTAAACCAAAATAACGGAAAGAGGTTGCAAAAGCACTTCTTTCATTTATTCTATTATAATATGTTATTTGACCTAACGAAATATCATTTGCAATACTTGTTAAATATGGAGTATAACTTATAGAAAAACCTTGTTTATCTAACGAAAAAGCATATTTAGCCGGATTATGTTGCTGCGAAAAAACATCTGCTGATGTTGCAACTCCCATATCTCCCATACCCGCAGAACGAGCATCTGCAGCAATAAGCAGGAAAGGCACCCCAGTAGTAATTACTCTATTTTCATCTTGAGCAGAAATATTCTGACAAGTTAAAATTAAGGTTAAAAAAAACGCAATTTTTTTCATTTAGTATTTTAATTTAATTGAACAAATATAATATTTTATTATAGGATTACAAGTTTCTCGTATTTTTCTGTTTTTTTACCCGTTGTTGTTGATCGAACAGTTAGCTTGTAAACATAAACCCCTTTTCCTATTCTATCTCCAAAGTCATCCTTTCCGTCCCATGTTATTTCTCTACACAAAAAACCATCAGTAACCACTTGTTGATTTATTGTTTTTACTAGTTTTCCTGAAATAGTTAAAATTTGTACCTGAACATCTAATGGCTCAAACGGCATATTGTGAGAAAACCAAAATTCAGTATAACTTACAAAAGGATTTGGATAATTTAAAACTTTTTCTATTATTAAACCATCTTCATTACAAACGGCATTAAACTGAATTTCTTGTGTTATTAAGTTATTATATACATCCCAAGCTTTAAAAAGAATAGTATGCATGCCCGATTCTAAATCCCTAAACGGGAAACGAACTTTACCTTTGGTGTAATCGTTATTTTCTGTTTCATAATAATCATTTAAAACGTAAGGATTTGACTCATCACCATCTAAAATAGCAACTATATCATGACCAATACCACTTGCTGTATTGATTCCGTTTTCATCTTCTAAAAAAGCAAGTAAGTAAGGTGAGCAATTAGTAATTCCTCCAGAAGCAAAACTTTCGTCATTCATGTACAACCTTACAGTTGGCGGAGTATTATCAGCAGGAGCACTTGTATTAACGCCACCAATTTGAATATCTGTATTATAACCCGTCTGATCTTCTAAAACAGTATTACTTCTTTTAGAATAAAAACTAATTTTTCCGTTCCCAATAGGAATTCTAATATCCTGAGGAACGACAAAACTTAAATCGAATTTACCATTAACAACAGAAGCATTTCCCCTAAAAATAGTTTCTCCAAGTGTTGTGAAATCCATAATTATTAATTGACCAGAACTATTAGTTGTACCATTATTTCCTAATGTACTTCTATTGATTTCTTTATCGAAAATTTGAACTGCCAAATCTCCGTTATAATCAGAAATCAAATTATCAGATTCATCTACAACTTCTCCCGAAACTTTCATTAAACTTAAGGCACTAAACACATCATTTGGCAAACTCAC
Organism: Flavobacteriaceae bacterium; assembly: GCA_002862805.1. Taxonomy (GTDB): domain Bacteria; phylum Bacteroidota; class Bacteroidia; order Flavobacteriales; family Flavobacteriaceae; genus Flavobacterium. The sequence goes on along the minus strand of PKEA01000061.1, from coordinate 16,313 downwards.
GTCTACATCATTAACTTTGGTTAAAACTACTTTAGACTTAGGAATTGCTAACTTTAATGCAGGGTCACCTATGTAAAAGACAACTCGCCTATTATCTGAACCTGTTCTTAACTTAGTTAAACGCAAAGCCTCTGCAATAGTAGGATAATTAGTTGACCCAAATGCATACAACTCTTCACTAAGTATATTATTCATTGTAAAACCAGTAGTAACACCAATTTGCCTTGTGGTTGCAATTAAACTAATAGCCCCACCGCTTGTATTCCAATACATATATTCACCTCCAGTAAACCTGTTTGGATCATCAAAACGAGTAAATTCACATGTTATTGTAACAAATAAAGGATACCTGTATTTATTTGTTAAATTTTGAGCATCAATTTTTTCAAATAAACGCTCTCTACCTAAAGACTCTTCATTTCCATGTCCGAAATAATTAAAAACTAAAGCACCTAATTCTATATTATCTAGAAAATCTGCTTTTGCTTCTGGATATCTTTCCCCACCCGCAGCAACTTGCTGAATATAAGCGTCTGTATGTATTTTTTTTACATTTACAAATGGTTTTTGATCCACTAAAGTATTCGCTAAATCATCCAATCCAAACTGAAGTGTTGCATCAGTAGCATCATCTGCATCATCAGAATAAATGACATAATTATTTCTCCATCTTCCATACGATTCTTCATCATGATATTCAATCACTTTGTCAACCATTTCATTTGCTTGTTGCACTGACGAAACTAACATTCTACCTACTGCAATATCAATACCGTCTGCACCACTTAACATTGTACCTTCTGAATCATCCATAAGCCCATAAAAATCATCAGACATAAAAGACAAGTACAAAGAAAAATTAGAAATATTATTAGTTTCGCTTGCCAATGGGTTAAAACCGTGAAAAACAGGAACAATGTTAGTATTACTTGATAATCTATTTTTATAATCGTAAGATGCGTCGCCAAATAAATTGACATACTTAACTCTATTTGAAACATTCGAAGCATTTTGATAAACATACTTTATAAAGTTTCTTATTGCTGCAACATCTTGTTTTCCTGAACTAAATTCCTGATAAATACTTTCAATGCTTACCACTTTAACCTTCATTCCGGAATTCAACCTATGGAAATCAGCCAATCTTTCTGCAGGTGTAAATAAATTATTTGGTGTAATAATTAAATAATCAATATCCTCAAAGACACCTGAATTATTAAGAAAAATAGTCCCTTTAAGGTTTTGATTAGAAACTAACGTATTCGTTTCTTTTAAAGGCGAGTAAGTATCTGAAAAATCAACTGCAATATATTTTTTTTCAGTACCTAAATTTACTTTAAAACTGAAATTAGAACCTGACGAATTAATATAATTTTGAACATTAAAACGATCTGTTACATCCCAAACCTCATTAATATTACTTGCATTAGTAAAATTATATTGTCCAACACCAATATTTGATAACTCTTGATTATTAAAAAATGGAAACTGCTCTCCAAAACCTGACAAATTCCTAACTGTAGTCAATCTAATAAAATCTAAATAACCATTTGATGATGGAACCCCACCATTGTTATAAGTTAGATTTAAACTTATTGTTGATGACGACGAAGTAAAACTAGCATTTAAAGCACTTTCGTAACCCTCAACACCGCTAAACGCAACCAAAGTAGGAAAAGTTAAACTTCCAATTGTTTGATTATTAGCCTCTACATCAAAAGAAGATACTCCGTAGGACTTTGAAGCAAAGTTTATCTTCAACCCAACAGGAGATGAAAGATCTAAATTCGGAATTAAAAACTCAAAAATTTGCTCATTATTAATATTGAACTGTTCTCCAAACCATCTTCGACCAACTTTACCCGCATTAACTAAGTCCTTCTCGTATGTTATAACATCATTATAATTTGTAAAACTAAAACTTGGAGCTGCCGTTGGCTCTATAGCGGAAGCTATTCTTTTACCAGAACCAGATGACGTCGTAACATAAAAATAAGATTTATCAGAAAATAAATTGACACTAGTCAAACTTTCTGTGTTCCAGGCATCTACACCTTCAGCATAAAAAAGAATAAAATCAGAATCGTTAAAAACACCGTCTTCTTCACCTACAAATTTAATCGCATTCTCCGTTAAATCATTAGGATAAACAGTACTATTTAATAAAGGCAACATTCTTCCACCATTTCCAAATATTTTAATACTCCTTGGATCTCCCGAAACATTAACACCTAAAGACTGTAAAAAACTTTTTGATAACTTATATACCCCTGATTTCTCAACATAAAACCTATGCCATGTTCCAGAACTTAAAACAGAATTAGTAATGGAATTAACAACTAATGAATTATTTCTTAAATTATTATTATAAGTGAAATTAAAACTAAAAGAAATAACTTTCTTTAAAACACCATTATCATTAATAATAGGAGACAATTTTAAAACAGAATAAATATCTTCTCTTGCTTTTACAGACTCAATAGAATATTTCAACTGATTAGGCAGTTTAGAAATATCGAGATTTTTAAGATAACTCGATTGGATTATCTCATATTTAATAGAGTTAATTTCTAATGAAGAAGAGTCTACAAAACCGTTACTTTTAAATAAATAACTAAAACCAATAGTTTTATTAGGGATATTTAACTCAAAATAATCATTATCAAATTGCGGAAACTCAAAATAAACATCATCTCCGAGATATTGAACAGAATTACTCCAAGTTAAAGAAATATTAGTCTGATTTTGAGAATAGACAACCCCAAAAAGAAAAAACATAAAGTAAATAAAAATCTTTTTCATTCTTAACAAAACGTAGTTTTAGTATATATATTACAAAGAGAAAAAAATAAATCAATATATCTAAATTTATACAATAAAAAAAAGGCTAAAACGTTATAAAAGAGTTAGATTAACAAATATTTAATATTTTTTTAAAAACATGTTGCAAATTAATTGATAATTATTATCTTGCGACTCTAAAATTATTACCTACTAAAGTATGAAAATTAAGAAAATTATGACTTTAAAATTGATATTGGCATTGTCAGTAGCAATAGGTTTTACTAGTTGTAGTAAGAGCTCAGGAACAAAAGGTGGTTCAAAAGCTACGGGTTGGAAAATCAACGACAAAGAAGGCGGCTTTCAATTCAACTCTAAGTTCAAACAACAAGAAACTCCTCCAGGAATGATTCCAGTTGAAGGTGGAACTTTTACAATGGGTAAAGTACAAGATGATCCTATGCATGATTGGAACAACACTCCAAATCAACAGCATGTACAATCATTTTTTATGGATGAAACAGAAGTAACTAATATCATGTATACTGAATACTTGTTTTGGTTAAAAACAGTTTTTCCTCCAGAAGATGAAAATTACAAAAACATATATACCGGTGCGATTCCAGATACTTTAGTTTGGAGAAATCGTTTAGGTTATAACGAAACAATGACAAATAACTACCTAAGACATCCTGCATATGCAGAATACCCAGTAGTTGGTGTAAATTGGATTCAAGCAACTGAATTTAGCAAGTGGAGAACTGACCGTGTTAATGAAAATATTCTTGAAAGAGAAGGATATTTAAAAAAGAACGCAAAAGTTAAAGACGTTACAGCCGAAACCTCATTCAGCACTGAAACATACTTAGCAGCACCTACACAAACTTTTGGTGGTAAAGAAGACGTAGTACTTAAAAAAGAGTTAAATAAAAGCGGAAGACAAGAAGTAGCAGATACTGCAAAAAATGTTTATGCACAAAGAAATTCTGGTTTAATATTACCTGAGTACAGATTACCAACTGAAGCGGAATGGGAATATGCAGCATTAGCTTTAGTAGGAAACAGAGAATACAACATCTACAAAGGTCAAAAGAAATACCCTTGGAACGGACAATACACACGATCAGGAAAAAGACAATACAGAGGAGACCAATTAGCTAACTTCAAACAAGGTAAAGGAGATTATGGCGGAATCGCAGGATGGTCTGATGATGGTGCAGATATTACTAATAAAGTTAAAAGTTACCCTCCAAACGACTTTGGATTATATGACATGGCAGGTAACGTAGCTGAATGGGTTGCCGATGTTTACAGACCAATGGTTGATGACGAAGCAAATGACTTCAACTACTTTAGAGGTAACGTTTATATGAAAAATAAAATTGGAGAAGACGGTACAACTGAAATCGTAACAACTGATAACATTACTTATGATACATTAAGCAATGGTAAGATTGTAGCCAGAAACTTCCCTGGTCAAATTGCTCAGGTTCCAGTTGATGACAATGAAACCTACTTAAGAACTCAATTCTCTACTTCTGACAACAGAAACTATAGAGATGGTGATAGAGCTTCAACTAGACGTTTTGACTTTGGTTCATCTGAAGAAGAAGATGAAGGTAAAGAAGATCAATTTAGAATGTATGAATCTCCTAAACATACAATATCTGTAGATAGTTTAGGTGAGATGACTAAAAAATATGACAAGTCGAATGACAGAACAACTTTAGTTAACGACAACGTTAGAGTTTATAAAGGTGGTTCTTGGAGAGATAGAGCTTACTGGTTAGATCCAGCATCTCGTAGATATTTCCCACAAGATATGGCTACTGACTATATTGGATTTAGAAATGCAATGTCTAAAGTTGGACCAAAATCTAACAAGAAGACTCCTAGAGGAAATCCAAAACAATAAATACAATCATACTTTTATAAAAAGCCCTTTCAATTGAAAGGGCTTTTTTAGTATATTCGCTTTATGAAAATAGAAATCTTATATGTAAAGTTTCTTGAATGCTCAGAAGTTTCAACTGACACAAGAAAAATAGAAAAAAACAGTATGTTCTTTGCACTTAAAGGAGAAAACTTTGATGCGAATACATTTACTGAAGAAGCAATAAAAAAAGGTGCTAAATACATTGTAATAGACAATCCTAATTATCAAATTGAAGGTAAAACAATTCTTGTTGATGATGTTTTATCCACATTACAAAAATTAGCAAACTATCATAGAAAAAAATTAAAAACACCAATTATAGCACTTACTGGTAGTAACGGAAAAACTACAACTAAAGAATTAATAAAAGCAGTACTTTCTGCCAAATTCAACACGATTGCCACTATTGGCAACCTAAACAACCATATTGGTGTACCCTTAACCCTATTAAGATTCAATAAAGAAACTGAATTAGGAATTGTTGAAATGGGCGCAAATCATCAAAAAGAAATTGAATTACTTTGCCAAATAGCTGAACCTAATTTTGGATATATTACTAATTTTGGGAAAGCACACCTAGAGGGTTTTGGAGGAGTTCAAGGCATAATCAAAGGAAAAAGCGAGTTGTATGATTATTTAAGAACAAACAATCAAATTGTATTTGTAAATCTAGATGATGCTTTACAACAAGAAAAAACAAGAGACATAAAAAATTATTCATTTTCTAAAACTACCGAAAATGCAGATGTAAAAATTACATCAATTGAAGCCAATCCAATGGTTAAAATTCATTTTAACAGTACAAATGTAACTTCACATTTAATAGGCGCATATAACGCAAACAACATTAACGCGGCCATAACTATTGGAAAGTATTTTAAAATTGAGGATTCTGTTATCAAAGAAGCTATAGAAAATTATATTCCTACAAATAATAGATCTCAACTTATTGAGAAAAACAGCAATGAAATAATATTAGACGCCTATAATGCAAATCCAAGCAGCATGACTGCAGCAATTAGCAACTTCATACAAATTGAAAAAGCTTCAAAAGTTGTTATCTTAGGAGATATGTTTGAATTAGGAGAGGAAAGTTTAACAGAACACAAAAACGTTATCAATTTATTGAAAAATGAAACTACTATAACCTCACATTTAGTTGGAAAAGATTTTTATTTAAATAAAGAAAATAGTTCTCATTTACATTTTTATCAAAACTTTGGAGAATTCTCAAATTACTTAAAGAAAAATGAACTAAAGAATAGTTTTATTTTAATTAAAGGATCTAGAGGAATGGCTCTAGAACGAGTTTTAGAATTTATATAAAATAAAAAAAGCACTTCAAATGAAGTGCTTTTTTTGTGGGCGATGAGGGGTTCGAACCCCCGACCCCCTCGGTGTAAACGAGGTGCTCTGAACCAGCTGAGCTAATCGCCCCAATAAAACGCTTTACTATTACCGTATTGCGAGTGCAAATATACATTCATTATTTGTAATTGCAAACATTATTTGATTTTTTTTAAATTATTTCTGCAACCACAAAAGTACTTCCTCCTATGTAAATAAAGTCTGCTTTTTTTGATGAATTTAAAGCACTTTCATAAGCATCTGAAACAGAAGAATATAATTTCCCTTTAAGCCCAATTTTCATACCTTGCTCCATTAAAATAGATGAATTGAGAGCACGTGAAACATTTGGAGAACAAAAATAATATTTAGCATTTTTTGGAAATAATGGTAAAATAGAATCTAATTCTTTATCATTAACCACACCTAAAACAATATGTAAATTATCAAATTGTTCTTTTTTAATCTGATTTAAAACAACTTTTAAACCATGACTGTTGTGTGCGGTATCACAAACTACTTTAGGAGAAGCATTTAATACTTGCCACCTTCCTAATAAACCAGTATTGTATATAACATTCAAAAAGCCACTTTCAACATGATTTTGTGAATAAACAAACTCATCTGAAAGTAATTGTAAAGCACATAAAACTGTTTTCTTATTAGCTATTTGATAATCTCCAAGTAAAGCGCAAGGAATTTCTCGAATATTTTCATCTTGAGCATAAAAAATTTTAGAATTATTGTAATCAGCTAATTTATCAAAAACAGGTTTCGTTTCTAAATCATATTCACCAACAACAACTGGAACATTTTTTTTAATGATTCCGCCTTTTTCAAAAGCAATTTCTCTTAAAGTAGTACCTAAAAACTGTGTGTGATCTAAACCAATATTTGTTATGACAGAAAGTAATGGGGTAATTATATTTGTGGCATCTAATCGACCCCCAAGACCAACCTCAATAATTGCAACATCTACTTTTTCATGTGCAAAATAATCAAAAGCTAAACCCACAGTCATCTCAAAAAAACTCAATTGATACTCTTCAAAAAATGATTTATGATTTTGCACAAAATCAACAACATAATCCTCGGAAATTAGATTTCCATTAATGCGAATTCTTTCTCTGTAATCTTTTAAATGTGGAGACGTATACAAACCGACCTTATAACCTGCTTCTTGCAACACAGAAGCCAACAATGAAGAAGTAGAACCTTTTCCATTTGTTCCTGCAACATGAATAGTTTTAAATTGCTTGTGTGGATGATTAAGGTAATTATCTAATAAAAAAATATTAGATAAATCATTTTTATAAGCAGAAGCGCCTTGATTTTGAAACATTGGAAGCTGACTAAAAAGCCATTCAGTAGTTTCTTTATAATTCATTTGAATATTTTTTTGAAGCGAAACTTTAGTTCTTTTGTAAAGGCAATACCCGCTTTTCGCACTGCGAGGCAGTTAGCTATAATCGGGGCTAATGGAAAAACGAATTGAATATTTGGAAACTTATTCGCCAAGCTTAAAATTAACCACAACAAAACCTATTTGAGTTTCTGGTGCATTTGAATCTGCTTGCCATTTAAATGTTCTAGCCGTTTCTAAAGCCGGATTAACCAAACAAGGATTTGTATTTGTAGTCCCTTGCGTACGTTCTGCTTTTATAACATTTCCATTTCTGTTAACCCATATTTTTACAACAACAGTACCCGATTCATTGCAATCTTGTACTTTTTTGGTATTTCCTGATAACTTTCTACCGGCTAAACCCCAGCCTGTCCCATTTCCAGAACCATTCCCAGAACCTGATCCACTTCCATAAAAACTATTCGCATAAATACTTCCGTTTGGATTGCCTTTATCTCCAGGCAAACCATCGTCACCATGCCCACCATTATCTTTTCCATCTTTTGGCTCTCCATTAATTAACGCATCAAGAGCATTACTGGTAGACTTAGATGGAATCTTTGGTGTTTCTGCTTTTGTTTTAGGTTGCTCTTTAGGAGTATTGGTTTTAGGTTTTGTGTTATTTTTAGGTGTAACTACAACAGGTGATTCGTTATCTTGAGTCAGCGTATTTTCTTCACTAGAAGTTACAGGTTCACTTACTGATAGCGTTGGTGCAGTTTTAATAGGTTCTGTAGGTTGAATATCACCTTGACCCACATCACTAGTTCCAAAATTTACCGCTATTCCGTTTTCAGGTGGCGGATCCATATAAGTTAACCCTAAAAAAGTAAACAATAGAAAGAGTATTACAAATAATATACTTGTAATAGTAAATGATTTTTTTTCTTCTGGTGTTTCTAAAAAGCTCATTTTTTCTATTGTTAAATTATTGAAAAACTAAGATGTAAATTATTTTGGATTTACAGCTACAACCATTTTCATACCATTTCTGTAAGCAATATCCATTACATAAACCACTTTTTCATGTGGAACAGATTTTTCTGCTCTCAAAATAATAGCTTTTTGTTCTTGATTTTCCATTAAAGACAAAAGCTGAGACTCTAACTGAGCCTCATCAACTTTATCTTTATCTATAAAAAATTGTAAATCTTTATCTATACTAACCGCTAAATTTTTATTACTATCGGTTTTACCTTTTCCTTTAGGTAAAACTAAATCTAAAGCATTAGTAGTAACCATCGTTGAAGTTATCATGAAAAAAATTAGTAACAAGAAAACAATATCCGTCATAGAAGACATGTTGAATTCAGTAGATACTTTATTTTTATTTTTACCTAACTTCATATTATACTGGTTCGTTTAATAAATCTAAAAACTCAACTGCATTAGCTTCCATTTGGTTAACAATCTTATTTGTTTTAACAACTAAGTGATTATAACCCATATAAGCAATGATACCAACGACAAGACCAACTACTGTTGTAGTCATTGCAGTATAAATACCTTCGGCAAGAGCACCAACTTCAATTTGCCCACCTCCGCTAGCCATTTTATGAAAAGCAAGAATCATACCAAGTACTGTTCCTAAGAAACCAATCATAGGTCCGGCTCCAGAAATAGTAGCCAACATACTTGTGTTTTTTTCTAACTTATACAATTCAAGATTACCTGCGTTTTCAATTGCAGTATTAATATCTTCTAAAGGTTTTCCAATGCGAGAAATTCCTTTTTCAATTAAACGAGCGACTGGTGAATTTGTTTGAGCACATAACATTTTTGCTGCATCTATTTTTCCTGAAGAAATATGTAACTTAATATTATTCATAAAGCTAGAGTCAATTTTACTTGCTTTATTGATTGCCATAATTCTCTCAAAATAAAGAAATAAAGCCATAAATAACAACAAGAACAATACAATCATTATTGCTATACCACCTGCTCCACCACTTGTAAGTAATGACCAAATTGATAAAGTTTGTTCAACTGGTTGTGTGTCTTCTGGTAAAATTTGACTTGCTACAGCTAAACTATCTGCTTGAAGAAATATATTCATGTTTAAAATTTATTATATAACGAATAATTTAAAAAAAAATTGTTTTTTTAATGAGCAGCGTTTAGTAAAAAATCTCTTAAAATGATAAAACCTGCAGAGCCTGCCAAGAAACCAACTAACGCTAACCATCCAATATTTTTTAAATACCACATGAAGTCAATTTTTTCCATTCCCATTGCAACAACACCTGCAGCAGAACCTATAATTAAGATACTACCTCCAGTACCAGCTGAATAAGCAATAAAATGCCATGCTGGTTCATCCATTCCAATTTGAAACATTCCAATACTTGCTGCAACTAATGGTACATTATCGATTACTGCTGAACCTACTCCTAACAATAAAACTACTAAATCAGAAATTTTTGTAGAAGAATGTTCAGTACCAAGGTAAGGAACATTAGCTTCTAAAGTTCCTGCAAAGTCAAATAACATTCCCAGAGATTCTAAAGCTGCAACAGCCATTAAAATTCCTAAAAAGAACAAAATACTTGGCATTTCAATTTTTGATAGCGACTTATGAACAGGCGAATGATGTCCGCCTTCTGAAGTAGCTTCACCTAATGTAAATTTTCTATTACTTAAAAACTCTGCTACAGCAGCTACTACCGCTAAAGACAACATCATTCCTACATAAGGTGGTAAATGTGTTATTGTTTTAAATACAGGTACAAATAGAATTGAGCCCAAACCTAAGTAGAACATTATTGCACTATATTTATCAGTAGATTTCTCTTCTTCAACTTCTGGCTCAATAAAACCTTTAAATATCTTCATTCGAGAAGCAATAAATGTAGGAACTGCAAAACATAAAATAGAAGGCAACAATACGTGCTCAATTAATTGCGCTGCAGAAACTTTATTTGCAATCCAAAGCATTGTTGTAGTAACATCTCCGATTGGAGACCAAGCACCACCTGCATTAGCTGCAATTACAATTAATCCAGCAAACCACAGACGCACTTCTCTGTCTTTTATGATTTTTTGTAAAATTGTAATTAATACAATTGTTGCTGTTAAATTGTCAATAATAGCTGAAAGTACAAATGCCAAAATAGTAAACAACCAAAGTAACTTTCCTTTACTTTTAGTTTTAATAAATGATTTAATAGTAGAAAAACCATCAAAATAATCAACAATTTCAACAATAGTCATAGCTCCCATAAGGAAAAATAAAATCTCGGCTGTTTTTCCTAAATGATGTAACAAAACACCTTCTACATGATGGCTTTCTTTTCCAACACCAGGAAGAATCTCAAAAACTTCCAAATGATTTACAGCTATTAATGCCCATAAAATTGCCATCATTCCTAAAGCAGGAATTAATTTGTCAATTTTAAAAGTGTGTTCCATAGCTATTGCAACATAACCAAGAACAAATATTGTAATTAATAGAATTTCCATTTTTTAATTATTTAATAAGTTGTTTTAAAGCAATTTCAAATGCGCGAGCACTAATATTCTTTTTATCTGAATTTGCATCGAATGTTTTTTGAATTGCTGATTTTATAATATTTGAAGTGTCAGAAAAAATTGATTCATCAGTCATTTGTACTTTTTTCTCCATAAAATATGCAAAAACTCTTGCCATTCCACAGTTCGAAATAAAGTCTGGAATTAAACTTACTTTAGAGTCTGTTTCTTCCATAATTGATCCAAAGAAAATTTCTTTATCAGCAAAAGGAACATTAGCACCACATGAAATTACTTCTAAACCAGATTCAATCATTGCGTCTACTTGTGTTTTTTGAACTAATCTTGAAGCTGCGCACGGTGCGAAAATATCTGCACCTAAAGTCCAAATTTTCTCATTTATTTCATCAAAAGGAATCATATTAGGCGCAACTAATTTATTTCCATCTTTATTTAAGAATAGTTCTGTAATTTCTTGAAATGAAAAACCATTTTCATTAATTAAACCACCATCTCTATCAATAATTCCAACTACTTTAGCTCCCATTTCAGCTAAATAAAAAGCTGCTGCAGAACCTACGTTTCCAAAACCCTGAACAATAGCTTTTTTCCCTTTTACATTACCACCATAAATATCATAAAAATGACGAACAGCTTCAGCAACTCCATAACCGGTAATCATATCAGCAATTGTATACTTTCTGTTTACATCTGGAGAAAAATTTGGATTTTCTATTACTTTGATTACTCCTTGACGCAATTGTCCAATTCTATTAATTTTATCTGCTTCTGTTGGTTGAAAATGTCCATTAAAAACTCCTTCTTGCGGATGCCAAACACCACAAGCTTCTGTCATAGGAATAACTTCATGAATTTCATCCACATTTAAATCTCCACCAGTTCCATAGTAGTTTTTAAGCAAAGGAGAAACTGCTTTATACCATCTTTCTAAAACACCTTTTTTACGAGGATCATTTGGATCAAAATTAATTCCTGACTTTGCACCACCAATTGCTGGTCCAGAAACAGAAAATTTAACTTCCATAGTCTTAGCTAAAGAAAGTACTTCATTCATATCTAACCCTTTACGCATTCTGGTTCCGCCACCTGCAGCACCACCTCTTAAAGAATTAATTACCGTCCATCCTTCTGCTTCTGTTTCAGGATCTTTCCAATTGAATACTATTTCTGGTTCTTTATTTTCAAATTTCTTTAATAAATCTTTCATTTATGTTGGTTCTTTTGAGTTTTACAAATATACATATTCTTATGAATTATGTATATTCTGTAACTCTAAATTAACAAGTTGGCATTTCAAAAAAACAACTGATAACTGATTTTCAGTGTATTATAAATTATAGTGAAAAACTTTTCCTGAACAATGATCCTTATTTGCTCCAGTAACTGACGATAATACATTAATTTCATTACGCAATTTTAAAACTCCTAGTAATGCAAAAACAAGTGCTTCTTTAAACTCTAACGTAACTTTATCAGGAATAACAATATTAATTTCAGGCAAATAACTTTGCATTCGTTCAATTAAAAAATCGTTATAAGCTCCTCCTCCAGTTACTAAAAGTGATGTATCTCCTCGAGATATTGAGCTACTTATTTGAAAAGCAACATGTTCTACAAATGTTCGCAACAAATCAATTTCAGAAATCTTATATTTAGAAATTAACGGTAATATGATTTCATTGACAAATTCAATTCCTAGTGATTTTGGATAAGGCAATTTATAAAAAGGTAAGCCATTCAATTCGGCTAATAACTTAGTATTTAAATTTCCACTTCTTGCTAAACTACCTCTATCGTCATAAGCAAAACCTAATTTATTTGCATACAAATTCATCACAGTATTAACAGGTGAAATATCAAATGCAATTCTACGTGAATTTTCTTCAAATGAAATATTCGAAAATCCACCTAAATTCAAACAATATTCATATTGAGAAAACAACAAACGATCGCCAATAGGCACTAATGGCGCTCCTTGTCCTCCTAATTCAACATCTTGAACTCTAAAATCACAAACTACATTTTGCTTAAGCAAAGTAGACAGTTTTTCTAAATTACCTATTTGAAGTGTAAATCCATTTTGTGGTTGATGTAAAACTGTGTGTCCATGAGAAGCAACTGCGTCAATTTCAACAATAGAATACTTCAAAATAAAAGAATTTATTATTCTAGCCAATTCTTCCGTGTAAGATTCATTTAAATCTAACAGTTCTTGTTTTGAAGAATTTACAGCACTTGACAACAGATTAAACCAATAGTCTGAATAAGGAATAGTCTCAGAAAAACGAATCTTAAACTCCCATTTATCAGAATATGTTAAGGTCACATAAACCAAATCTACACCATCTAAGGATGTGCCCGACATTACGCCAACAACCTGATAACTATCTTTAAACATGGGTTAAAATTACAAATTACTATTGAAAAATTGCTAATTAATAAGTACATTTGAAAACTTTTATAAAATACACCAACTTTATTAATATACTATGGATTTTAAATTAACCGAAGAGCAATTAATGATTCAGCAAGCAGCTAGAGATTTTGCTCAAACAGAATTATTACCTGGAGTAATAGAAAGAGATGAACACTCAAAATTTCCTACTGAACAAGTTAAAATGATGGCTGATTTAGGTTTCATGGGAATGATGGTTGACCCAAAATATGGTGGGGCTGGTTTAGACAGTGTTTCTTATGTTTTAGCAATGGAAGAAATTGCAAAAGTGGATGCATCTGCAGCAGTAATCATGTCGGTTAATAATTCACTAGTGTGTGCTGGATTAGAAAAATACGGTTCGGAAGAACAAAAAGTTAAATATTTAACACCACTTGCTAAAGGAGAAGTTATTGGAGCATTTTGTTTATCAGAGCCAGAAGCAGGTTCTGATGCAACTTCTCAAAGAACCACTGCAATTGACAAAGGCGACCATTATTTATTAAACGGTACAAAAAACTGGATTACAAATGGTGGAACTGCATCTACTTATTTAGTAATTGCTCAAACGGATGCTGCAAAAGGTCACAAAGGAATTAACGTTCTTATTGTAGAAAAAGGAATGCCAGGTTTTGAAGTAGGACCTAAAGAAAAGAAAATGGGAATTAGAGGTTCTGATACACATACTTTATTATTTAATGATGTAAAAGTTCCTAAAGAAAATAGAATTGGTGCAGACGGATTCGGATTTAGTTTCGCTATGTCAACATTAAACGGAGGAAGAATCGGAATTGCCTCTCAAGCATTAGGAATCGCTCAAGGTGCTTACGAATTAGCTTTAAAATATGCTCAAGAGCGTATAACTTTCGGAAAACCAATTTTCCAACACCAAGCAATCGCTTTCAAATTAGCAGATATGCATGTTAAAATAACTGCTGCTAGATTATTAATTCACAAAGCTGCTGCCGAAAAAGATGCAGGTGAAGATATTGCGCATTCTGGTGCAATGGCTAAATTATACGCTTCTGAAATTGCTTTAGAAGTGGCTAATGATGCAGTACAAATTCACGGTGGAAACGGATATGTAAGCGAATACCACGTAGAAAGAATGATGCGTGATTCTAAAATCACCCAAATTTACGAAGGAACTTCAGAAATTCAACGTATAGTAATTTCAAGAGGATTAGTAAAATAAGCTAACGCTAATAAATATTATAAAGTCCGATTTTTAAAGTCGGGCTTTTTTTATGCTGTGTCCTCCACTTCGTTACGGTCGGGCTATTCGCTATATCTTTTATTCCATTTACATTTCATAAAAGGATGCCGCTACTATCCCTCACAGGAAATCGTGCAACAATCAAAAAAATATTATAAATTAGCAATAAAAATATTAAAATGAATAAAATAATTATCGTTATTCTATTTATTAGTTCAACTTTAAGGTCTTTTTCACAAGAGTTAAATTCTGATTTAGAATACTCATTAAAATTTAAGGCTCTTGAATATCCTGCACGTGGGATGACTGAAAAATATTTAAAAAAAATAGATTCTATCATTACTAAAACTGACATTGTTTCAGTTAGTGAAATTAAATCTAAGGGCTTTACTAATGTTAATTTTTATAAAATAATTATAAAAAATAAAATTCCTGAACTAAATGAAGATTATATTATGGGTCATCAATTAGATAAAAATAAATTTTTTAAATTAAAAGGCTTCTTGTATAATGATTTCTATTATCTATATAAGTTCGAAGTTAGGATAGATTCTGAATCACCAGTTAATTTACTGTCAAAGAAAAATAAAGGGCAATTCTTAAAGAATCATCTAATAGAAGGATTAGATTTAGAGTGTTTAATAAAACATATTAAAGACAAAGAAAATTGGAATATACCATGTCTTAATCCAAACCAGAAAATATTAATTGATGATTATGGTGAAGAACATTTTTAAAATTTAACATTAAAACAAATCTAGTAATTTTACCATGTCAATAATAGCTTATAAATTTACAGTATGAATGATAATTTTATAACCGAGTACTTCGGTATTGGCATACAAAACGGTAAAACTCCAGAAAATTTAGGCGTTTTGTGGCGTTCTGCTCAAAACTTAGGCGCTAGTTACATTTTCACCATAGGAAATAGATATGCCAAACAAGCTTGTGATACACATAATGCAGTAAAATCATTACCTTATTTTCATTATGAATCCTTTGAAGAATTTTATAAAAACTTACCAAAAGGCGCACGATTAGTCGGTGTAGAACTAGATGAAAACGCTACAGATTTAGAAACCTTTGAACATCCAAGACGTTGTGTCTATTTATTAGGCGCAGAAGATCATGGTTTGTCTAAAAAAGCCATAGAAAAATGTCATTATTTAGTGAAATTTAAGTCCGAAAAAAGTTTAAATGTTTCCGTTGCTGGCAGTATTGTACTTTATGATAGAGGAATAAACAAACCTAGACAGTAATAATTATATAAAACATTATAATATAAAAAAAGACGTACTATTTAGTTCGTCTTTTTTGTTTGTTATTTTGTCAAAACTGATTTAAAACAAAAAACCCCGTTCGTTAGAACAGGGTTTTTAAAAGAAAGGCGGTGTCATACTCTCCCACAAAAATGCAGTACCATCTGCGCAAGCGGGCTTAACTTCTCTGTTCGGAATGGGAAGAGGTGAGCCCCGCAGCAATAACCACCTTAAAAGGTTAGTTGCTTTGGACAACTTTTTTTAATTAACAATTGATAATTGACAATTCATAATTAAAAATAATATCTTTAACATACTGAGATAAGAAAATCATGTTTGTATAGAAAGTTTCTCCCTCCCACCGAAGTGGGAGGAAAATGTACATAAGCTTACGGGTTATTAGTACTACTTGACTATGACATTACTGCCTTTACATCTATAGCCTA
>PKEA01000048.1 GCA_002862805.1 Flavobacteriaceae bacterium | reverse complement strand
TTATTGAATTCAATAACTTTAAAGTCAGCACTTTCTCCTTTTTTCAATTTCTTACCATCTTCTTTTTCTAAGTGACGTGTAGGAATGAAAGCAACGATATCTTCTCCGAATTCAACTGTAGCACCTTTGTCTACGATTTCAGAGATTTCTCCGTTGTGGATAGTACCTTCAGCAAATGCATCTTCATACTTATCCCATGGATTAGCAGTCGTTTGTTTGTGACCTAAAGATAATTTACGTCCTTCAACATCTAATTCTAATACCACAACATCCATTTTGTCTCCAACGTTTACAAATTCAGATGGGTGCTTGATTTTCTTAGTCCAAGATAAATCAGAAATATAAACTAAACCGTCAATTCCTTCTTCTAATTCAACAAATACACCAAAGTTTGTAAAGTTTCTTACAATACCATTATGGTTAGAACCAACTGGGTACTTAGCTGTAATATCAGTCCAAGGATCTTGAGTTAATTGTTTGATACCTAATGACATTTTACGGTCATCTCTATCTAAAGTTAAAACAACTGCTTCAACCTCATCTCCAATTTTCATGAAATCTTGAGCTGAACGTAAATGAGTAGACCAAGACATTTCAGAAACGTGAATTAAACCTTCAACACCTTCTGCAACTTCGATAAACGCACCATAATCAGCTAAAACAACTACTTTACCTTTTACTTTATCACCAATAGCTAAATTAGCATCTAAAGCATCCCATGGATGAGCGTTTAATTGTTTTAAACCTAATTGAATTCTTGTTTTCTCATCATCGAAATCAAGGATTACTACGTTTAATTTTTGATCTAATTCAAGAACTTCACTTGGGTGATTAATTCTTGACCAAGAAAGATCTGTAATATGGATTAATCCATCTACACCACCTAAGTCAATAAACACACCATAAGAAGTAATGTTTTTAACAACACCTTCTAATACTTGTCCTTTTTCTAATTGACCAATGATTTCTTTTTTCTGGATTTCAATATCCGCTTCAATAAGCGCTTTATGAGAAACTACTACGTTTTTGAATTCGTGGTTGATTTTCACAACTTTAAACTCCATAGTTTTGTTTACATATTGATCGTAATCTCTAATTGGCTTAACATCAATTTGAGAACCTGGTAAGAAAGCTTCAATACCAAATACATCAACGATCATTCCACCTTTAGTTCTACATTTAACGAAACCATTAACGATTTCTCCAGACTCATGAGCAGCAATAACTCTATCCCAAGCTTTAATAGTTCTCGCTTTTCTGTGAGATAATACTAATTGACCTGTTTTGTCTTCACGAACATCGATAAGCACTTCTACCTTATCTCCAACTTTTAAGTTTGGATTGTAACGGAATTCGTTTAAAGAAATTACACCTTCAGATTTAGCATTGATATCAACGATAGCATCTCTATCAGTGATTCTTACTACTACACCTTCTACTACTTCTGCATCATCAGTAGAGATAAAAGTTTTTGTTACTAAATCTTCAAATTCTTGTAAGTTTTTGTCATCTACAACATCAATACCTTCTTGGTAATTATGCCAGTTAAAATTTGCTAAAAACTCTTCTTGTTCTTTATTAATTTCAGACATGCTGATAAAAAATTTGTATTCTGTGTTATTCAATAGGTTTATATCGGTTTTGACAACAACAGAAGCGTTAAATTATATAGTTTAAACCTTATTGGAAACCCAATACCGCCAAAAGGTGCGCAAAGGTACTACTATATTTTTGATTTACAAAAACTTAAGTAAAGAAAAATTAGATGAAATTATTATAGGTTTAATTTCTCGTTTACCATTAATAAAACTAGGTTAAACTGTTCGTCTTTAGACATTGAAGAATTATCTATTTCTATTGCATCTGAAGCTTTAACTAATGGAGAATCGTCTCTGTGCGTATCTATATAATCTCTTTCTTGAACATTTTGCAAAACATCTTCGAAAGTAATCATTTGTCCCTTTTCTACTAATTCATCAAAACGGCGTTGCGCTCTTGTTTGTGCTGAAGCGGTCATGAATAATTTAAGTTCAGCATCTGGAAAAACAACGGTTCCAATATCTCTTCCGTCCATTACTACCGCTTTATTTTTACCCATTTGTTGTTGTTGCTTAACCAAGATTGTCCTAACTTCGGAAATTTCAGCTATTTTACTTACACATCTTGAAACTTCAATTGTACGGATTTCGTTTTCTACATTTACATTATTTAAAAACATCTCAGCAAAACCTAATTGCTCATTAAAACGAAATTCTAAATTTATATTTGATAAATTTTTAATTACTTCAATAGTATTTAGGTTAGTTTCAGAAACCCAATTATTTTTCATTGCAAAATAGGTTACAGCACGATACATTGCTCCTGTATCGACATATGCATAACCTAATTCCTTTGCCAACTGTTTAGCTAAAGTACTTTTTCCTGTTGACGAAAATCCGTCTATTGCAATTGTAATTTTTTTCAATTTTAATCTAAATTAATCATTATACCAAACAAACTTGTGTTTGCCGCAACTGTATATTTTGAATAAGAATAATCTATTCGTATTTTATTAAATCTTAATCCGAAACCAGCTGATATTCCAGAAAAATTTCTTTGATCTACTATTCTAAGCTCTTCGCCTCTTCTAAAATTATATCCAAGTCGAATATTAAACCCTTTTTCAGGGAAAAGCTCTGCTCCAACAATTACATGGCGTAATGCATTATTAAAAAAAGATACTTTCTCTTCTTTAGTTTCTCCATCTAAAGTAGATTCTCCTCTATTAGGGTTTGAAAAAGCAATATTCCATTGTTGTAAATTTTCTAATGTTAAGTGCCAACGAATAGGAACATTTTCCATTAACTGAGAAATTCCTGCATCAATAGATAAAGGTAATTTTTCATTTGTATCTGCATATGGTTTTAATTGAAATCCTAAATTTCGAACTGATAATCCATAATTAATATCATTTTTATAATCTACATAAAGAAAACCTAAGTCTACTGCAGTTCCCCATGAATTATACATTTCTAAAGTTGAAGAAATTAGTTTTACATTAGCACCTATAAACATATCTGTCCAAGGAATATTATAAGCATAACCTAAAGAAAGAGCAGCTTCACTACCAGTAAAGTCAGAAGTTAAGTTACCTAATTCATCTCTTCCTTCAAAAGTTCCATAGTTTACATAACTAACACCTGCGTGAAAAGTTTGAAGATGTCTGTCCCAGGTATAAGCATAAGCAGCAGTACCGTAAGTTACTTCCCCATAGTAATTACTATAATTAACAGCTAATCTATTATGCATTTTACCATTAATAGTTGCTGGGTTATAGAATACTTGATTCACATCATAGTCTACCACTGTAACTGTTTTTCCTCCTAAAGCCGCTTGACGTGGAGATTGAACTAAATTTAAAAACTGATATACATACTTACCACCTATTTGCCCCATCATTGTGGAAGAAATAAGCAAAAGAGTAAACAGCAACAGTTTTTTGTTCATTTAAATGTAATTCTAAAAGCTATAACGCATGTGCGAAGATAAAATTATAAAGCAATATATAAAAAACAAATTCCAACTAAATATTTTAGTTGGAATTTTGAATATTATAAGTTTAATAATTAACTAAGTTTTTTAGCATTTTTTACTTTTTGATCTGTGATAGCAATATCAATAACTTCGCTCATTCTATTTACATAATGAAACGTAAGTCCTTTTAAATAATCGGGATTAATTTCCTCAATATCGCTTTTATTTTCTTCACAAAGAATAATTTCTTTAATGTTTGCTCTTTTTGCTGCTAGAATTTTTTCTTTAATTCCACCTACAGGCAATACTTTGCCTCTTAAAGTAATCTCACCAGTCATTGCCAACCCTTTTTTTACTTTTTTCTGAGTGAATGTAGATACCATAGAAGTTAACATTGCAATACCAGCACTTGGTCCGTCTTTTGGTGTAGCGCCAGATGGAACGTGAATATGTATATTATTTGATGTTAAAACTTCTGGTGCTATTGAAAGTGAATCAGCATTCGAACGAATATATTCTAAAGCAATTGTAACCGATTCCTTCATTACAGTTCCTAAATTACCTGTCATACTCATTGTACCTTTACCTTTAGAAACAGAAGATTCTATAAATAAAATATCACCTCCTACAGAAGTCCATGCTAAACCAGTTACTACACCAGCAACATCATTATTCTCATACTTATCTCTTTCTAGTCGCGGAGCTTTAAGAACATTGATAATATCTTCATTTGTAACTTTTACATTATACTCCTCCTCCATTGCAATAGATTTAGCAGCGTGTCGAACCATTTGAGCAATTTTCTTTTCTAATCCTCTAACTCCAGATTCACGTGTATATCCTACTACAATTTTTTCTAATTGTTTTTTGTCAATTTGTAAGTCCGTAGGTTTTAAACCATGTTCTTTTAATTGCTTTGGTAACAAATGTTTTTTAGCAATTTCTACTTTTTCTTCAATAGTATAACCAGACATGTTAATAATTTCCATTCTGTCGCGTAAAGCAGGCTGAATGGTTGATAAACTATTTGATGTAGCAATAAACATTACTTTAGATAAATCATAACCCATTTCTAGGAAATTATCGTGAAAATCAGCATTTTGTTCTGGATCTAAAACTTCTAATAATGCAGAAGATGGATCTCCATTATGACTGGTTGATAATTTATCAATTTCATCTAAAACAAAAACCGGATTTGAAGTTTTTGCTTTCTTAATAGATTGAATAATTCTTCCTGGCATTGCACCAATGTATGTTTTTCTATGTCCTCTTATTTCTGCTTCATCACGTAAACCACCTAATGAAATTCTAACATATTCTCTACCTAATGCTTCTGCAATTGATTTTCCAATAGATGTTTTACCAACTCCTGGAGGACCATATAAACAAATAATAGGCGATTTCATATCGTTACGCAATTTAAGAACTGCTAAATGTTCTATAATACGTTTTTTAACATCATCTAAACCGTGATGATCTCTATCTAATATTTTTTGAGCGCGTTTTAAGTCAAAATTATCTTTTGAAAATTCATTCCAAGGTAATTCCAAGAACAATTCAAGATAATTACGTTGAATCCCAAAATCAGGCGAATTTGGGTTTGTTCGTTGTAATTTTGACAATTCTTTATTAAAATGAGTTCCTGTTTTTTCGTCCCATTTTTTAAGTTTTGCTTTCTCACGCATTTCATCTATTTCAGCATCATGAGAAACACCACCCAGTTCTTCTTGGATTGTTTTCATTTGTTGCTGTAAGAAATATTCGCGTTGTTGCTGATCTAAATCAAAACGAACTTTAGACTGAATATCGTTTTTAAGTTCTAATTTTTGTAATTCTAAATTCATGAAGCGCAACGTTTCCAATGCTCTTTCTTTTAAATTATGAATTGATAACAGATTTTGTTTATCAATAACAGAAAGGTTCATGTTTGAAGAAACAAAGTTGATTAAAAACGGATTTGATTCGATATTTTTAATCGCAAATGTAGCTTCTGATGGGATATTTGGACTTTCCTTTATTATTTCTATTGCTAACTCTTTAATAGAATCGACAATAGAATTAAACTCAATATCATTATTTTCTGGTCTATCTTCGGCAACTTCTTTTATTGTTGCTTTCATATAAGGTTCTTCTTGGGTAAAAGTATCTATTTCAAACCTTTTTTTACCTTGAAGTATAACTGTTGTATTACCATCTGGCATTTTTAAAACACGAATAATGCGTGCAACCGTTCCTATTTTATGAACATCGTTTGGTGTAGGCTCTTCAACACTTTCATCAATTTGAGCAACAACACCTATAACTTTACCACTTGCATTAGCGTCGTTTATTAATTTTATTGATTTATCTCTTCCTGCAGTAATAGGTATTACAACTCCAGGAAATAAAACCATATTTCTTAACGAAAGTATTGGTAAATCTAAAGGCAATTCTTCTTTATTCATTTCTTCCTCATCCTCTGGTGTTAAAAGAGGAATTAATTCAGCATCTGAATTTATTTCTTGCAGTGACAAATTGTCAAGCGTAAGTATTTTTTGATTAGACATATCTATTTTAAAGTCATTTTGTCATTAAACATAATTTTTGTGAGAAATAAAATTTTTAATTGATTTACATAAATAACTGTATATCAATGTCAAAACACATAAAAACATCAATTTCTACACATTATAAGGTCAAGTTTTATGCCATAAAAAATCCCGATATTTATATCGGGATATGATTTTTACATTAAGTTAAAACTAGTTAACAGAATTATCAAATGAAATGTTGTTAAAAACACCATTAGTTATTGATCTAGTACTTGTATCTGTTGAGTTATAAGCTGTAAAGCTAAATGTACCTGAAACTTTATTATTTACGGTGTCAAAGTGAGTTATAGTTACTGTTCCTGTAGAAACATCGGTTGTTTGATTATACGAAGTAAAACCACCATTTGTCCCCAAAGAAGAATCTAAATATTGTAATAAAGTTAAATTGTTAACATTAAAACTCGCTGGGAAAGTAGCTACAGCTGGATTAATAACAGTAATACTAATGTTTTTCCCAGTAGAAGTAGAACCAGATATTACTAGCTCATTACCAAAAGAAGAAGGTGAATAATCTCCAATGATTGATTCAGAACTTGCAACAAAATCAGCTCCATTTACTTTTGCAGTAAAACTTGTTACAACAGTTCCTGAACCACCTCCATTGTTAACATCTATTGCATTATCTAAAGGTTCAACATCACAAGAAGTGAATGTTGTAAAAGACAATGTTAAAACTAGTACTGAAAAAATTGATTTTATAGTTTTCATAAAGAAGTATTTTATTAGATTTCAAATATATAAATTATTTATATTTTATTTAATGTTTTTTGAACATTGAACAATAAAAATACACCCGCAATAAAAAACAAGGCTAAAAATACAATTGCATTTCTCATCGAACCAGATATTTGATCTATAGTTGCAAAAATTCCCATACCTATAACTATCCCAATTTTTTCGGCAACATCATAAAAACTAAAAAATGAAGTTGAATCTTTTGTTTCAGGCAATAATTTTGAATAAGTAGAGCGTGAAAGTGATTGAATTCCACCCATTACTAATCCTACAAAGCCTGCGGTTATATAAAAATGAACAGGAAGAGTTACAAAGAATGCGCAAATACAAATTATAACCCAAATTGAATTAATAATTATTAGAGTTTTAATATTTCCTGTTTTTTCAGATAATTTTGAAGTTAATACAGCGCCAAGAACAGCAACTAATTGAATTACCAAAATACTAATTATTAACCCTGATGTTCGCTGACTATCAGACTCCCATAGAATTTCTTGTTCACCAAAATAAGTTGCAACCAACATAACCGTTTGAACAGCCATAGAATAAACAAAGAAACTCTTTAAATATTTTTTTAAAATAATATTCTCTTCTAATTGATGCCAAACTTTCTTTAACTCCTTATATCCATTAAAAACAACATTTTTAGTAACTTTATTTTTGACTGTGTTTTTAGGTAAATAATAGAATGTATATTGACTAAAAACGATCCACCAAATTCCAACAGAAACAAATGAATATTGCATAGCTTTCATTGCAGCATCTTCTCCTGTTATTCCAAACCATTCTGGTTTCATAACCATAGCTAAATTAAACAATAGTAAAATAACACTACCAATATAACCTAATGAATATCCTTTTGCACTTAATCTATCTTGATCATCAGTAAAAGCGATATCGGGTAAATAAGAATTATAAAACACTAAACTTCCCCAAAAACCTATCAAACCAAAAAAGAAACATATAATACCAAAATATAAATTCTCTAACGTAAAAAAGGACAATCCAATACATGATAATGCGCCCAAATAACAAAAAAACTGCATAAATCGCTTCTTATTTCCTGCAAAATCAGCAATTCCAGAAAGCAACGGAGACATGATGGCTACAATTAAAAAAGCAAAAGCAGTAACAAAGCTAATTAAAGCTGTATTTTTCACATCAAACCCTAAAAAATGTACAGATGAAATTCCCTTTATTTTGAATAAAGCTCCATAATATATTGGAAAAATAGCTGATGAAATAACTAAATTATATACCGAATTTGCCCAATCATAAAATGCCCATGCATTACCTAATTTTTTACTTCCTTTTTCTAAGTTCATAATGGTAATTAAATTAAAAAATCCCGCTAAAGCGGGATTCAAATATAATATTTTAATCTAGAACCTATTTAAAAGTTACACCAAATTTTGCAGCTTCAACTTTAGCCTGAGGAATTAAAGCCGTTAATTCTTTAATTCTTGTTTGATTGCTTGGATGAGTACTTAAAATTTCTGGCGTAGATTGACCATTAGAAAGTGCTGACATTCTTTCCCATACTTTTACAGCATTAATTGGATCGTAACCTGCAATTGCCATTAACGTCAAACCTATTCTATCTGCTTCACTTTCATGACTTCTGCTAAATGGCAACATTCCTCCTACTTGAGAACCAACACCATAGGCTTGCATAATTAAAGCTTGTGTTTGCGGATCCTTATTACCTACAGCAACTTGAGTACCAACAGCACCTAATTGTTGTAACATACCTGCACTCATTCTTTGCTGACCATGATTTGCTAATGCATGAGCAACTTCATGCCCCATTACAGCGGCAATACCAGCATCATCTTTACAAACTGGTAAAATTCCTGTATAAAAAACAATTTTCCCACCTGGCATACACCATGCATTTAATTCATCACTTTGAACTAAATTATATTCCCACTCATAACCGTCTAAATAATCAGCATGACCATTAGCATTTAACCATCTTTCTGAAGCTGTTTTGATTTTCATACCAATAAGCTCTATTCTTTTAGCATCTGAAGTTCCTTTTAATACTTTATTTTCAGATAAAAATTCTCCATATTGCTGAAAAGAGGAAGGAAAAATTTGACTATTAGGAACAAGTGCCATAGTACTTTTACCAGTAAAAGGGTTCTTAGCACATGAAAACACAACAGCTAAAAGAATCCCCAATATAAATTTTATTTTTAAATTCATAATTTTAATGTTTTTTACAAAGTTAATTATATTTAAATTTATTGCAATAATGTTGCCAATATAAATTTAAGATAAGTTTAATAAACACAAGTAAATCATTTTATAAATTTGCAAAAAAAAGAAATGTCAAAAAGACAAAAGAATATTTCAAGTGATTCAATTCCTTCAATAGTATTATTTATTGCCCAATCTTTACAAAAAATTTCTACTTCATTAACTGTAAAGTTTGCAAAAAAATTGTTTGCCACTCCTATAAAATATAAAATTCCAAAAAGAGAATTTGAAATGGATACTAATTCCGAACAAGAGCTATTATTTATTCCTGAAATTTCTAAAAAAATAATGGTTTATAAATATGGAACTGGTAACAAAAAAGCATTACTAGTTCATGGTTGGTCAGGTAGAGGAACACAATTGGTAAAAATAGCAGATCAACTAACTGAAATGGGCTATACAACCATTAGTTTTGATGCTCCAGCACATGGAAAATCTCCTGGTTCAACAACTTTAATGATTGAATTTATTGCAAGTATATTAGAACTAGAAAGGATACACGGAAAATTTGATGTTGCAATAGGTCATTCACTTGGAGGAATGTCGGTTTTAAACTCTATCAAACAAGGTTTAAAAGTAGATAAAGCAATAGTTATAGGAAGTGGAGATAGTATTGATGATATTTTACACGATTTTGTTAATAAATTAGGTTTAAAACCAAAAATTGCAGAATTAATGAAAACTTCTTTTGAAGAAAATTTTCAAGAAAAAATGGAAGATTACTCAGGAAGTAATGCTGCAAAAGATGTTGATGTTCCTGTACTTGTAATTCATGACAAAGACGATGAAGATGTTCCTTATACAGCATCTGTAAATATTGATAAAACATTAAAAAACAGTGAATTACTACTTACTACTTCTTTAGGACATAGAAAAGTATTAGGAGATGAAAAAGTAATTTCAAAAATAAAAGATTTTATATTAAACTAAAACCAGTTCTTTTTTTTGAAATAATAAAGCATAGATAAAACAATAAAAAACATAACTCCTAACACAACAAAATAACCGTTTTTAGCATGGAGTTCAGGAATACTATCAAAGTTCATTCCGTATATTCCTGCTATAAATGTAATAGGCATAAAAACTGCTGATACTATTGTTAAAGTTTTCATTACTTCATTCATTTTATGGCTTTGAGTAGTATAGAAAAAATTACTCGCACTGTCTAAAGTGTGTAAATCATAATCTACTTGATCTAATAATTCAATTGTCTTTTGGTGTAAACGTCCAAAAAACACAAAATTAGACGATTCTATACTATTAAACTCATCATCTTCATTTATAGTTTTTATAGTAAATAAAGCATCTCTTAGTGGTACAATTGCTCTTTTAAGAAAATGAAAAACTTCTCTATTTTTTTCAATTTCTTCCATTATAGAAGGATTAGAAGTTGTCTTTGATAATGCAACTAACTTTTCTATTTCAATTTCTTTATTATCAATAGTTATGTAGAAATTTTCAATAATTGCATCAAGCATAAGGTATAATAGATAATCTGTCTTTTTTTTACGAACCAAACCAGAATTTGTTCTTAAACGTTCTCGTATATGTGTAAAAAAATCACCTCTTTTTTCTTGAAATGAAACAATTAATCCTTCTTGTAAAACAAAACTAATTTGTTCTATAGAAATATTCGCTTTATCTTCAGTAGGAAGTATTGATTTAATACTAAAAAAAAGAGTATCATCTAGTTCTTCTAAGCGTGTTCCTCTTGAAATATTTAGAACATCAGATACAATAATACTATTGATATTTAAATGTTCTGACAAATCTCTAATTAACTCAACATCCTTTAAACCGTGTATATTTAACCAATTATTAGCTGTTGAAGATTTATTATTTAAAATATCTTCAATTGAAACATCCTGAAATTCTTCTACTTCATTTTCAGTATACACAAACAATTGCATTTCTGTATCTTTGTCCGTATATATACCCGTATATTCTAATGGAGTGGGCTGAACTCTTCTTCCTTTTTTATATTTTAATCGTCTCAAATCTGTAAAATTTACTATAAAGATAGGAGTTTTTAAAAATGGAACTTATTTTTACCAAAATATTTTATAAAATATGAAAACATTATTCACCAACATAAAAGAATTACTTCAAGTTAGAGAAACTTCAATTGATAAGGTTTCTGGAAAAGAAATGGCAACATTACCAATCATAAAAGATGCTTTTTTATTGGTTGAGAATGATATTATAATTGATTTTGGTTCAATGGATGTTTGTCCGAAAATTGAAAACGCTTCAATTATTGACGCTACTGGAAAAGTTATTTTACCCACTTGGATAGACAGTCACACTCATATTGTGTATGCTGGAAACAGAATTCAAGAATTTGTAGACCGAATTAACGGGTTATCCTATGAAGAAATATTTAATAGAGGTGGCGGGATTTTAAATTCGGCTAAGAAATTAAATGAAGCTTCTGAAGACGAAATTTACGAGCAATCTAAAATTCGTTTAGAAGAAGTAATGCAACAAGGAACTGGTGCTGTTGAAATAAAATCGGGTTACGGATTAACAGTTGAAGGTGAATTAAAAATGCTTCGCGTAATAAAACGTTTAAAAGAAAACTATACTTTACCTATTAAAGCTACTTTTCTTGGAGCTCATGCATTTCCTAGTGAGTACAAAGACAATCATGCTGCATATATTGATTTAATTATTAATGAAATGCTACCAAAAATAGCAGAAGAAAATCTTGCCGATTATATTGATGCATTTTTAGAAACTGGATATTTTTCTGTTGAAGAAACTATAAAAATTATGAAAGCTGGAAAAAAACATGGATTAATTCCAAAAATACACGTTAATCAATTTACAGCAATTGAAGGTATTAAAGCTTGTGTAGAAAATGGAGCACTAAGTGTAGACCATTTAGAAATTGTGACCGACGAAGATATTGAAGTTTTAAAAAACAGCAACACCATGCCTGTTGCATTACCAAGTTGTTCTTATTTTATTAGCATTCCTTATACCCCAGCTAGAAAAATGATGAATGCAGGTTTACCCATTGCTTTAGCTACCGATTATAATCCGGGTACTACTCCATCTGGTAACATGAATTTTGTAGTAGCAACAGCTTGTATTAAAATGAAAATGACTCCTGAAGAAGCTATAAACGCAGCAACAATTAATGGTGCATACGCAATGGGAATTTCAAACACTCATGGAAGTATTACTAAAGGTAAAAAAGCCAATATTATTATCACAAAACCAATTACTACTTATTATCAACTACCTTATGAATTTGGTAGCAATTTAATTGAAAAAGTAATGATAAACGGAAAGTTTATATCATAAAAAAAGAGCGACAAATGTCGCTCTTTTTTATTCAATTATTTGTGAATTATTATCTTAAAGAAAAACTTGTTTTAGAAACCATTTCTCCTTTTGCATTAAATACATTTACAAAATAAGAACCCGGCTGAAAATCTTTTCCTGCAACTTCTTGTTTTACTTGCACTGTTTTGTTTTCATACTTAACTTTAGCAATAAAAGTATATGTTAAAGTTAAATCATCACTCATAGCAATTGTTTCTTTATCTCCTAAAATATTATTTTTAGCATCAATTACTTGAACATAGTACGTTCTATCTCCAGATTTTGCAATTTGATTTTCTGCAATTAAAAAACTAATTTTTAATTTATCTGCTCTACTTGCTTTGTCAGTTTCAATTTGTTTACCAGAACTTCTTTCCTTAACAGCTAAAACATTTAAGTTTAAAACAGAAAGTTTAGAACCTTTTTCAACAGTTTTAGATAAATTATCATTTTGAGAAACTAAAGTATCATTGAATTTTTTAGCATCTGATAAAACAACATTAGTACTGTCTAAACTAGATGTTAAAACAACATTTTGTTCTTTTAACAACTTATTTTCAGCAACCAAGTTATCCATATCTCTTTTTAAACGAAAATATTCATTTTTATATTTAGCCATTGCTGCAGCATCTCCTTTAGACTTTTCTAAAGAAACCAAAAGTTTTTCCATTTCTTCTTTTTGAGCTTCAAAATCAGCTTTTAACGCATTATCTTCAGCAATCAAAGTTTCATATTCTGCAATTTTAGCTTTTAAATCATTTGCTAAAGTTTCTTTTTCTGAGGTTAAAGTTGTTACCGTTTCTTTATTATCTGAAGTCATTTTATAAATATAAGCTCCACTTCCTAATAATAATAATCCTAGAACTACTACTGCTGCTTTTAATCCTGAATTGTTTTGCTTGTTTTCCATTGAAAATATAGATATTTGGTTAAATTGATAACAAAAATACAATAAAAAACTATTTTTCCCATTTTGAACTAAAGTTATTTTAAAATAGTATTTTTGATTGCAATTTTTTAATCAATGGAAAGTATAAAATTATTCACAGCAAAAGAGCTTGCAAAAATAACTCAACACCGAAGCGGTGAAATAAAATTTGGCGAAAAAATTCAACTTATTCCACCAGATGTTGATGCTTTTAACTTCATTAAAGATTCTTCAGCTCAATATGTTTTATTAGGAATTCCTGAAGATATTGGCGTAAGAGCTAACAGAGGAAGAGCAGGAACATCAACTGCATTTGATTCAACTTTAAAAAGTTTAGTAAACATTCAACATAATAAATTTTGTAAAGGAAGTAATCTTATACTACTTGGCGAACTAAATGTTGAAAATGAAATGGACTTAGCCAAAAATTTAGACGCTTCAAATAAAGAGGAAAGAAAACAATTATTCAGTTTAGTTGAAAAAATTGACAAAGAAGTATCTCATGTCATTCATCAAATCATTAAAGCGGGAAAAAAACCAATAATTATAGGTGGCGGACATAATAATGCTTACGGAAATATTAAAGGCCTTGCTCTTGCAAAAGGAAAACCTGTAAATGCTGTAAATTTTGATCCTCATACCGATTTTAGAATTCTTGAAGGAAGACATTCTGGTAATGGATTTAGCTATGCGTATGAAGAAGGTTTTTTAAAGAAATATTTCATATTTGGATTACATGAAAGTTATATTTCTAAAGGAGTTCAGCATACAATTAAAGAAATTACTTCAAGAGTTAATTTTGCAACCTATGAAGAAATTGAAATTCGTAAAGAAAAAACATATGAAAACCAATTAGATGAAGCTTTACAGTTTGTTAAAAATGATCCATTTGGAATTGAAATAGACTTAGATGCAATTCCTGGAATTCATACCAGTGCTATGACTTTAAGCGGATTTAGCGTGCAACAAGCAAGACAATTTATTCATCATTTTGCTTCAAATAAAAATGCTTCATACATTCATATTTGTGAAGGTGCACCAACATTAGACGAAAGTAATAACAACCATTTAACAGGAAAACTGATAGCTTATATGATTACTGATTTTATGAAATCGTAATTAATATAAAGTCAACAAAACATCAATAAATAAAAAATACAAATATGAAAAGTTAATTTAAATTACTAACTTTCATTACTTTACAAAAATATACAAAATGACTTTTAACGAATTAAATTTAATAAACCCAATACAAGAAGCTTTAAATGATTTAGGTTATGCTGCTCCTACTTCAATACAGGAACAAGCCATTCCGGAAGTATTAAAAGGTCAGGATTTAGTTGCTTGTGCACAAACAGGAACTGGTAAAACAGGTGCTTTTGCTATTCCTATTATTAATTATATTCATAGAGTTGTAGGTTCTGCAAAAAAAGCGAAAAGAATTAGAACGCTTGTTGTTACTCCCACAAGAGAATTAGCCCATCAAATTTGCGATAGTTTTAATGATTACGGAAAATATACCAATATTAAATCGATGGTTATTTATGGAGGCGTTAATCAAAATCCACAAGTGGACCAATTAAAAAAAGGTGTTGATGTATTAATTGCTACACCGGGAAGATTATTAGATTTACACAAGCAAGGATTTGTAGATTTAAACCATTTACACCATTTGGTTTTAGACGAAGCAGATCAAATGCTAGATATGGGTTTTATTAATGATGTAAAGAAAATTATTAAATTAACTCCCGAAAACAGACAAACACTTATGTTTTCTGCAACTATGCCAATTGCAGTTAGAGAGCTTGCCGATGCATTTTTAACAAGACCAAAATATATTATAACTGATCCTGTTTCGAGTACAGCTGATAATGTAACTCAAAAGGTATATTTCGTTGAAAAGGAAGATAAAAAGAAGTTATTATATCATATTATTAAAAATGAAGGTATTAAAAATGTGCTTGTTTTTACCCGAACAAAACATGGTGCTGATAATGTTGTTAAAGCCTTAACAAAACATGGTGTTACTTGCGCAGCAATTCATGGTGATAAATCTCAAACTTCTAGACAAGACGTTTTAGATCAATTTAAAAATCAAGAAATTTCTATATTAGCAGCTACTGATATTGCTGCAAGAGGAATTGATATTGATAATTTACCTTACGTGATTAATTTTGATTTACCGAATATTTCTGAAACCTATGTGCATAGAATTGGAAGAACCGGTAGAGCAGGAAACTCAGGTATTGCACTTACTTTTTGCGGAAAAGACGAAAGAGTTTATCTAACAGAAATTGAGCGATTAATTAGAATGAAGGTGAAAGAAATAAAAGACCATCCTTATCCTTGGAATAATGAAGCTACAAAAACGGACGCAAAACCTGATTTAAGAAATAAAAAGAAAAAGGATAATTCTAGAAAATCTGCCGCTTCAAAGAAGAATAAAAAACGTTGGTATTAGTTTATTAGTAATTCTATGGATTATTTCATTATCTGCATTGTTTCATTATTAGCTTCAGGATTAACTTTGTTTTCTGGTTTTGGATTAGGAACTATTTTACTACCTGTATTTGCTCTTTTTTTTCCTGTTGAAATTGCAATTACGCTAACTGCAATTGTACATTTTTTGAATAATTTATTCAAGCTGGCTTTATTAGGTAAACATGCTAATAAAAAAGTTGTACTTGCTTTTGGAATTCCTGCTATTCTTTTTGCTTTTTTAGGAGCTTATACTTTAAAACATTTAACAGGCCTTGCGCCTCTTATTAGTTATTCAATATTTGATAAACAATTTTACATAGAGCCACTAAAGGTTATAATTGGTTTATTACTAATTTTCTTTGCTTTATTGGATATTATACCAAAACTAAAAAACCTACAGTTTGATAGAAAATACTTGCCTTTTGGAGGTATTTTAAGCGGTTATTTTGGTGGACTTTCTGGTCATCAAGGTGCTTTGAGAAGTGCATTCTTAATTAGAGCTAATCTTACTAAAGAAGCTTTTATTGCAACTGGAGTTGTTATTGCATGCATTATAGATATTTCAAGACTAAGTGTTTATGCAGATACTATTATTGAGCAAAAAGATATGTTAAATTATTTTCTTGTATTTGTAGCGACAATTTCAGCCTTTCTAGGAGCGTATTTTGGAAATAAATTAGTTAAAAAAGTAACGATTGATTCATTACAAAAATTGGTTGCTTTTTTATTAATCGTTTTCTCTATTTTTTTTATCCTTGGAATAATTTAAAGATTTATCATTGATAAGTCTATAAATCATTTGGAATAACTTAGCTGGCTCAAATGGTTTTACGATTACATCATTTATATCTGCATCTATCATTTTTTCTTCAATTTCCTGTCTATCAAATGCTGTAACGGCAATAATAGGAATTTTAATACCATTACTTCTAATAATTTTTGAAGTTTCGAATCCATTAATTTTTGGCATATTAATATCCATTAAAATGGCATCAAATTCTTCGGTTTTTAAAACTTCAATAGCACTAAAACCGTCTTCGACAATGGTACAAATAAATTTATGATTTTCAAGTAAGCGCTTTGTAACAACTTGATTGATTTTATTATCTTCAACAATTAATATCTTATAATTAGAATAATTAGACAAATCTACTTCTTGAGAATTTATCATCTCAATTGTTTTGTCTACTCCAGATTGAAATGGAAGGTTTAAGGTAAAAGTTGTACCAATACCTATTTCACTTTTAAGCTGAATTGTACCATTAAATAAATCTACCAGTTTTTTTACAATAGTTAAACCTAATCCTGTACCTTGATAATCATCATTTCTTCGGTCAATTTGAACAAATTTTTCAAAAATTGTTTCATGAAACTCTTTTGGAATACCTATACCATTATCAATTACTTCTAAGATTAAATTTAAATTACTCTCATTATAATTTTCGGCTTTAGCTATAACTTTAATCTCGCCATTATTTGTAAACTTTAAAGAATTACTTAATAAGTTTATTAGAATTTGAGAAAGTCTAATTTTATCACCAAATAAAAATTCAGGAATACTTTTATCAATTTCAATCGTAATTTTGTTATTATTTGTTTTTGCGATAATATGTAATGAATTTACTATAGTTTCTAATTCATCTTCTAAATTAAACAAGGTGTTTTCTAATACTATTTTTTGTTCTTCAATTTTATATACTTTTAAAATATCATTTACTAAAGCTAGTAAATATTTTGCTGAAAACTTAAGTGATTTTAAATGCTGACTTTCTCTTAATTCTTTATGTTCTTCTTCAATAATTTCTGTCATTCCAATAACACCATATAAAGGTGTTCTTAACTCATGACTAATGTTAGAAATAAATTGGGTTTTAATATTTGAAGCTTCTTCAGCTCTTTCTTTTGCGAGTTTTAGTTCTTCATTAGCAAGTTTTAATCTTAAATTTGAATCTCTCTTATTCTTATTATTTTTGATTAAAATAAAAAGTAATAAAAAAAGAATGGTAAAAATGATGAAAAACAAAAAAAGTATAACTTTAGTGTTGAATAACTTTTCATCTTGAATAACTTTTTCTGCTTCAATTTTTTCAATTATTCTTTTTGCTTCGTTTTTTTCTATTTCTTGTCCGGCTATTTTAACTTCTTTAGTTCTTTCTTCGCTATAAATAAGATCCTGCAGTGAATCATGTTTATGAAGAAAGTCATATGCTTTAACAAAGTCTTTTTTCTTAAAATAAAAATTAGAAATATCTTTAAAAGTATTTGAAACATGAGAATTAATAAACCCAACTTTATTTTGAAAGCAATATTCTAATGCTTTTAAATAGTATTGCTCTGCTTTAATGTCTTGGTTTAATTGATTGTAATAATCTGCATAAAGAGAGTTTAAAGTAATTTTAGCCTCTATATCTCCTTTGTTATCTACATATTTTTTTACTTCATTTAAATATACAATTCCGCTTTGATAATCACCCATTGAGAAATAAGCGGTTACCATATTTAACTTATTAAAAGTTATTTCATAAACATCATTCAACTTAACAGAATAATCAAGTCCTATTTTATAATACTTTATACTTTCTTTAAAATCAATTTTATGATAACTGTATAAATTAGCAATATTATTAGACAACCAACATTTTATAGTATCATTACTAGTTTTATTTGCGTAATCTAAACCTTTTTTATAATATTCAATTGCTTTTTTTTCATCTGAAAAATCTGCAAAATTTAAACCTATTAGGTTATAAGATTTAGCGATTAATTCGTTTTCGTTTATTTGTATTGAATATTCTAGTGCTTTATTGGCATATTGTAATGACTTATCACTTTCCAGATTTAGAAAATGATTTCCAGATTTGGATAATAGTTCTTTAATATCTTTTGAAGTAAATTCTATTTCTTGTGAAAAAGAATTTATAGAAAAAATTAAACTTAAAATGAATAGTGTAAATAGCTTAGTTCTTGTCATTACTTATTCTCAAATATGATGTTTTTTTGAGAGAATTAAAAATAAAAAAAATCCTGATAAAATCAGGATTTTTTTTATTTAATTTCTAATTAATTTCTTGTATTTAATTCTTGTAGGAGTTACGTCTTTACCAAGTCTTTTTTTCTTATTTTCTTCATACTCAGAGAAACTTCCTTCAAAACAATAAACTTGAGAATCTCCTTCAAAGGCTAAAATATGAGTACAAACTCTATCTAAAAACCATCTATCATGGGAAATAATAACTGCACATCCTGCAAAATTTTCCAATCCTTCTTCTAAAGCTCTTAACGTATTAATATCTAAATCATTTGTTGGCTCATCTAGCAAAAGAACATTTCCTTCTTCTTTAAGTGTCATTGCCAAATGAAGTCGATTTCTTTCTCCACCTGATAAAGTAGATACTTTTTTATTTTGATCACTTCCACCAAAATTAAAACGTGAAAGATAAGCACGAGAATTTACTTGTCTTCCTCCCATCATCATTAATTCTTGTCCATCACAAAAATTATCATAAATTGATTTTTCAGGATCAATATTTGAATGCGTTTGGTCTACATAAGCTATTTTAACTGTTTCTCCAATAGAAAAAGTTCCACCATCTGGTTGTTGCTCGCCCATAATCATTTTAAAAATAGTTGATTTACCAGCACCATTAGGTCCAATAATTCCAACTATTCCTGCTTGTGGCAAAGTGAAATTCAAGTCATCATATAATAATTTATCTCCAAATGCTTTTGCAACATTTTTAGCTTCTATTACATTTGTACCTAAACGTGGTCCATTAGGAATATAGATTTCTAACTTTTCATCTAAAGCTTTTTGATCTTCATTTAAAAGTTTATCATAGTTCTGTAAACGTGCTTTTTGTTTTGTTTGTCTACCTTTTGCTCCTTGACGAACCCAATCCAACTCACGTTCAAGTGTTTTTCTACGTTTTGAAGCCGTTTTTTCTTCTTGCTCCATTCGTTTAGATTTTTGGTCTAACCAAGAAGAATAATTTCCTTTCCAAGGAATACCTTCACCTCTATCTAACTCAAGAATCCAACCTGCTACATTATCTAAGAAATATCTATCGTGTGTTACAGCAATTACTGTTCCTGCGTATTGTTGTAAATGTTGTTCTAACCAAAGTACTGATTCTGCATCCAAGTGATTGGTTGGCTCATCAAGTAATAAAACATCAGGCTGTTGTAAAAGTAAACGACATAAGGCTACTCTACGTTTTTCTCCACCAGAAAGTACATTTATTGGAGTATCTGCTTCTGGAGTACGAAGTGCATCCATAGCAACTTCCAATTTATTATCTATTTCCCAAGCACCAGCTGCATCAATTTTATCTTGCAGTTCTGCTTGACGGTCCATAAGTTTTTGCATTTTATCTGCATCTTCATAAACTTCTGGAAGTCCAAAACTGTCATTAATTTTATTGAATTCGTCTAAAAGTGCATAAATTTCTGCAGCTCCTTCTTTTACAATGTCAATAACTGTTTTTGTTTCGTCTAATTGTGGTTCTTGTTCTAAATATCCTACGGTATAATTTGGTGCAAAAACAACATCTCCTTGATAGTTTTTATCTAAGCCAGCAATAATTTTTAATAATGAAGATTTACCAGAACCGTTTAAACCTAGAATACCAATTTTTGCTCCATAAAAAAAGCTTAAATAGATATCTTTTAAAACTTGTTTGTTTGTACTAGAGTAAATCTTGTTTACTTTAGACATTGAAAATATTACTTTTTTATCGTCTGACATTATTTTTTGTTGATTTGTTAAACTTATTATTTGTTAAAATATTAATTGTTAATTTATTTAAACTCTTCCTTTTAATGCATTGAAAACCCATGCAATAGCAAAGAAACCAACTCCTACGGCCGAGAATCCCCAACCTGCCACATCTGCATATCTATATATTCCAAGTCCAATTAATAAAAATCCCATTAAAATCATTATAAAAGTAGCCCAAGCTAACACTGTATTTTTATTCATTCCCATTGTTTAAAAATTAAAATTTGAGGACAACAAATATACAAAAAGAATATCTTTTGTATTACAGAAGATTTAATTAAAAATCTTAACTAACATTTCCTGTAGTAAATCTCTCTGCGGGATAGAGTTAGAATTAACACCTTTACTTTTTAAGTCTACATCTCGTAAAGTGGTTATTATTGCGCTTACTTTTTTCATAGGATAATTACGAAAACCAACTTCAAAATCTTTTACAAAAAAAGGATTTACTCTTAAAACAGAAGCAACGTTTTGTTTAGATTTATCTTTTAATCCATGATATTGCAATAATTGAGAAAAGAATCCAAAAACCATTCCTGTAGTAACAACAATAGGATTGTCTTTTGGATTTTGAGAAAAATATTCAGCAATTTTATATGCTTTTATTTGGTCTTTCTCGCCTATAGCTTTTCGGAGTTCAAAATTATTATAATCTTTACTAATTCCTATATTTTCTTCAATATCATGCGGTGTAAACGTATGACCTTTGGGAAGGATAATTTTTAATTTATCTAATTCATTACTTATCTTTGACAAATCATTTCCTAAGAATTCTACCAACATCGCAGCTGCCTTTGGCTCAATACTATAATCTTTACCAGATAATGTTCTTTTAATCCAATCACCCACTTGATTTTCATAAAGTTTTTTACTTTCATAAACAACTCCTGCCTTAGCAAGTGTTTTAGTTATTTTTTTACGTTTATCTAATGTTTTGTATTTATATGCAAAAACTAAAACGGTAGTAGGTTGCGGATTTTCAATATATGAATCAATTTTATCAATAGTTCGAGATAATTCTTGAGCTTCTTTAACAATTACAACTTGTCTATCGGCCATCATTGGAAAACGCTTTGCTGTTGAAACTATATCTTCAATACTTGTGTCTCTTCCATAAATAACAGTCTGATTAAAATCGCGTTCATGCTCTTGCAATACATTATCTTCAATAAACTCTGTCAACTTATCTATATAATAAGGTTCTTCACCCATAAAAAAATAGATAGGCTTAATGTTTCCAGATTTTATATCTTTTGTAATTTGAATGACTTCGTCCATGATCAGTTTGCAGTGTTCAGTAATTAGTTGGCAGTTTGTAAATTTTGAGTAATTTTGGCTTATGCAACCATTAAATTTTCCAAAATATTCTTTCCGATTCAAAAATAGTGAAAATAAAGTGTCTATTTTTGATAAGATTAGAAAAAAATTTATTCTTCTTACTCCAGAAGAATGGGTTAGACAACATGTAGTTGAATTTTTAATTGATGAAAAAAAATATCCAAAATCATTAATAAACGTTGAAAAAATAGTCAAAGTTAGTGGAATGAATAAACGATATGATATTGTTGTGTTCAATTCTGATGGTTCTATTTTTTTATTAATTGAATGTAAAGCTCCAGAAATTAAAATTGACCAAAAAACTTTTGATCAAATTGCGCGTTATAATTTAATTTTAAATGCTCAATATTTAATGGTTACCAACGGACTAAATCATTACTTTTGCGAAATGGATTTTGAAAATGAAAAATATTCGTTTTTGAAAGAATTACCAGAAATTAGCATTAAGAATTAAAAGAAAAATGAAAAAAATAGCTGTAGTCATTTTAAATTGGAACGGAGAAAAACTTTTAAGAGAATTTCTTCCTTCAGTTATTCAATTTTCTGCTGAAGCAACCGTTTATGTTGCAGACAATGCTTCTACAGATGGCTCTATTGAAGTGCTTCAAAATGAATTTCCATCTGTGAAAATTATTCAGAACACAGGTAATTTTGGTTTTGCTAAAGGATATAATATTGCTCTTGAAAATGTAGAAGAACCTTATTATGCATTAGTAAATTCAGATATTGAAGTTACCGAAAATTGGTTACAACCTATTCTTTCTACTTTTAATAATGATTCTAAAGTGGCGATTATTCAACCAAAAATCTTAGCATATAACAATAAAGATTATTTTGAATATGCCGGAGCAGCAGGAGGATTTATTGATAAATACGGATTTCCGTTTTGTAGAGGACGAATTTTTGAAACAATTGAAAAAGACAACAGTCAATACAATGATACTACCGAAATATTTTGGGCAAGTGGTGCTTGCTTTTTCATTAGAAAAGAAGTGTTTCATAAATTAAATGGTTTTGATGCCGATTTTTTTGCCCATCAAGAAGAAATAGATTTGTGTTGGAGAGCTTTTAATGAAGGTTACAGAATAATATATAATTATAAATCAGTAGTTTATCACGTTGGTGGTGCAACTTTAAACGTAGGAAGTCCACAAAAGACCTTTTTAAATTTTAGGAATTCTTTATGGATGTTAACAAAAAACCTTCCAACAAATAAATTATTCCCTATTTTATTTTTTAGACTTATCTTGGACGGTATTGCTGGTATTCGATTT
The DNA here is from genome assembly GCA_002862805.1 of Flavobacteriaceae bacterium. Classification (GTDB taxonomy): domain Bacteria; phylum Bacteroidota; class Bacteroidia; order Flavobacteriales; family Flavobacteriaceae; genus Flavobacterium. Next base: position 28,842 of record PKEA01000048.1, on the reverse strand, counting down.
TTAATTCAAGGAAACTTTAAACACATATTTTCAATATTAAAAGCCCATTTTTACTTCTATAAACGTTTATTTTATTTCCTTAACAAAAGAAAAAACACTCAAAAAGAAAATTATTTTAAAACGAAATCAATTATTTTTCAGTACTTTATAAAAAAAAGAACTCATTTTGATAAAATAATTTAACAATAGTTTGTGTTTTTATATTTTTTAGGCACGAATCTTGTTATTAATTTTGCTTAAAATAATAATTTTGATTTATGAAAAAAATCGTCCTATCCCTTTTGGTATTATCGTTTTCAATGACGTCTTGTGTTTCTAAGAAGAAATTTACAGATTTAGAAGCAAAACAAAAAGCTACTCAAGATTTATTAAACACTGCAACCGTTAAGTTAAACACTTGTTTAACCGAAAGAGAAGCTTTAGCCAATCAAATTGATTTCTTGAAAAAGAACAATTCTGATTTAATTAACAACATGGGGAATTTAACTACTCTTACTACTAAGGGTGCTGAAAACCTAGAAAAATCATTAGAAAGTCTTAAAGAAAAAGATCTTAAAATTTCAAGATTACAAGATGCTTTAACTAAAAAAGACAGTGTAACTTTAGCTTTAGTTACCAGTTTAAAGAAAGATGTTGGTATGGATGATCCAGACATTAACATTAATGTAGAAAAAGGAGTTATTATGATTTCTATTGCTGATAACTTATTATTTAAATCGGGAAGTTATGACGTTAGTGATAAAGCTAAAGGAGTTTTAGCTAAAGTTGCAAAAGTAATTAACAGTAAGCCTGATTTTGAATGTATGGTAGAAAGTCACACTGACAACGTACCATATAAAGGAGGGGTATTATTAGACAACTGGGATTTATCTGTTAAAAGAGCAACTTCAATTGTAAGAGTTTTACAATCTGATTTAGGTGTAAGCCCAAAACAATTAATTCCTGCAGGTAGAAGTTCTTATATTCCATTAGTAGACAATGATTCTCCAGCTAATAGAGCTAAAAACAGAAGAACAAAAATTATCATTATGCCTAAAATCGATCAGTTTTATGATATGATTGAAAAGGAAATGAAAAATATGAGCAAATAATTGTGAATAATAAATAAAAAAATCCCTGCAATGCAGGGATTTTTTTATTTGTATTGTTTAGTATGATTTATACTGTATACATTTTCTTTCTTAATTCTTTTATTTTATCATCTTCTAGATATTCATCAAAAGTAGTATACCTATCAATAACACCATTTGGAGTAATTTCTAAAACTCTATTTGCAACAGTTTGAGCAAATTCATGGTCATGAGTTGTAAACAAAACAGATCCTTTAAAATTTTTCAAAGAATTATTAAATGCTGTAATTGACTCTAAGTCTAAGTGATTTGTTGGTTCGTCTAACATTAAAACATTAGCACGCATCATCATCATTCTAGATAACATGCAACGTACTTTTTCTCCACCAGATAAAACATTACACTTTTTTAATGCTTCTTCACCAGAAAATATCATCTTACCTAAAAATCCACGTACATAAACCTCATCACGCTCTTCTTCAGTTTTTACCCATTGGCGTAACCAATCTACTAGGTTTAAGTCCGATTTAAAGAAATCGTGATTTTCACTAGGCAAATAAGACTGTGTAGTTGTAATTCCCCAATCAAAAGTACCAGAATCTGCTTTCATGTTATTATTTAAAATTTCATAAAATGCAGTTGTAGCTCTTGAGTCTTTAGAAAAAACAACAACCTTATCACCTTTTGCCATATTTAGGTCTACATTTTTAAACAATGTTTCTCCTTCAATACTAGCACTTAAATTTTGTACATTTAAAATTTGATCACCCGCTTCTCTTTCAGTTTCAAAAATAATTGCAGGATATCTTCTACTTGATGGCTTAATTTCATCAAGATTTAGTTTTTCAATCATTTTTTTACGAGATGTTGCTTGTTTAGACTTTGCAACATTGGCACTAAAACGACGAATAAATTCTTCAAGTTCAGCTTTCTTTTCTTCCGCTTTCTTATTTTGTTGTGCTTTTTGTTTTGCAGCTAATTGACTAGATTCATACCAAAAAGTATAATTACCAGAGTAATGATTAATTTTACCAAAGTCAATATCTGAAACGTGTGTACAAACTGAATCTAAAAAGTGACGGTCATGAGAAACTACTAAAACCGTATTTTCATAATTTGCTAAGAAATTTTCTAACCAAGTAATTGTTTCAAAATCCAAATCATTGGTCGGCTCATCCATAATAAGAACATCTGGATTACCAAATAAAGCTTGTGCAAGTAAAACACGAACCTTCATTTTTCCTTCTAAATCTCCCATTAAAGTATAATGCATGTCTGCTGAAATACCTAAATTGGATAACATTGAACCCGCATCACTTTCTGCATTCCATCCGTTCATTTCATCAAACTGAAGTTGAAGCTCTCCAATTCTGTCTGCATTTTCATCAGTATAATCTAAATATAAAGCATCCATTTCTGTTTTAATAGCATGTAATACTTTGTTTCCCATTAAAACTGTGTCTAAAACTGTATGCTCATCAAACATATTATGGTTTTGATTTAAAACCGACATACGTTTTCCTGGTTCTAAGATTACTCTACCCGAAGTAGGATCAATATCTCCAGAAAGGATTTTTAAAAAAGTTGATTTTCCTGCACCATTTGCGCCAATTATTCCGTAGCAATTTCCTTGAGTAAAAGTAACATTTACTTCATCAAACAAAATTCGCTTACCAAACTGAACAGATAAATTTGAAACTGTTAACATTAATTTAGAATTTATTTTTAAATTGTTGCAAAAGTAGAAAAAATAGTGCAGTTTTGGGATTATTATTTACAATTAATTTAACGCTCCATTAACAAGCACTCTCATTATAAACTAATATTTTTGTTTTAGAAAAATAGCCCTACATGTTTAAAAAATACTTTTTAATTTCTTTACCGGTTTTCTTTTTATCATTAACGTCTTGTGAAAGAACTTTTGATGGAGATAATTTTGAGGCCTATTTTGGCGGTGAAATTATTAACCCTCAAAATAATTTTGTCTTATTTTTAAAAGATGATAAAGTCATAGACACAATTTTCTTAGATAAGGATAATCGTTTTTTACATAAATTTGATTCGCTTACACCAGGTCTATACACTTTTAAACATCTACCTGAATATCAATATGTTTATTTTGATAAGAATGATAGCATTATGGTTCGCTTAAACTCATTAGATTTTGATAATTCTATAGCTTTTTGCGGAAGAGGAGATGAAAAAAATAATTTTTTAATTGATTTATATTTAAAAAATGAACAAGAAAGATCTGAATTATATGATGTTTTAGATAGAGATTATAAATCTTTTACAAAAAATGTTGATTCTACATATAGAATTAGAAAGTCTAATTATTTAAAAAGAAAAACAGAAATTGGCTGGAGTGAAGGTTTTGACGTAATTGCAGAAGCGGGTATCGATTTTAATCATTATTACAAGAAAGAATTATATCCTTACGCTCATAAATTTAAAACTGGCGATGATGTTTCAAGTCTTTTACCAAAAGAATTTTATGATTACAGAAAAAAAATTGATTATAATAATATTCAGTTTACCAATTTTTCTCCTTTTATAAAATATGTAAACATAATGTTGAGTAATGTATCTTATGATAAAAACAAAGGTGCTTTTGATGAGATGTCTTTAGAGAATAATATCATTAAATTAAGCATTGCTGACACGCTTATAAAAAATCAAAAAACTAAAAATGCTGTTTTAAATAATATTGCATACATGTATTTATTAGAAGATCAAAACATGTACAATAACAAAACCTTTATTGATAAATATTTAAAATTATCTACCGATAAAGAGCAACAAAAAGAAGTTACAGAAATATATAACTCCGTTAAAAATTTAAATATTGGTAAAAAACTTCCGAATGTTGAATTAATTGATAAAGATTTAAAACCAATATTACTTGATGACTTAACTTCAAATAAAGAAACAGTCATTTTCTTTTGGACTTCGCATGCTGACTCCCATTTAAAGTCTGCTCACAAGCGAGTTAGAGAGTTTAAAAAGAAATTTCCTGAAGTAAATTTCATAGCTATAAATGTTGATGATACAAATGAAAATTGGAAGAAAACTTTAAAAAACAATAATTTAACTGATATTACTGAATTAAAATCAACAAATTTTCAAGATATTAAAAAACTTTGGGTTATAACAAAAATTCATAGAACTATCATTCTTGATAAAAACGGAATCATTAAAAATGGTTTTGCTAACTTATTTGATGTTAATTTTGAGAATGATTTAAAATAATAATAAAGCATATAAAAAAAGAGCCTTTTCAATGAAATGGCTCTTTTTTTTATATGTAATTTTAAATTACTTATTTCCTTTTTCAAAATCAGCAATAAACTGAGCAATACCAATATCAGTCAATGGATGTTTTAACAACCCAAGAATAGATGATAAAGGTCCAGTCATAACATCTGCACCAATTTTAGCACAATTAACTACGTGCATTGTATGACGAACAGAAGCAGCTAAAATTTGAGTTTCAAAAGCATAGTTATCATAAATTTGACGAATTTCATCAATTAAGTTTAAACCATCAGTTGAAATATCATCTAACCTTCCTAAGAATGGTGAACAATAAGTTGCTCCTGCTTTTGCCGCTAATAAAGCTTGTCCTGCAGAAAAAATCAAGGTAACATTTGTTTTAATTCCTTTATCAGAAAAATATTTACAAGCCTTAATACCTTCAGCAGTCATTGGTAATTTTACTACAATTTGCTCGTGTAAATCTGCCAACTCCTCACCTTCTCTAATCATTCCTTCAAGATCCATAGCATTAACCTCAGCACTAACATCTCCATCTACAATGTTACAAATATCAACATAATGTTTTAATATGTTATTTTTACCTGTAATACCTTCTTTAGCCATCAATGATGGATTTGTAGTAACTCCGTCTAATACTCCTAAAGCTTGCGCTTCTTTAATTTGCTCTAAATTAGCTGTGTCAATAAAAAATTTCATTTTCTTTTATTTAAGTTTATGTGTGTTGTTTGTTTTGCAAAAATACAATTTCAAAAGTAATATTAATAATAAAAAGAATTATAAACTTATTCTTAATACCAATCCGAAATCAAAGTTAGAAACACTTTCTGAAACACCATTAAGGTTTATAGATTGTGAACTATTTGTTTTATTCTCTACAGTAAAATCTTTAATACTACCAAATTGCAAACCTAATTTTGGACCAGAATATACACCTTCAGTAATTTTTAAAAGATAAGAAACACTTGATCTAACTCCAATATTTCCACCTTTTATCGTATATCCATCAAAAAAATATTCTTTATCTCGATAAGAAATGTAACCCAATGAGAAATCTAAATTAAAATTGTCTTTTGATTTAAATTCTTTAGAATACAAATAAGAAACTCCATAAAAAGAAATAGACAACTTATTTTGATTTATATAATCAAAAAAATTATTGTATTTAAAACCAAAATAATGTTCGGAATTTGGAGCTATTTGAAATAATAAAGAAGACTCTATAAAATAAGCATTTCTAGAAGCGTTAATTTTATTATCCAAAATAAAATCATTAGTCTTTTCAGCCTTTCCAATTCTACTAGAAAGACCTCCCGCAAAATCAAATAAAACTTTAGATTTAGAAATAGAATCTTTTGGAGCTTCTTGAGCAAAAATGATACTTGAAATAAAAAACAAGGAATAAAGTAATCTTTTTTTCATTTTCTTACAACTTATAATGGTTCATTAGCATCTTTTCATAAACAGTATCAGGTAAAATTCTTTTTAATACAATAGAAAACTTTTGCATAAAAGCACCTACTTTATAATGTATTTTAGGGTTCTGTGCATTAATCACATTAAAAATAGCTTCTGCCATGTCATTTGGATTACTTCCGCCATCTACATGTTCATCCATCATTTGTAAAGTAGTTCCGTATGATTTTTCATAATCAGATCCTTTTACAAGTGGTGCATGATATCTTCCCGCAGCAATATTTGTTGCAAAATCTCCTGGAGCAACGTTTGTAATGTTTATTCCAAATTCTTTTACTTCCATGCTTAGTGCTTCTGTAATTAACTCTAAAGCTCCTTTTGAAGCAGAATAAACACTTCTATAAGGTAATCCCATATAGCCTGCAATAGAAGTAATATTAATAATTAAACCTTTTTTTTGCTTGCGCATTTGTGGTAAAACAGCTTTCATTACTTCAATAGGTCCAAAAAGATTGGTTTCGAAGTTATTTTTAATTTCTTCAGTTGGAATTTCTTCTAATGGTCCGGTTATACCAACACCAGCATTATTAATCACAACGTCAATTCTATCTTCTTTAGATAAAATTTCGGCAACAGCCAATTGAATAGATTCAACATTTCGAACATCAAGCTTAACTAATGGAAAGAGTGAGTTTTCAATTCGTTCAGGGTTTCTACTCGTTCCATACACTTTAAAGTTCTTATGATGTAAAAACTCGCCAATTGCTTTTCCTATTCCAGAAGAAGCGCCTGTTATAAATATTACTTTGCTCATTAAAAAAAATTATGATGTAAAAATACAGTCTTTTAAAGACTTTATAAAACTATTTAATAGAAATTCCTAAGCCCGGTTTTTCTGAAATAATAACTTTTCCATTATTTATAAAACTTCCAAAAGCAATATCTTTAGAAATTAAATTAGCGCCATCTAAATCTACATAATCTACAAAAGGAGTTAAAGCAATTCCAGCTGAAATTCCAACTGTAGATTCGGTCATACAGCCTATCATAATTTTAAAATCATTTACTTTGGCTGTCTTAATAAATTGTAATGCTGGAGTTAATCCGCCAATTTTAACCAATTTCAAATTTAAAGTACTGTAATGGTTTTTTAATTTTGAAATGGAAGTTTCGTCTTGACAATCTTCATCGGCCATCCAATTTGGATATGTATTCGCATTAAGAGTATTAAAACTATTGATTTCCAATGGTTGTTCTATATAAGTAAATTGACTTGAAAATTCACTCTTTTCAATAAAATGACAATCTTCAATTGAAAAACTACAATTTGCATCTAATGCAATGTTTTTGTCTAAACCAAGTAATGAACTTAATTCCAATTCATTAAAATGATTGCATTTTACTTTAAAATTGTTCCAGGTCGATTTTTCTATCTTTTTAATTTGATTTTCAATCGAATCTATACTTATTGTTATAGACGATTCAGGTAATTTATGATAAGAAATAGAATTGAGTTCTAAAAAACTTTTCTTTTCTAGTTTTCCAAATAAATCCCAATAGGCACAATCTAAAGCCGAACGCAAAAAAGAATGCAAGTTTAAAGATTCTAAGAAAAGATAAAATTCAGTAGGATGATTAATCGATTCTTGTTCTATTTTAGTTTGAATTTGTGTTAGCTTTTGAACAAAATCAGTAAGATTAATATTATAATAATCTATAGATGAACATTCACCATAACCTTTTTCATTATGAGAACTTAAGGAAACAATTAATGCTTCTCTAAAAGAATAATCTCCATAACTAATTGAAAATGTTTCTTTTAATTCTAAACGAACAATTTGCCAATGTAATTTCATAGAAAAGGAATTGGTGTAAAAATAAAAAATCTCCACAAAGGGAGATCAAATATTTTAAAAAAATGGCAAGCGACCTACATCGCACCGCTACAACCGCTTACCCTTGCTGCGTTCCCACCCTGGGGGATTCTGCAGGAGCTGGTCGTGTAGGACTTGCCGGTGCAAATATACAAACATTTTATATTTTTGCAAGGCAATTGTTTGTTTTAAAATTCGTTGTATATTGTGTTATCAAATTATAAAAAACATGTTACATATTAAGTCACTAACTATCATAACATTAAGTTTACTAATCGGTTCTTGTGAGGGCGATAAAAATGAAAAAAATAATTTATTTTCTATTGATACTTCTGTTTTAAAACAAGTTTATCAGCCAAATGAGTCGGCCGATTTTGTTTTAAAAAACGAAAAAGCAAAGAAAATAGATTCGGTAAACTATATTTTAAATAATAAATCTATTGGAACAAGCGTTGGAAACAACAAATTGCATTATAGTTTTGAAAACGAAAAATTAGGCTGGCATCTTATAAAAGCCAAAGTGTATTTTGAAAACGATACTGCTGAAATTGAAACAAATTTTACGGTTGTGGCTCAAGATGCACCAAAATTACTGACTTATAAAATAATCAACACTTATCCTCACGATATTGCAGCCTACACACAAGGATTTGAATTTTATAGAGATACTTTAATTGAAGGAACAGGAAACGGTGCTGGAAGCGGAACTGGAAAAAGAGGAATTTCTAGTTTGCGTAAAACCAATTATAAAACAGGTGAAGTTTATAAAAAAGTAGAACTTGGCATGCAATATTTTGGTGAAGGAATTACTATTTTGAATAATAAAGTGTATCAGCTGACTTATAAAAACAACGAAGGTTATGTGTATAACGCTGATACTTTTGAAAAAACAAAGACATTCAAGTATTTTAAAAATATGGAAGGTTGGGGTTTAACTAATGATGGTAAAAACCTTTACATGAGTAATGGAACAGAAAAAATATACATTTTAGATCCAGAAACCTTAGAAGAAATTGATTATATAAATATTTATACCAATGCTAGTAAAATTGAAGCCGTAAACGAACTTGAATGGATTGACGGTAAAATATGGGCTAATGTTTACGGTCGTGATGCAATTGCAATAATCAATCCTAAAAATGGAGCTGTTGAAAACATCATCAACTTAAGTGATTTAAAAAGTAAAGTTACACAACATCCAGATATTGATGTTTTAAATGGAATAGCGTATAATCCTAAAACAAAAACGGTTTTTGTTACAGGTAAAAATTGGGATAAAGTTTTTGAAATAACTGTTGAGTAATTAATGTCTAAAAAAGTAAATATTTATATTCCAGAACCTTGCCATGAAAATTGGGAAGCAATGACTCCTGAAGAAAAAGGAAGATTTTGCGGTTCTTGTAAAAAAATTGTTTTTGACTTTACAAAAGCAACCGATAAAGAAATTATTCTGCATTTAAATAAAGAGAAAAATACATGCGGACGCTTTTTAAACACCCAATTAAATAGAAATTTAATTGTTCAAAATAAAAAATCATCTTATTGGTCTGTTATTTTCACAACTGCAATTAGTTTTATTGGAATAGGAACTCAAAATGCTTTTGCTCAAATCAAACAAGATACTATTCAAACTGATACTAAAAGTCTTTCTGTTAAGGATACAATTATAAACCCTAACCTTCCACATATAATTAAAGGTGTTGTTTCAGATGCACTTGGTCCTCTTGGTGGAGCAATGGTTGCAGTTGAAGGTACAACCAACGTTACAAACACAGATTTTGATGGGAATTTTGAAATTGAAGCTCGTTTAGGTGACCTTTTAGTCATTACCTATACTGGAATGAAAATTGAAAAAGTTACTATAGGAATAAAAAATAATTATGAAATAAAAATGACTGAGGATATTCTTGTCGGTGGGGAAGTTTTTGTTGTTGGGGGATATATAAAAAAACGTACTTTCTTTGGAAGACAAATTCAAAAAGTAAGAAACTGGTTTAGATAAACTTTAAAAAAAAGCCTCTATTTTTATTGAGGCTTTTTTTAAATATTTTTATTTCACAAACTTCTCTACTATACTTTTTACAGTACCTATTTCTGTAGAATGTTGAATACTTGGTCCAGCAACCCAAACCGTTTTATAAGTTGCTTGCGTAGCAGCTTTTGTTACTGCACTAGTCCCAATCATAAAACGGATCATTTTAACCCATTTTTTTAAACTTTTATTCTTATTCAAAAGATTCTCTAACCATGTTTGTTTTGTTCCAATTTTTTGCACATAAGGTGTATTAATAACTGTACATGGTGTTCCCGAAATACGTTCGGTCATAACAATATCTTTTGCACCATAATCAACACAAGCTTGTTTGTATTCGTCAGAAACTCCTGCCTCAACAGATGCTATGAATGGACTTCCAATAGAAACTCCAATTGCTCCATATGATAACATTTTTTCTAATTCTTGCTTATTTCCTACTCCACCTGCAGATATGACAGGTAAAGAGGTTCCTTCATTAAGTTGTTTAATTAATACTTCTGGAGCAATATTTCCTCTATGACCACCTGCTTCATTATTAACAGCAATAATTGCATCAGCACCTAATTCTTCCACTTTTTTAGCAAACTTTAAGTCGGTAACGTCACAAAACACTTTAATTCCAACTTTATGAGCTTCATTTATTGTTTCTTCAGGACTACCTAAGGAAGTAATGATAAAGTCAACACCTTCTTCACAAAGTACTCTTAATTGCTCTTTATATTTAATATTTGACTTGTTTACTATTAAATTAAAACCAAAACTTCCTCCAGGAACTTTAGCTGATTTTAGCTCATATATAGCTTCTTTTAGTTCTTCAAGAGTTCTATAATTCAATGCAGGTATACAACCCGCAACACCACTTTTCATTCCTTCAATAACCATTTTAGTATTGGATACTAAAAACATAGGTGCAATTATTATTGGATAGGTAGTACTAAGCAGAGAATTTAAAGTTGGCTTTTGCATAATTAAAAAATTTTGTTTGTCAAATATAGTAAAGAATTATCAAATAGTATGCGTGCATATAATTATTTAATTGCATAAAAAAAAGGGATATTTAAAATATCCCTTTTTTTATTATTTTATAATCTCAATTTTTTGAGCTTCTTCTTTATTCTTAGTATCAAAGAATCCTTGTTCACTCATCCAATCATCGCTGTAAATTTTACTCATGTATCTAGAACCATGATCAGGAAAAATAACAACAACATTACTATTTTCATTAAATGTACCTGCTTCTTCATATTGCTTTATAGCTTGGAAAGCTGCCCCAGATGTATAACCCACAAACAAACCTTCTTTTTTTGCTAATTCTCTTGCAGTATGTGCACTATCTTCATCTGAAACTTTCATAAAACTATCAATAATATCAAAGTCTGTAGCTGTAGGAATTAAGTTTTTACCTAACCCTTCAATACGGTAAGGATAAATCTCATCATTATCAAACTCTTTTGTTTCATGGTACTTTTTCAAAACAGAACCAAATGCATCAACACCTAAAATTTGAATATCTGGATTTTGTTCTTTTAAAAATCTAGCAGTCCCAGAAATAGTTCCTCCAGTTCCACTACAAGCAACTAAATGAGTTATTTTCCCATTTGTTTGTTCCCAGATTTCAGGACCTGTAGAGTTGTAATGAGCATCTACATTTAAATCGTTAAAGTATTGATTTATATATACTGATCCTTTAGTTTCTTCGTGCAATCTTTTAGCAACATTGTAGTATGAACGCTCATCATCTGCTGAAACATTCGCTGGGCAAACATAAACTTTAGCTCCCATTGTGCGAAGCATATCAATTTTATCTGCAGATGATTTTGAACTTACTGCTAAAATACAGTCATAACCTTTAATAATACTAACCATAGCTAAACTAAAACCTGTATTACCAGATGTAGTTTCTATAATTGTATCGCCTGGTTTAAGAATTCCTCTTTTTTCAGCTTCTTCAATAATATATAATGCAATTCTATCTTTTGTTGAATGACCTGGATTAAAAGCTTCTACTTTTGCATAAAAATTTCCAGATAAGCCTTGAGTAATATTATTTAGTTTAATAAGTGGTGTATTTCCTATTAATTCTAAAACATTATTGTAGGCTTTTATTTCTTCTTTCATAAAAACGATATTAATATGAGGCTTAGTATTGGTTATTATTTTACCCCAAAACCTTGCAAATTTAACAAAAAAACTTTAACTATTTCTTAATTTTTTCTAAATCTAATAAAAAAGAAAATTCTTTAGCTACTTCTTTAAGCGCTTCAAACCTTCCTGATGCACCACCATGACCAGCTTCCATGTTCGTATCTAAAAACAATAAGTTTTTATTTGTCTTTTTCGCTCGAAGCTTTGCAACCCATTTTGCTGGTTCCCAATACTGCACTTGAGAATCGTGCAAACCAGTAGAAACATACATGTTTGGATAAGCTTGTGCTTTTACATTATCATATGGTGAATAAGACAACATATAATCATAATATTCTTTATCATTAGGATTTCCCCATTCGTCATATTCTCCTGTTGTTAATGGAATTGAATCGTCTAACATAGTTGTAACAACATCAACAAAAGGAACTTGTGCTATAACTCCATTATATAATTCTGGTGCCATATTGACAATTGCTCCCATTAATAAACCACCAGCAGAACCACCTTCAGCATATAAATGACTTTTTGAAGTATATTCTTTTCTAATTACATATTTTGAACAATCAATAAAATCTGTAAATGTGTTTTTCTTTTTTAATAATTTTCCGTTTTCATACCATTCTCTTCCTAAATACTCTCCTCCTCTTACATGGGCAATCGCAAATATAAAACCTCTATCTAAAAGACTTAATCTTGTTGTTGAAAAATATGGATCAATTGTTGATCCGTATGAGCCATAAGCATAAAGTAAAAATGGATTTGAACCGTTTTTCTTCATCCCTTTTCTGTACACCATTGAAATTGGAATTTTTGTTCCATCTTCGGCTGTAGCCCAAATTCTTTCTTCTTTGTAATTGCTTTTATCAAAATTACCACCTAAAACTTCTTGTTCTTTTAAAACAGTTTTTTGTTTAGTAACCATATTAAAATCAATCACTGAAGATGGAGTTGCTAACGATTGATATCCGTATCTCAACACATCAGTATCAAAATCTACATTTGAAGTTGTGTAAGCTGTGTATGTTTCGCTTTCGAAAGGTAAATAGTAGGTTTCTGAATTATCCCATGGTCGAATTTGAATTTTATTTAAACCGTTTGAACGTTCTTCAACCACTAAGAATTTTTTAAAAATATCTATCCCTTCTAATAATACATCTTTTCTGTGCGGAATTAACTCAACCCAATTTTCCATTGATGTTGTTTTTTCAGAAGTTTTCATCAATTTAAAGTTAGTTGCTTTATCTTTATTTGTAACTACATAAAAACTGTCATTATAATGACTAATTGAGTACTCTAAACCTCTAACTCTTTTTTGAAAATACCTAAATTCTCCGTCTGGTTTATTTGATTCAAGAATTTGATATTCTGAAGTTAAGGTACTTGTAGATCCAATTACTAAATATTTTCTTGATTTTTCTTTATAAACAAAGGTGTAAAAAGTATCGTCTTTTTCATGATAAATTAATTTATCTTTAGAAGTTGACTCACCTAATTTATGTTTGTATATTTTATCAGATCGTAATGTTTTTGCATCTTTTAGCGTGTAAAACAATGTTTTATTATCACTCGCCCAAGTTGAACCTCCAGTTGTATTTTCAATTTTTTCAGATAAAATTTCGCCTGTTTGAAGGTTTTTTATTTGAATTGTATATTGTCTTCTTGAAACTAAATCGACACCAAAAGCAGCATACTTATTATCTTCACTAACATTTATTCCGCTTAAATTAAAATACGATTGTCCTTTTGCCATTTCATTACAATCGAACATAATTTCTTCTTTTGCTTCTAAAGAACCTTTCTTTCTCGAATAAATAGGATAATCTTTCCCTGTTTCGAATCTCGTTATATAATAATACCCATTATAAAAATAAGGCACAGATGAATCATCTTCTTTAATACGAGCTTTCATTTCTTTAAACAAATCATCTTGTAATTGTTTAGTATGAGCCGTCATTTTTTGATAATACTCATTCTCTTTATTCAAATAATCAATTACTTCTTTGTTTTCTCTATCATTTAACCAGTAGTAGTCGTCAACTCTAACTTCTCCGTGTTTTTCTAAATTATGAGGTTTTATTTGAGCAATTGGAGCTTTAATTTCTTCGTTCATTTTTACTTTTTTTTCTTTACAAGAGCTTGCAAAAATAAGAGAAATTAATGCGAAATAGGTATATTTTTTCATGAAGTTATCATTTGTATTTAAAAGCTAATTTAATATTTTTGCATGAATAAAAAAATTAAACAAAATATGTTTGGAGATATTATGGGTATGATGGGTAAAATTAAAGAAACCCAACAAAAAGTGGAAGAAACTAAAAAACGTTTAGATTCGGTACTTATAGATGAAAAAAGTAGCGATAATCTTATTGAAGTAACTTTAACGGCGAATAGAACAATCACAAATATTTCAATTGATGATAGTTTATTAGAGGATAAAGAAATGTTGGAAGACTATTTAATTAACATCTTAAATAAAGCAATTGAAAAAGCGACTAATGTAAATGAGACAGAACTAGCGGCTGTTGCCAAAGAAGGTATGCCGAATATTCCTGGAATGGATATGTTTAAATAAAAAAAGCAACTCTATGAGTTGCTTTTTTTATATTTCAATTTTAGACAGAGCCTCTAGAACATAAGTATGCATCACTTCTTTATAATCTAAATGAGTTACCATCCTTAATTTACCTTGCCCCATTGAACTTATTAAAATATTTTTTTGCTTTAATAATTCCATGAATTTAGATTCGTCAACATTTTTTTTTAACTGAAAAATCAAAATATTCGTTTCAACATCTTCTACTTTATCAACCCATGATAAAGTTTTTAACAAGTCTCCAAGTTCTTTTGCTTTTCTATGGTCTTGTTCAAGTCGTTGAATATTATTGTCAAGTGCATAAATTCCGGCTGCAGCCAAATATCCAGCTTGACGCATATTTCCTCCAAAAAGTTTTCTAACTCTAATTGCTCTATCAATATGTACTTTTGTACCAATTAATACCGAACCAACTGGTGCTCCTAGTCCTTTTGACAAACAAACCGAAATAGTATCAAAAATTTGTCCGTATTCTTTTGGATCTTGATTTTTAGCTACTAAAGCATTCCATAATCGAGCTCCATCTAAATGATAAATTAAGTTATTTTGAATACAAACTTCTTTAATTGCTTTTAAGTTCTCCATTTCATAACAAGCACCTCCACCTTTATTAGTAGTATTTTCTATACTTACCATTTTTGTAACTGGTGCATGATAAAATGAAGGATCACTTATTACACTTTTTACTAATTCAGGCGTTATCATTCCCTTATCTCCATCTACTAAATGACAAGAAACGCCACTATTTGCGGCTACTCCTCCACCTTCATATAAAAATATATGCGACCATTTATCACAAATTACTTCATCTCCAGGTCGTGTATGAACTCTTATAGCCGTTTGATTTGCCATGGTTCCCGAAGGGAAAAAAAGTGCTGCTTCCATACCAAACATTTCAGCAACTTTTGCTTCAAGTTCATTCACAGTTGGATCTTGCTTAAATACATCATCTCCTACTTTTGCATTAAACATTGTAGTAAGCATTTCTGGAGTTGGCTTTGTAACCGTATCACTTATTAAATTAATTTCCATAATATTAAAAGGAATGTCTATTTTTGTGGTGTAAAACTACAAAAATAATATGATTACTACAGAACAAGTAAAGGATATTATAGAGCGCCTTGGTGCGTTAAGGAGGTATCTTTGACATCGATAAGAAACTTATAGAAATATCAAACGAAGAAGAAAAAACGTTTGCACCTGACTTTTGGGATAACGCAAAAGAGGCAGAAATAATTGTTCGGAATTTACGATCAAAGAAAAAATGGGTCGAAGATTTCAATAAAGCTAATGAATATGTTGAAGAACTTCAAATAATGATGGACTTTCTAAAAGAAGGTGAAATTAGTGAAGAAGAAGTTGAAGAGTTATTCAATAAAACTACTTTACATATTGAAGATATTGAGTTTCGTAACATGCTTTCTGATGAAGGAGACAGTTTAAGTGCTGTACTTCAAATTACTGCTGGTGCTGGCGGAACAGAAAGTTGTGATTGGGCTTCAATGCTAATGCGCATGTATTTAATGTGGGCTGAAAAACAAGGTTACAAAATCAAAGAATTGAATTACCAAGAAGGTGATGTTGCCGGAATTAAAACCGTTACTTTAGAAATAGAAGGCGATTTTGCTTTTGGATACCTAAAAGGCGAAAACGGTGTGCATCGATTGGTAAGAATTTCCCCTTTTGACAGTAATGCTAAACGTCATACTTCATTTGCTTCAGTTTATGTTTATCCTTTGGTTGATGATACTATTGAAATTGAAATTAATCCTGCCGATATTGAAATAACAACTGCACGATCAAGTGGTGCTGGTGGGCAAAATGTAAATAAGGTGGAAACCAAAGTGCAATTAGTTCACAAACCAACTGGAATTCAAATTCAATGCTCTGAAACCCGTTCACAACACGATAATCGTAACAGAGCTATGCAAATGCTAAAATCGCAATTGTATGAAATTGAATTAAAAAAACAATTAGCTCAAAGAGCAGATATTGAAGCTGGAAAAATGAAAATTGAATGGGGATCTCAAATTCGCAACTATGTAATGCATCCTTATAAATTAATCAAAGATGTTCGTTCAGGCTATGAAACAAGTGATGTTGATGGAGTCATGAATGGGGAAATCGATCAATTTTTAAAAGCATATTTAATGCTCATGGGGCAACGAGAAGAAGAATAAACTTCATCTTGAATATTGCAATTGAATATTGTATTTTAGCGAACCAAATTAATGACACAAACAACATATGGACTTAGAATTTAATAAAAACGAAGATTATAATAAATTATTAGTTTCCGATTTAAAACGCCGTTTTGCTCAAGTAAAATTGGGTGGCGGACAAAAACGTATCGATAAATTACATGCAGAAGGTAAAATGACGGCTCGTGAACGTATCGATTATTTATTAGATGAAAAATCTAAAAGTATAGAAATTGGTGCATTTGTTGGAGAAGGAATGTATAAAGAACATGGTGGTTGTCCGTCAGGAGGTGTTGTTGTTAAAATTGGATATGTTTCTGGAAAACAATGCATTGTAGTTGCTAATGATGCAACTGTTAAAGCGGGTGCTTGGTTTCCAATTACAGGAAAAAAAAATTTAAGAGCGCAAGAAATTGCTATTGAAAATAGATTACCAATCATTTATTTGGTAGATTCTGCAGGTGTTTATTTACCATTACAAGATGAAATTTTTCCAGATAAAGAACATTTCGGACGTATTTTTAGAAATAACGCTGTAATGAGTAGTATGGGAATTACCCAAATTGCTGCTGTAATGGGTAGTTGTGTTGCTGGTGGTGCTTATTTACCTATCATGAGTGATGAAGCAATGATTGTTGATAAAACTGGAAGTATTTTCCTTGCCGGAAGTTATTTAGTTAAAGCTGCCATTGGTGAAAGTATAGATAATGAAACTCTTGGTGGAGCAACTACGCATTGCGAAATTTCTGGAGTTACCGACTTTAAAGCGAAAGACGATGCAGCAGCTTTAGACCGAATTAAAAGTGTTGTAGGTAAAATTGGTGATTTCGATAAAGCAGGTTATAATCGAGTGAAAGCGGTGAAACCAAAATTAGATCCAAAAGAAATTTACGGAATTCTTCCAAAAGCGCGTAATGAACAATATGACATGATGGAAATCATTCATCGAATGGTTGACAATTCTGAATTTGAAGAATATAAAGCGGGTTACGGACAAACAATTATTACGGGTTACGCTCGTATAGACGGTTGGGCGGTTGGAATTGTAGCTAATCAAAGAAAAATCGTAAAAACAACGGCTGCAAAAACAAAACCAAGCGAAATGCAATTTGGTGGTGTTATTTATTCTGATTCTGCTGATAAAGCAACTCGTTTTATTGCCAACTGTAACCAAAAGAAAATTCCTTTAGTCTTTTTACAAGATGTAACTGGTTTTATGGTAGGGAGTAAATCAGAACACGGCGGAATCATAAAAGATGGTGCTAAAATGGTAAATGCTGTTTCTAATTCTGTTGTACCAAAATTCACAGTAATTATTGGAAATTCATACGGAGCAGGAAACTATGCAATGTGCGGAAAAGCATACGATCCAAGATTAATATTTGCTTGGCCAAGTGCAGAATTAGCAGTTATGAGTGGAAACTCAGCGGCTAAAGTACTGGTTCAAATTGAGGCTGCAACCTTAAAAAAACAAGGAAAAGTAGTTGATGAGCAAGTTGAAAAAGAATTATTTGACAAAATTAAAGCTCGTTATGATGAACAAGTTTCACCTTATTATGCAGCTTCGCGTTTATGGACGGATGGAATTATTGATCCGTTAGAAACAAGGACTTGGCTTTCAATGGGAATTGAAGCGGCCAACCACGCTCCTATTGAAAAGCCTTTTAATCTTGGGGTTATTCAAGTTTAAAATAATAAAAAACAAAATTTTTAAATCTTAAAATATCAAATTATGAAACTATTAAAAGGAATTTTAGCAATTGTATTATTTAGCATTTTTACAATTTCATGTAATGATGCAAAATCTACTCCATCTGAAGAAGTTGCAACAGAAATTGTTAAAGATTCAACTGAAAGTAAAAAAGCATGTTGTGCTGAAAAAGGTAAAGAGGCTAAAGAGTGCTCTGGAGAAAATAAAAAAGCATGTTCTACTGATACTAAATCTTGCAAAGGAGATTGCAAAAAAGAAAATTGTACAGATAAAGAGGCGAAATCATGTGGAGCAGATTGCAAAAAAGAAGCTAAAAAAGCATGTTGCTCAGATAAAAAATCAGAAACAACTGAAAAAACAGAATAAATTAAATAGTATTTTATAAAAGATAAATAAGCTGTTCTATTAGAATGGCTTATTTTATTTAGAATTCCATGAATGATTTTTTTCAACATTTTAAAACCAATATTTCAGGTATTAATTTACCAGAAAAATTTACATTTCCATTCTATTACGAACCCAATGAATTGAGTAAAATTGCTTCTCAAGAATTGCAAAATTACCTTGAAACTCAAACCGATTTTGAACATAATTTCGGGTTAGATGAAACTCAAAAAGGATTAGTAATTGGAAAAATGTTTGGTGTTTTAGTGTGCGAAAATTCAAAAGGAGAATTAGGTTATTTAGCTGCGTTTTCTGGAAAATTAGCAGATTCCAATCATCATAAAAAATTTGTTCCAACAGTTTATGACATGTTGGATGAAAACGGATTTTATAAAATTGGGGAAAATAAATTAAATCAAATTACCAAAGAAATTGAGGTTTTAGAACAAGATTTAAAATATTTAGAAGCACTTGAAACACTAAAAAACATTCAAAACGAAGCTAAAATTGACTTAAATCGTCAAAAAAAGGTGATGAAATTGCAAAAGGAGCTTCGAACTGAAAAACGAACAAATCCGAATTGTAATATTGAAAAACTCAATAAAGAAAGCCAGTTAGAAAAGATTTTGTTTAAGAAAATGACAAAATATTGGGAATACAAAATTGCTGATGCTGAGAAAGAAGTAAACTTATTTACCAATGAAATAAATGCTAAAAAAGAAACTAGAAGAATCAAATCTGCTCAATTACAACAACAATTATTTGATAATTATGCTTTTTTGAATCAATATAAAAACTCAAAAAGTTTAGGTCAAATATTCAAAAATAATCCACCAGCTGGCGCTGGAGAATGCGCTGCTCCTAAATTATTGCATTATGCGTTTCAAAATAATTTAAAACCCATTGCAATGGCTGAATTTTGGTGGGGAGAAACTCCAAAATCAGAAATTAGAAAACACGGTCAATTTTACCCTGCTTGTACGGGAAAATGCGAACCTATTTTAAAGCACATGCTTTTAGATATTGAAATGGATGAAAATCCGTTTTTAAATAATACTGCTGAAAACCAAAATATAGAAATTGTATTTGAAGACGATTATTTAGCAGTTATACACAAGCCACACGAATTCCTATCGGTTCCTGGAAAAAATGTTTCTGATTCAGTTTACCAAAGAGTTAAAGAACTATATCCTAATGCAACCGGACCGTTAATTGTTCACCGATTAGACATGTCTACTTCAGGGATAATGCTCATTGCAAAATCAGAAGAAATCTATAAAAATTTACAACGTCAATTTATCAAACGAACCGTTCAAAAGAGATATGTTGCAATTTTAGACGGAATTGTTTCTCAAAATGAAGGATACATTGACTTACCTTTACGAGTAGATTTAGATAATCGCCCTAATCAATTGGTTTGTTATGAACATGGAAAATCGGCAAGAACAAAATTTGAAGTAATTAGTAGAGAAAACAACAAAACACGCATTTACTTCTTCCCTATTACTGGCAGAACGCATCAATTACGAGTACATGCTTCACATAAATTAGGCTTAAATTGTCCAATAATTGGTGATGATTTGTACGGAACTAAAGCAGATAGATTACATCTTCATGCTGAAGAAATTACGTTTGAACATCCTATAAATAAAGAAAGAATTACTATTTTAAAAAAAGCTGAATTTTAGTTTTTTAACGAAATAGTAACAAAACATATAAATCAACTACTTATATTTACTTTAGAAAATATAAAAATGAAAAAACTACTTATTATCGGATTCCTTTTTTTGGGTATCGTCGAAATTACAGCACAAAAATTCACACGTAGAGATTCTCTTCAAGGTGGAATGCGTTTTGAGCGTACTTGCTTTGACGTACTTC
Source organism: Flavobacteriaceae bacterium (assembly GCA_002862805.1). Taxonomy (GTDB): domain Bacteria; phylum Bacteroidota; class Bacteroidia; order Flavobacteriales; family Flavobacteriaceae; genus Flavobacterium. The sequence goes on along the minus strand of PKEA01000048.1, from coordinate 8,256 downwards.
GCTACGATTTAAATATCAAAATAAACCCAGAAGAAAGAACTATTGTTGGTTATAACGATATTAGTTTCAAAGTTGTAGAAAATACTTCAAAAATTCAATTGGATTTATTTGACAATATGAAAGTAGATTCTATTATTTGGAACAAGCAAAAACTTACTTATAAAAGAGACTTTGATGCTGTATTTATCAGTTTTCCAAATGAATTAAAGCAAAATACTTCTGAAAAAGTGCGTTTTTATTATTCTGGTAAACCAAAAGTGGCTAAAAATGCACCTTGGGATGGCGGATTTGTATTTAAAAAAGACAGTAATAAAAACCATCATATTGCAGTTGCGGTTCAAGGAACTGGTGCTAGTTTGTGGTTTCCTGTTAAAGATTCTCAAACAGACGAACCAAATAATGGTGCTTCAGTAAGAGTTGCTGTACCAAACGGCTTAATGAATGTTTCTAACGGAAGATTTAAAGGTTCAGAAGATTTAGGAAACGGTTTTACACGTTGGGATTGGGAGGTTATTAATCCAATTAACAACTATACAATTACTGTAAATATTGCTGATTATGTACATATTCATGACAAACTAGACGATTTAGATTTAGATTATTATGTGCTTCGTGAAAATGAGGAAAAAGCACGTAAACATTTTGAGGAAGATGTAAAACCAATGATGAATTGCTTTCAAACAAAATTTGGAAAATATCCATTTTGGGAAGATGGTTATAAGCTTGTAGAAACACCTTATTTAGGTATGGAACACCAAAGTGCAGTTGCCTATGGTAATAAATATAAGAAAGGTTATATGGGCTTCGATTTATCAGGAACTGGAGTTGGAATGTTCTTCGATTATATTACAATTCATGAAACAGGTCACGAATGGTTTGGAAATAGTATTACAAGTAAAGATATTGCCGATATGTGGATTCATGAAGGATTTACAACTTATAGTGAAACTGTTTTTATTGAATGTATGAAAGGGTACGAACCTGCAATGAAATATATTAATGGTCAAGCCAAAAACGTAGCAAATGACCGACCAATTATTGGTCAATTTGGTGTTAATAATGAAGGAAGTGGCGATATGTATTACAAAGGTTCTCTTTTACTAAATACATTGCGTCATGTTGTAAACGATGATGAAAAATGGTGGAAAATAATTTTAAAGTATTCTGAAACTTTTAAAAAGCAAATTATCGATACCGATATGGTTATTGCTTTTTTTAATGAAGAAACAGGAATGAACCTTAAACCCGTTTTTAATCAGTATTTAAAAACAACAAAAATTCCAGAATTAACATATAAAATTAACGGAGATAATTTAACTTATTATTGGACCAATGTAAATGAAGACTTTAATATGCCAATTGATTTTGAATATGATAAAAAAACAATTCGTTTATTTCCTACAACAAGTCCGCAAGAAGTAAAATTAAAAAAGCTGAAAAAATCTAAAAGCTACCAAATTTATGACAACAAGTTTTATATAAGTATTAAAGAAGATATGTAGTCTTCTTTTTTATTACAATTTAATGTTAAAAAAAACTTTAATTAATTTATTTTTAATAACTTAGAGTATCAATAATTGAGGTTGTCTAAAAAGAATTTATTTTGGAAATCAAAATAATAAACCTATTTAAATTGAATTCATAAATAGGTTTATTGCACGTTTAGTTTAAAAGTTTCTGCACTTTTTAGACAACCTTTATTTTTTTTAAAGTTTCATTTCTATTAATCTTATTGGTCTTTGTTTCTATAAAGTTTTCGATATAATAAATTTGTTTTGGAACTTCATATTTTAATAAATGTTCAAATGTTTTCGCTTCTAAATTTAAATCAATATTAGATTCAATTACCAAAACTATTTTTTCTCCTAAATTATCATCGCTTTCTGAAGCTATAAAAAAGCGGTTTTTAATTTTTTCTTGCAACTTCAATTCTATTTCTTCTGGTGAAAATTTTATTCCTCCACTATTTATAATATTATCAAATCTTCCTTTCCAAATAAATTTCTTATCAGAAATTAATTCAACTAAATCGTTTGTAATGATAGTTTTTTTAGCAACTTTAGGCGCATCAACAATTAAACAATTTCTGTCATCTATTGAAAAAACGACATTTGGTAACGCTTCAAAACAATTATTTTCAATGCGTTTCATTGCCACATGAGATACGGTTTCGGTCATTCCATACGTTTCAAAAATACTTGTTGTTGCATTTTTTAGTTTTTCCTTTAAAATAGAGTTTACTTGAGCACCGCCAATAATTAATGTTTTAATTTGATGTAATTGAGCAATAGAATCTTCTACTTGCATAGGAACCATTGCTACAAAGTCATAATTTTTAGTAATAGATTTTAACGGAGTACTTGAAGGTTCAACTGCATCTAATTCTAATCCTAAAATTAAAGCTCTAACCAGCATTAATTTTCCTGCAATATAATCCGCAGATAAACACAATAATGCAGAATCACCTGGTTTCAAATTTAAAAAATCGCCAGTTGAAAGTGCAGAAGCAACAACGAATTGTTTTTCAATTTTAATTATTTTAGGTTTTCCTGTTGTTCCTGATGTTTGTACTTCAATATATGGTTTTTCGTCTAACCAATTTAAAAGAAACTTAAAAATAACTTTTTCATATTCATCACCTTCTTTAATATAACTAACAGCTACTCTTTTAATTTGTTTAAAATTTAAATGAACTCCATTAAATTTAAAGCGATTGTGAACGTTTTTATACGTTAGTGTTTTCTGTAACATTATCTATATTTAAATTTCCGGTTAACTTTTTACTCCAATTATTCCATTTATACTTTTTAGCAAATAGTAAAATCAATATTGGAAAAACTATAAAAACAGGTAAAATTATATCAAAACCTGCAGCGGGTTCAGCTATATCCTTAAAAATTGAATGCGTTTGAAAAGCAGTCCAATCAGCCGTTACCAATAAAGCGCCAATTAAATTATTTGCAGCATGAAAACCAAGAGCCAACTCTAAACCTTCATCCATAAGTGTAATAAGACCTAAAAAAAATCCGGTTCCTATGTAATAAACCATTATAATGTAACCCATTTTACCTACTTCTGGATTAGCAATATGCATAAGTCCAAACAAAACTGAAGTTACAATTAAAGGAATTAATCGGTTATTAGTTGCTAAACCAATTCCTTGCATCATATGGCCTCTAAATAAATATTCTTCAAAACTTGTTTGTAAAGGAATGAATATAATAGCAATTACTAAAAAAACTAAAAATTTATTCAGCCTAAAATTCAATACAAAATTATCAGGATTCAGATAATAAGATCCTAAAACCATTATAATGCTTATTAAACTCCAAAGCGAAAATGAAAAGAAAATTCTTTTCCAATCAATTTTTTTTCTAGAAGTGGTTAACATAGTAATAGATTGATTTTGAACATATTTAACCCAAAACAACAAAAACAAACACGCAATTGACAATGGTGCAATTATCATTAAAAAAGTTCCATTAACACCAATCATTTGTATGGTTTGTTGAATCATAATTGCAGTATCAACTCCGTCTGATTCTATATAATTCCAAACCATTAAACCAATAAATGATAAAGGTAATGGCAAATACAGCCAAAGGTTTGGTTTTTTATTTTTTAATTGTTCAATAAACATAATAGTATATTTAGTTAGTACAAAGTTAATTCTTTTCTTCAATCTACTATTTTTTCTTTCTTTGTAAAAAATAAAAATTATGATCACAATTTATCACAACCCAAGATGTTCTAAATCAAGAGAAGGAGTTTCATTTTTAGATAGTTTAAACTTAGAATTTAAAACCATAAAATACCTCGATGAAACATTAACTAAAGAAGAGTTACAATCAATACTTAAAAAGTTAAATTATAAACCAATTGAATTAGTTCGAACTAAAGAAAAAATTTGGATTGAAAATTACAAAAACAAGCAATTAACTGATGATGAAATTATTAACGCAATGATTGAAAACCCAAAATTAATTGAAAGACCAATAATTATAAATGGAAATAAAGCTGTAGTTGCTAGACCAACTGATAAGATGAAGGAAATTTTATAACTCTTTTAACAAAGTATTGTGATTTCGTCATTAAACCAAAGGGTATTTTTGCAATCTAAATTGAAATCATATAAATAAGAATCATGTCAAACATTAAAAATTTTATTGCGTTAAGCTTACTAATCTTTACAAGTTTAAGTTTTGCACAACAAAGACCAGAAGTAAAAAAAGTGACTATCTCTGGTACAATTTTAGAAAAAGGTACAAATATTCCTTTAGAATATGCAACAGTTGTACTTCAAAATGCTAAAAAACCTGAAATACTTACGGGAGGAATTACAGATATTGACGGTAAATTTAGTTTTGAAGTTAATGCAGGTGAATATAATGTTAGATATGAATTTATTTCATTTAAAACTGTATCAGTAAAAAACAAAAAAATAACTAGTGATACTAACTTAGGAACAGTATTTTTAGAAGAAGATATTGCACAATTAAATGATGTTGTTGTTGTAGCAGAAAGATCAACTGTAGAAATTAAGCTAGATAAAAGAGTTTACAATGTTGGTAAAGACATGACAGTTAAAGGAGGAACCGTAAGTGATGTTTTAGATAATGTACCTTCGGTAACAGTTGACCCAGATGGAACCATTGCTCTTAGAGGAAATGAAAATGTTAGAATTTTAATTGACGGCAAACCTTCTGGTTTAGCAGGAATAAATATTGCCGATGCATTAAAACTTTTACCAGCAGATGCTGTAGAAAAAGTAGAAGTAATTACAAATCCATCAGCTCGTTATGATGCTGAAGGAAGTGGAGGAATTATAAATATTGTTTTAAGAAAAGGAAAAGCACAAGGTATAAATGGCTCTGTAGTACTTTCTGTAAGTGATCCAGAATCATATGGTGCAAGTACAAACTTAAACTATAGATCAGATAATTTTAATTTATTCTCAAACTTTGGATATAATTATAGAAATTCTCCAGGAAACTCATTAACAGATTCTGAATATTTTAATAATGATGGTACAACAAGTGCTTTCATTAATGAAAGAAGAACTAATGAAAGATTAAACGAAGGTTACAATGCTAATTTCGGAATTGATTTATTCTTAAACAAATCTACAACTTGGACAAATTCCTTAACTTTTACAGAAGGAAGAAGTAAAAATCCAGACGATGTTTACTTCTATAATTATGACAATACCTTTACTCCTACATTTGTAAGAAATAGATTTAACGACGAAAGAGGAAACGATTTCAGCTTTGAATATGCTACTAACTTTACAAAAAACTTCAAAAAAGAAGACCATAAATTAACAGTAGATATCGCAATATCTCAAAACAGAGATAACGAAAGCTCAATTATTACAGACCAAATTGTGGGAGACAATAGTTCCCTATTTACAGAAACTACATTAAACAATCAAAAACAGCAACGTAATCTATTTCAAGCTGATTATGTATTACCAATTGGCGAAAATGGTCGTTTTGAAGCAGGTTATAGAGGTAGTTTCCAAAAAAACTTAACAGTATTTGAAATTGAACCAAATACAGCTTATTCAAATACTCTAGAGTACAATGAAGACATTAATGCTTTATATGCACAATATGGAAATAAAATAAACAAGTTTTCTTATTTCTTAGGAATGCGCTTTGAAGATAGTAACATCGATGTTAATTCTTTAACAGCAAATGATTATAATAATAAAAAATACAATAACTTTTTCCCTTCAGCTACTATTAATTATGAAATTTCAGAATCTAATAGCTTAAGTTTAAGTTACAGTAAAAGAATTAACAGACCAAGAGGAAGATTCCTGAATCCATTCTCTTCTTACTCTAGTAATATTAACATATTTCAAGGAAATCCCGATTTAGATCCATCATATACAAATGCAATAGACTTAGGTTACCTTAAAAGATGGAGTAAATTAACTTTAAACTCATCTGTATACGTAAACATAACAGATCAATCGTTTGAATTTATTAAAAAAGAATCAGGGTTAGAAGTAGATGGTATTCCAGTAATTCTAAGTACACCTATTAACCTTTCAAAAGAATATAGAGCAGGTTTCGAATTCAATGTAAACTACTCACCTTATAAATGGTGGAAATTAAACGGAAACTTAAATGTTTTTAGAGTTGAAAACGATGGAGATTATTCATACACTGATTATTTAGGAAATAATGTAGTTCAAAATTTTGACAACGTAGCAACAACATGGTTTACAAGAGCCTCGTCAAAAATAACACTACCTTATGAAATAGATTGGCAAACAAATGTAACTTATAGAGCTCCTCAAACAACAGCTCAAGGTAAGCGTTTAGACATGACATCTGTAAACCTTGCCTTTAGTAAAGACATCTTAAAAGACAAAGGATCAATTTCATTAAACGTAAGCGATTTATTCAATACAAGAAAAAGAAGATTCAATTCAGAACTTGATGCTGTAAACTCATACACAGAATTTCAATGGAGACAACGTCAAATAACATTAGCCTTCACATACCGTTTTAACAAAAAGAAAAACGAAAGAGAAAATCAAAAAAGAGAAGATGCCGGCGGAGATGCTGAATTCATGTAAAACAAAAAAAGTCCCAATTTAAATTGGGACTTTTTTATTATAAAGAAAAAAATTATTCTTCTTTATCCTGTTGTCTTTTAGCTTTCTTCTCTTTAATTAACTCAATAATAGAACCGCCCAACCAATATTGAACAAACCCTACTAAAAATATCATCAACCAAAAACCTATTGTTAAAATGGTTAAGAAAAGTAAAAAACCTAAATACTGTTGAAATTCAAACATGTTTTCCGGAATTTTTGAATGTAAGCCAAAGATAATAGGAAATATCAACATCAACAATAATATTACACAATTTCTTTAAAAAAATATAGTTTATGCGGCGTGCCCTCCATTCCATTACGGTCGGGCTATACGCTATATCTTTTATTCCATTAGCACTTCATAAAAGGATGCCGCTGCTATCCCTCACAGAAAATCGTGCAAGACACAAAAAATTATTATAAATTAGCATTATAAAGTATGTTTATAAACAAATAAAGTATTAGAAAAGAAATAATAAAGAATGACTAAAAAAAAGAAAATAATATTATTAGTTATAGCAACTATATTTATAGGGTTTATAGTAGCATATTTTCATACAAAAGATGAGAAAGTATATACATTAAAGCATTATGACCATCAGACTAAAGAAACTAGTTTTTTTAATTATAAAATTGAAAATACGGATACAATCATTCATGGAAAATTTGTTAAGTACAATGAAAAAGGTGTTAAGATTTCAGATGGAAACTTTGCAAATAATCACATTTATGGAAAATTCATTTCATATTTCGAAAATGGCAACATAAAAGCAGAGCATTTTAAAATCAATAAAGAATTAAACTCTGAAAGCATTTGGAATTATTCTAATGGAAAAATAGAGAGATATATTTTGAATGATGAATTTGGCAATGCTGTTTTTATAATTCGTTATGACGAACAAAGTAATGTAAAAAACTATGAAGGTTTAGCTTTAATAGAAACTTTTCAATATAAAATTAAATTTAAAGATAAGTTCGAACTTAATATTGACCAATATTTAAAGGTTGGAGACACATTGAGACATGAATATTTGTTGGCAAATATTCCTAAATCAGAGAGGGCTTTTAAAATTGAATTAATTGATTCAGAAAATAAAAAGATTAATAGAAAAATTACTGATATTTTACCAGCTGTTTTAAAGGTTGAAGAAGTATTAACTAAAAAAGGGGTTAATACATTTCGAGCAACTGTTGAGTACAAGTTTGATGATAAGTATAAAACTGTTATAAATGATACAATATCATTTGATGTAGAAGTTCATTAGAAATATTAAATCAAATTAAACAAACACAGGCGAGCAATTAAAACGGTTCGACTTTTTCAATCCAACAAAACAAATACTAAATCCAATTATTAAATCATAACACCAAACCACAACACATTTAAAGTCTCTTAGAACGCAATAACTATTTCGTTTGGTATAATAATTAATGTGTTTCTTTGTCACCCTGACGCTAGGAAGGGTCACACCAGTAGCTAAACAGTATAAATTCAAGTAATTTAATGAGATTCCTCATTTCTAAAAACCCATATAAAACAAAAAACCCCATCCGGTTAGGATAGGGTTTTTAAAAGAAAGGCGGTGTCATACTCTCCCACAGGATTGCAGTACCATCTGCGCAAGCGGGCTTAACTTCTCTGTTCG
>PKEA01000044.1 GCA_002862805.1 Flavobacteriaceae bacterium | reverse complement strand
GGTTTAGAACGACCAGATGTTGATAAAATTGATGGACTTTCTCCTGTTATTGCCATTGAGCAAAAAACAACGAGTAAAAGTCCGCGTTCTACTGTGGGTACCATTACAGAAATTTACGATTTCTTGCGTTTATTATATGCTAGAGCTGGTGAAGCTTTCAGTTATAATTCTGGCGAAAAAATGGTTTCTTATTCTGATGAACAAATCAAAGAGTTAATACTCGAAAACTTCAACGGAAAACGCATTAACATTTTAGCTCCAGCGGTTCGTTCTAGAAAAGGACATTACCGTGAATTATTTGAGCAAATTGCAAAACAAGGTTTTCTAAAAGTTAGAATAGACGGAGTTATAACTGATTTGACTTACGGAATGAAGGTAGATCGTTACAAAACGCACGATATAGAAATTGTTATTGATAGAATGGCAATTGATATGAGCGAAGATACAGATAAACGTTTAAATGAAAGCATTAAAACGGCAATGTATCATGGTGATGATGTAATGATGATTATAGAACAAGAATCACAAGAAGTTCGTTTTTTTAGTCGAAATTTAATGTGTCCAACTTCTGGAATTTCTTACCCAAATCCAGAACCAAATAATTTTTCATTCAATTCTCCAAAAGGTGCATGTAGTAATTGTAACGGTCTTGGAACGGTTAATGAAATTAATCTACAAAAAATTATTCCTAACGGAAAATTATCCATAAAAAATGGTGGTTTTGCTCCATTAGGCGAAGCTAAAAACACATGGATTTTTAAACAATTGGAACTCATAGCTCATAAATATGAGTTTAAATTAACCGACCCTGTTGAAACCATTCCTCAAGAAGCAATGAACATCATTTTATATGGTGGAAATGAAAAGTTTTCTGTAGTTTCAAAAGTGATGGGAATTACAAAAGATTATAAAATAGATTTTGAAGGAATTTCTAACTTCATCAAAAATCAGTATGACGAAAGTGGTTCTGCATCTATAAAAAGATGGGCAAAAGAATTCATGGACGAATATACCTGTAGTGAATGTAACGGCTCTCGATTACGAAAAGAAGCATTATATTTTAAACTTGATGATAAAAATATTGGTGATTTAGCACATATGGATATTTCTGAATTATCGATGTGGATTAAAAGTTTACCAAAAAATCTTTCAGAAAAACAAAATGCAATTGCAGTTGAAGTGATCAAAGAAATTGAAACTCGCTTGCAATTTCTATTAGATGTAGGTTTAGATTATTTATCATTAAACAGAAGTTCTAAATCGCTTTCTGGTGGTGAAGCACAACGTATTCGTTTAGCAACACAAATTGGGTCGCAATTAGTTGGTGTTTTATACATATTGGATGAACCGAGTATTGGTTTACACCAAAGAGACAACGAAAGATTAATAAAATCGTTAGAAAACTTACGTGATATAGGAAATTCAGTTATTGTTGTAGAACATGACAAAGACATGATTGAACGTGCTGATTATGTAATTGATATTGGACCAAAAGCAGGGCGTTTTGGCGGGAAAATCATTAGCGAAGGAACACCAAAAGAAATGTTATTGGGTAATACCATTACTGCACAATACATGAATGGTAAAATGAAAATTGAAGTTCCTAAAGAACGTAGAGTTGGTAATGGAAAAACCTTGAAACTTTCAGGAGCAACTGGTAATAACCTAAAAAACGTTACAGTTGAATTTCCTTTAGGACAACTAATTTGTGTTACTGGAGTTTCAGGAAGTGGAAAATCTACTTTAATTAACGAAACCCTATATCCTATTTTAAATGCACATTTTTTCAATGCAGTAAAAAAACCACAACCTTATAAGAAAATTGAAGGTTTAGAGCATATTGATAAAGTAATTGCAATTGACCAAAGTCCGATTGGAAGAACACCACGTAGTAATCCTGCAACGTATACCGATGTTTTTTCTGAAATAAGAAAACTATACACTATGACTCCTGAAGCGATGATTCGCGGGTACAAACCGGGTCGTTTTAGTTTTAACGTAAAAGGTGGACGTTGCGAAACTTGCGAAGGTTCTGGAGTTCGTACAATTGAAATGAGTTTCTTACCAGATGTTTATGTAGAATGTGAAACTTGTCAAGGGAAGCGTTTTAACAGAGAAACATTAGAAATTAGATACAAAGGAAAATCAATTTCTGATGTATTGAATATGACTATGGATGAAGGAGTTGACTTCTTTGAAAACATTCCTAAAATTCACCGTAAGCTAAAAACCATACAAGATGTAGGTTTAGGTTACATAACGCTTGGACAACAAAGTACAACCCTTTCTGGTGGTGAAGCACAACGTATAAAGTTAGCATCTGAACTTTCTAAAAAAGATACTGGAAACACATTTTATATTTTAGATGAACCGACAACTGGACTACATTTTGAAGACATACGTGTATTAATGGATGTTATAAACATACTTGTTGATAGAGGAAATACAGTATTAATAATAGAACATAATTTAGATGTTGTTAAACTTGCCGATTACATTATTGATATTGGTTATGAAGGTGGTAAAGGAGGTGGGCAATTAGTAGCTAAAGGAACACCCGAAGAAATTATAAAAAATAAAAAAAGCTATACTGCTCAATTTTTGAAAAAAGAATTATCTTAGCAGGCTTGTTTAATTTTAAAAAGAAAAGAATATGGCTTTAGAGCAATACGAAAACGACGATCACAGAATACAAGAAAAGTTTAAACAAAAAACTTGGAACGAAATACGTACAAATGATTCATGGGCGATTTTTAAAATCATGTCAGAATTTGTTAACGGATATGAAGCAATGGGTAAAATTGGCCCGTGTGTTTCTATATTTGGTTCAGCAAGAACAAAACCAGACGAAGAAACGTATTTATTAGCAGAAAAAATTGCTTATAAAATTAGTAAAGGTGGTTATGGAGTAATTACTGGCGGTGGTCCTGGAATAATGGAAGCGGGTAACAAAGGTGCTCATTTTGGTGGAGGAACTTCTGTAGGTTTAAACATTGAATTACCATTTGAACAACACTTTAACCCTTATATTGATAGAGATAAAAACTTAAACTTTGACTACTTTTTCGTAAGAAAAGTAATGTTTGTAAAATATTCTCAAGGTTTTGTTGTAATGCCAGGTGGTTTTGGAACATTAGATGAAATGTTTGAAGCAATTACATTAATACAAACTAAGAAAATTGCAAAATTCCCTATTATTTTAGTAGGAACTAGCTTCTGGTCTGGATTAATTGATTGGGTAAAAGCAGTTTTAGTTGAAAAATACAAAACAGTAAGCCCTGGAGATTTAGACTTATTTACAATAGTAGATAATGAAGACCAAGTGCTTGAAGCGTTAGATAATTTCTATAAAAAATATAATTTATCTCCTAATTTCTAATAAAAAAGGCTCAATTTAAATTGAGCCTTTTTTATTTTTATATCTTAAAGCGGTACGTCTAAGTCCACAGAAAGTGTATCGTCATTTTTCTTATCAACAACTTCCTTTTCTTGTTTATTAAAAATCAACCCAACCATCATAAACAAAGCCGACAAGACAATTACTTGAATAATCAACGCCTTACTTACAAAAGGAATTCTATTGGCTTCAGGAATACTTAAAAACAGTAATATCGTTATTAATCCTCTTGGTGCAATAAATAATAATGGCATTAATTTTACTTTAAAGAATGCTAATTGCATTGCTCTAATTAAATAAATCAATACAATAATACCTAATGCTATTCCGAATGTTTCTGGGTTTAAAACATCTTCCGTTTTCATTAAAAAGCCAAATAACAAAAAGAAAAGAGAACGTATTAAAAAAGCCGCTTCAGTAATTAATTCTTTAAACTTTTGCACCTCTTTATCTAAAGCCTTAGGTTTTAATTTATGAATCCATTCAAATTTATCTAATTCATCAAAGTTTTCCATTATTAAACCAAAAAACATAATAAAAATTAAAGCTGGTAAATGATAAACTTCAGAAACAGCAAAAATTAAAATAATTAATAAAGCTATAGGTGCAAATTTTACATGGTGATCAATTTTACTTAATAAAAAAGCCAAAAATGCTGTTGCTATAAAAGATATTCCTATCATTATTAAGATTTGTAATCCAAAATGCATAACCGAATTAAAATCAATTACTGCATTTAAAACAATAAAATTAAAGAATAAAACACCTATAATATCAGATAAACTACTTTCATATATGGCAAATTCTTTATTAAATGAGTTTAAATGACCAACACTTGATATTGCTATTGCACTACTTATAATACATAATGGTATTGCATTTATTAATCCGTCTTTAAAACTAACTTCTAAAATATAACTAAAAGCAAAAGCAATAATAAATGCAGTAATTATCAAAGGAACAATTGCTGTTATAAATGTTTTATTTACGAATGGAAGTTTTTCTTTATTTAACTTTAACTCTAACGAACCTTCTAAAACGATAAGTACTAAACCTACCGAACCTAAAATAGGTAATAAAGGGTTTAAATCTGGAATAACAATATGAAAAACATCAGAAGCCTGTTTTACAAACCAACCCAAAATTAGAAGTAAAATTACTGACGGAATTTTTGTTTTAGATGATGAAATTGTAAATATGTATGCTAAAAGCAACAACGTACAAATAGTAATTATAATAACAAAATTCATATATTTTTTTTAGCAAGATAAAAATAGTTTTGGAAATTAAACCATTTAAAAAAAAGTTTTTTCTAAATTTGACCTAACATTTTAAACTCATGATAAACCCTTCAATTAATGGTTGGATAGAAAAATTTTTTGTCGAAAATGACTTAAATTTTATCGACTATTCAAATGATTATAATACATTTTATTCAGATATTAGACAATCTGGGTTTATTTATGGCCATGTTGTTTCTTTAAATTTAAAAACTCCAATTGACTTAAAAGGTTTATCTCATGATGAAGTTACCAAAATAGCTTTACTTAACTCAATGTTTTCTATTTATAGAATTGTGAAGCAAAACAAAATTAAAGAAGATTTTATAACACAAATTAATCTTTTTTATAAAAAAATTCAACATGAAAATTACAACTTTCTTAATAAGTTATTACCTTCTGGAAGTCAGGTTTCTATTCTAGAAAGCAATTTAAATGACCGAATTCAGACTAATAATAATATTATAAGTAAGAATTTTTCGCATATAATTACAAATGCCTTATTGTTTCTAGATGTTTTAGCCTTTCATGAATATTTAGTTAAAAAAGATTTAAGTACAAAGTACTTAAAGGAGTTTGAACTAAATTGTATAAAAGTAGTATCATTGGCCTTTTCAATTAAAAAAGTAAAATCTAATTATGATGAATTATTAATTAAACTGTTTGAAAACTCACTTCGTTATACTAAATTTAAAAGTGTTGGCAATTTGCAGTTAGAAACCATTCCATTAGAGAAATATGACTTTGAAATTGAAAAATTATATTTATTAGATTTAGCTCAAATGGCACTTTGGAGTGATGAACTTTTAGAAATTGACGAAAATATTTTTTTAAATAAATTAGCTTTAAAACTTAATGTTCCTTTAAATAATCTAATTGAAAGTACAACTACAATTAATATTTTTATAAAAGAATATAAAAATGAAATTCCGTTTTTCAACTATTCAAATCCGGTGAAACATTTTTATGACCAAACTAATAATACAGTTACAAAGTTAATAACACGAAATAAAAAAAGACTTACAAAAGAAATTATTGAAAGTAAAGAATTAATGATTTTATTGGCTCAGTCTACAACTCGAGAACTTGATTCTGATGAAAAAAAGAAAGTAAAAAAACAATTATTAGACATCTGCAAATCGGTGCCATCGCTAACTATTTTTTTACTTCCTGGAGGAGGAATACTTTTACCTATTTTAATAAAGTATATTCCACAATTACTTCCTTCTGCCTTTAATGAAAATTTAGAAGATTAAAATTTTAATTGATAAACGTTATCTAAATCTTTATCACAACTAAAATTTACACCTAAATCGGTAACATAACCTGAATTTAAACCATAAACCCATCCGTGAATACTTAATTCTTGACCGTTTTTCCATGCAGATTGAACAATAGATGTTTTGGCTAAATCAAATACTTGTTCTTTAACGTTAATCTCTACAAACTTATTAAAACGTTCTGATTCATCAGTTATAGCGTTTAATTCTTCTTTATGAAAACGATAAACATCTTTTATATGACGAACCCAATTGTCTATTATTCCAATAGAACTATTACCCATTGCTGCTTTTACTCCACCACACCCATAATGACCGCATACAATAACATGTTTCACTTTTAAAGCATTAACAGCGTAATCTAATACACTTAACATGTTCATATCACTGTGTACAACCATATTGGCAATGTTTCTATGTACAAAAACTTCACCAGGTTCGGCTCCAATAATTTCATTCGCAGGCACACGACTATCCGAGCAACCAATCCATAACAATGGGGGTTGCTGACCTTCGGCTAAATTGTTAAAATATTCAGGGTTTATTTGAAGTTTTTCATTAACCCATTTTTTATTATTTTCTAATATTTTTTTATAAAAATCGCTCATAAACTTTATTTAGCTCTAATCAAATATAGAATAAAAAAACGCCAAAATAAATATTCTTGACGTTCTTATACTATTTTGATATTAATATTAATGTCTTAAATCAGCTACTGAAAATGAAGGATTTAAATCGTCCTTAATATACATAACTTCATCATAAAAAGTTACTTTTCCGGTTTCAATATCATGCATTGCACCAACAATTCCTATAGAGCCTTCTTCGACCATTTGCTCTAAAACAAAACTTCTTTCGATAATGTTTTTTACACTTCTCTTTACATTAATTGACGAAACATTTTCTACAAAAGTTTCATTTTTTGCATTTCTATTTTCTTTAGTTTCATTTTCTTGGTAAACTGCCGGTTGAATTTTAGATAATAATTCGGTTAAATTACCCATTTCAACATGATCACAAGCACCTTTTACAGCTCCACATTTACTATGTCCTAAAACCACAATTAACTTTGAACCTGCAACTTTACAAGCAAACTCCATACTTCCCAAAATATCTGTATTTACAATATTTCCGGCAATTCGAACAGAAAAAATATCTCCTAATCCTTGATCGAAAATTAATTCTGCTGAAGTTCTACTATCAATACAACTTAAAATGGTAGCAAATGGCCATTGACCTTCAATAGTATCATTTACTTGTTCTAATAAATTTCTATGTGCTTTTAGGTTATTTATAAATCTATTATTTCCTTCAGTTAATAATTCTAATGCTTTTCTAGGCGTGATTTTATCTTGTAATTCTTTATTTAATGTTTTCATAATTATTTATTATAAATTATTTAGTTATTGGTAGTAATTTGAAAAATTCAATATAACTTGGTGGGTTATCAATTATTCCACGTTCAGAAATTAACTTAATATTTATATTTCTTGCTTTAGCCTTAATTGCAAAATCTTCTAAAATTTCAATAATATCATTATCTAAATATCTCGTTTTTCTAACATCTAATTCCAAAAAAGAATCATGCGGAAGTTGTTCTAATTCATTTAAGATTGCTCCTTTATTAAAAAAAGTTACTTCTTCTGCTAAAGTCATTTTCATTTTATTATTTCCATTACTTGCTTCTTCTTTATGCAAAAAATGAGAATTTTGAAAACTTTTTATAAGTATGATTACAATACCAACAGCCAGTCCAAGTGCAATCCCTTTTAACAAATCTGTAAATACAATTCCAGTAACCGTAACTATAAATGGCAAAAATTGTTTCCAACCTAAATTATACATTGTTATAAACAAAGCAGGTTTTGCTAATTTATATCCTACAATTAATAAAATTGCTGCTAAAACAGATAAAGGAATCATATTTAATAATTTTGGTATTATTATAACCGAAATTAAAAGTAACAATCCATGAAATATAGCTGATAATTTACTTTTCCCACCAGATTGAATATTTGCAGAACTTCTTACAATTACTTGTGTTATAGGCAACCCACCTATTAAACCTGATAATATATTTCCTGCTCCTTGAGCATATAACTCTCTATTTGTAGGTGTAACGTTTTTATCTGGATCTAATTTATCAGTAGCTTCTACACATAATAGTGTTTCTAAACTTGCTACTAATGCTATAGTAAATGCCACAACCCAAACATCAACATTTGTAATTGCTCCAAAATTTGGAAAACTAAATTGTCCTAAAAAAGAATTAAAACTGTCTGGTACAGGAACACTTACTAAATGAGAAGCAGAAATACTTAATGTGCTATTATCTTTAGTTGCTGCATAAAAAATAATTCCTAATACAACTGCAACTAATGGTCCTTGAATAACATGAAATACTTTCCCTTTTTTTGATAAAACTTTATCCCAAAGAAGTAAAATCCCTAGACCAATAATACCCATTACTAATGAACCAAGTATAATGTGATCTGAAATATGAGCAATTGCAGAAAAAGTATTTTCACCTGATTTTTCGATAAAACTATCAGCTCCTTCAGCCTCAGAGTCGTAACCAAAAAAGTGCGGTATTTGTTTAAGAATAATTATAATTCCAATACCTGTTAACATCCCTTTTATTACTGATGAAGGAAAATAATACCCTATTATTCCCGCTTTTAAAAAGCCTAAAACTATTTGAATAACTCCCCCTAATACAACAGCTAATAAAAAATTTTCAAAACCGCCTAAAGAACCTATAGCAGTTAATACAATTGCAGCTAAACCTGCTGCTGGACCACTCACTCCAATTTTAGAGCCACTTAAAGCTCCAACAACAACTCCTCCAATAATACCTGCAATTAAACCTGAAAATAGTGGTGCACCACTTGCTAAAGCAATACCAAGACATAATGGTAATGCAACGAAAAATACAACTATACTTGCTGGTAAGTCGTTTTTTAATGTTTTAAACATATTTTTTTTTTTGAATTATATATATTTTTATGCTTCAACTCAATGAAGCCCTAGAAAATTTATACTAATTCAGGCGGAGGTAAAAAAATATTAGGTTTGATAGAATCAACTTTTCTATCATTCATTACAGAATATTTTACTTTTTGAACACCTTCATAATCAAGAACAATTGGGAATGAATAAATTGAAGGGATTGACTTAATTTCATTAAAAGCACTATGACTCTCTTCTTCACTCATGTTAAAGAAGTAAGATGTATCAATATCTTTATCAATAGCAGACAAAATAGTTGGTGTCGCTAAAAATAAGACAAATATGAATAATACCATCTTTGAAATTAATCTCATAATGCAAATATACTTTTTTTGTCTTAATAAAGAACTGTAAAATCTAAAATAAAGCATAAAAAACCAACTAAACAGTCAGCTTTTTATGCTTTATTTTTTTTAACCTTATTGCATCCAAGCTTTTAACATCCAAATTGTTTTTTCTTGTTCGGAAATAAAATCACTCATCATAGAATTGGTACCTTCATCTTCTATTTCTCCAGAATCACTCAAAATTTTTCTTTCAATAACTAATAATTCACTTAATGAATCTAAGATAAGTGAAATTGCAGTTTCATCATTTGAAATATCTTTTCCTACTTTTAGTTGACTATTTGCAATATAGTCTTCAAATGTATGTAACGGAGTTCCACCTAAAGTTAAAATTCTCTCAGCAATTAAATCAATCTTAATTTGTGAATCGTTATAAAACTCTTCAAACTTAACATGTAGATCAAAAAAACGTTTTCCCTTAATATTCCAATGCAAACCTCTTAAATTTTGATAATAAACTTGAAAATTTGATAAAAGTATATTTAATTCATTGGTTAACTCTTTAGTTTCTTTGATGGGTAATCCTAATGTATTCTTCATAATAATTCCTTTTTTTAATTATAATCAAATTTACCTAAAAATAAACGTTTTTTATATAAAAGGAATTGATAGTTTTTATATTTTTATCAAAAAAACTGATACTATGACTATTACGCAATTGCATTATGTTTTAGCGGTAGCTGAATACAAAAATTTTACACTAGCTGCAGAAAAGTGTTTTGTTACACAACCTACTTTAAGTATGCAAATTCAAAAACTAGAAGATGAATTAGATATTTTAATATTTGATAGAAGTAAAAAACCTATACAATTAACAGAAATAGGTGCAAAAATTGTAAATCAAGCTAAAAACATTGTCAATGAAGCAGGAAGAATAAAAGATATAGTTGAACAACAAAAAGGATACATTGGTGGTGAATTTAAAGTGGGTATTATACCTACAGTTATGCCTACCCTTCTTCCTATGTTTTTAAATACATTTATTACTAAATATCCAAAAGTTAATTTAATAATTGAAGAAAATACAACAGAAGACATTATTATAAAACTTAAAAACGGTCATTTAGATTGTGCCATTGCTGCTACACCACTTAATGAAGAAAATTTAAAAGAAATTGTATTATATTATGAACCTTTTGTGGCTTATATTCCAAATGCTGTTGAGTTAAATAAAAAAGAAATTGAAATTTCAGATTTAGACTTAGACACAATTTTATTACTTCAAGATGGACATTGTTTTAGAAATAGTATTTTAAATTTATGCAAAAATAATTCATCATTAAACCAAAGTCATTTTCAAATTGAAAGCGGAAGTTTTGAAACTCTTATAAAATTAGCCGATGAAGGTTTAGGTGTTACTTTATTGCCATATTTACACACACTAGATTTAAATGAAGCAAACAAGAGTAAATTACGCGATTTTAAAAACCCAAAACCTGCAAGAGAAGTAAGTTTACTTTATCCAAAAAACGAACTAAAAATACACATAATAGATGCTTTGCGTAATACAATCTCAGGGATTGTAAGAGGAGCAATTGCTTTTAATGATGTAGAAATTATAAGTCCTAAATAAAAAAGGCTCACTTAAAGTGAGCCTTTTTTATTTTAATTAATATAGATTAAACATTGTCTTAATTCGGGTTTTTCTTCCGTAAATTGCAACACCCAATTTCGTAGTTGGTCAATTTCGTATGGTAGTAAAACTTTTAGTGCTTTTTCTAACTCTTTGCAAAAAAGTTTGGGGTCAAAACTTACTCTTTCAAGTATAGATTTTGTATAAGAATACATAGTTCTAGACATACTTTTAATAAAATTTAGGTTAGACTAGGGATAAGAACATATGTAAATGTAATTCTTTTTTTTGATTAAAACTTAAATAATTTTCATAAATTAATATTAAATTTTATCTAATATTTATTACTTAATCTATAAAAAATAACTTTAGAACTACTTATTACAATTATTCTTTAGTACCTCTTAACATTTCTCTTTTTCCAGGAGCACCAGGCAATTTTTCAACTCTAAAACCAGCTTTAAGCATTGCTCTTTTAATAGAACCTCTACAAGCATATGTAACGATAACTCCGTTTTTCAATAATGAATTATACATTGCTTGAAAAATTTCCTCACTCCATAATTCGGGTTGAAGTGTAAACCCAAAAGCATCAAAATAAATTAAGTCGAAGCTTTCAACATCATTAATTTCTTGAAATAACTGTTTTCTCTTTGTAAGGCAAAATTGAGGTGAAATTTCATTTTGAATATTCCATTCTAAATCATGCATCTTCTTAAATACATCTTTTTGAGATTCAGCATTTAATTCTTCAACATAATTAAGTCTTATTATTTCATCTTGAGAAACAGGATAAGCTTCTACTCCAACATAATTAATTTTTTTATACTCCTTTTTTGCTTCTAAATAAGTTATAAAAGCATTTAAACCAGTTCCAAAACCTATTTCAAGAATATTAATTTTTTGTTTGTTGATTAAAGTAAAACCTGCGTTTATAAAAACATGATATGCTTCTTGTATTGCACCATTTTTAGAATGATAACTTTCGTTCCATTCTGGTATAAAAATTGTACTTGAACCGTCGCTCGTAATAACTATTTCTCTTTTCAATACAAACTTAATTTATGTAAAGCTTCTTAATTCTTGGAATTGGTCCGCCACATTTTACTTTATGACATTCTATACAAGCATTAATTCCGTTATTAAAATGCTCTTTTGCATTTTTTGGATCTTTATAAATTAGTTCTTGAGCAATAATAAATTTTGAAGCTTGCTCTTTAAAAAAGGCATCTTTATCGGTATCATCAGTTAAAACTGCTTCATGAATTTTTGTAAAGTGTTGAGGGAATTTTCCAATAGTATCACCTTTAATGATTCTATCTTTCAATCTTTCATTGTCAACATACATTTGTTCCATAAGAGCAGCCATTTCAGACATCTCATACATTTCAAATTCTTCAGAACTAGCAGAATTTTCTGTTTTTTGTTCTCCCAATTCTTCTTTTTTTGTATTACAACTAAAAAAGAAGAATGAAGAAAACAATACTATAAAAATATGTTTCATTATTTAGAAATTAAAACACCATTTGCCATAAATGAATAGGTTGTTTTTGGTGCAACAATACTATCTATAGCTTCCTGAGATTTACCAGCATCTTTTGCATAATGCTTTAAATCATCTATACTTTCAACACTAACAAAAGCTTTACCTTCAACAATAACATCTTTATCTTCTGCATTCATTGGCACAAAAAAAGCGTAATCTTTAAATTTAACAAAAGTAGATTTATCGCCTTCCAAAGCTACATTCATCCAACAACCTTTCTTTTGACAAACATCATTTATTTTTGAAGTAAATTTAACATTTACTGTATCACCTTCTTTTAAAGATTCAAATTTCGCCATCATTTCTGCACTAGAAAGAGCTCCTTCATTTGAAATAGAATCACCAAAAACAGCATAAGTATCGGTTAATTTAACTTCTTCCTTTACTTCTTCTTTTTTACCGCAAGAAATTACAAATAATCCTAAGGCAAGTAAACATGTAATTTTTTTCATTTTTTTTAGTTTTTTTAGATATATCACAAAAATAAAAGAAATACTCTAAATATGAATAAAAATATGTTAATAATATCTTTAAAAAAAGAATTAAGTGTATATCATTACCAACTTAATTTTATTAATTTTGCCATCATAAAGAATCAATTGTTTTTAAGAACATTTAATTCTAATAACACTTAATCATTTTATAATGAATTTACCAGAAATTGTAAATATAGATATTACAAAAGCTCCAATCTCTAAAATTAACCAAGTAGATTTTGATAATTTAACTTTTGGAAATGTTTTTACAGATCATATGCTTGTTTGTGACTATGAAGATGGCGTTTGGAAAAAACCTACTATTGAACCCTATGCTCCTTTTACAATAGATCCTTCTGCTAAAGTTTTTCATTATGGTCAGGCTATTTTTGAAGGAATGAAAGCTTATAAAGATGAATCTGACGATGTATGGCTGTTTAGACCAGATGAAAACTATATTCGTTTTAATAAAAGTGCAAGTCGTATGGCAATGCCAGAAGTTCCTGAAGAAGTTTTTTTAGGTGGATTGAAGCAGTTATTAGAAATTGAAAAAAAATGGGTTAAAAAAGGAAAAGGAAATACATTATACATAAGACCGTTTATGATTGCAACAGGAAGTGGTGTAATTGCCGCTCCTGCGAAATTTTATAGATTCATGATTATACTTTCACCTGCAAAAGCCTATTATTCTGGAGAAGTAAAAGTATTAATTGCAGAACATTTTAGTAGAGCTGCAAATGGAGGAATTGGTGCTGCAAAAGCTGCTGGTAACTATTCTGCACAGTTTTACCCAACTAAATTAGCAAACGACTTAGGTTTTCAGCAAATTATTTGGACAGATGATGCAACGCACACCAAACTTGAAGAAGCAGGTACAATGAATGTTTTCTTTAGAATTAACGATACATTATTTACAGCTCCTACAAGTGAACGTATTTTAGATGGAATTACTCGAAAAAGCATAATTGATTTAGCTAAAAGAGAAAATATCGATGTTGAAGTTCGTTCAGTATTAGTTTCAGAATTAGTTGAAGCTGCTAAAAACGGAAGTTTAAAAGAAATTTTTGGAGCAGGAACTGCAGCAGTTGTCAATCCAATTGTAGGTTTTTCATATAAAGAAGAATATTTTGAATTACCTAAAATAGAAAATTCATTTGCAACTGAAATAAAAGAAAAACTAACAAATATTCAGTACAAATTAGCTGAAGATACTTTTAACTGGACAGTTAAGATATAATTTATCAAATCATTATAATAAAAAAGCGATTTCAAATTGAAATCGCTTTTTTTTATTTTAAAATTTTTTCAAAATTAGGTTTAAAATAATCTGGTCCTTTCATCACTTTTCCATCTTCTCTATAAATAGGCTTTCCGTTTGCGCCAAGCTTACTCATATTACTATTTTGAATTTCATCAAAAACTTCTTCAATTTTATGTTGTAACCCATGCTCTAAAATAGTTCCGCATAAAATATATAACATATCTCCAAGTGCATCAGCTGTTTCAATAATATCGTTATTTCTAACTGCTTCTAAATATTCTTCATTTTCTTCACGCATTAATTCAAAACGCAAATCATTTTTTTTAGCCCCTAAATCGGCTTTCATTTCGTAACTAACTCCTAAACCAAATGTTTCATGAAACTTTTGAACTGCTTTTAATTGTTTTTGCATAATTATTTCAATTTTAAAAGATAAATATATCTAAATGATTTTTTGAATTCTTATTTTTACAAAAAAAATTATACTTATGTTTTCAACAGGTCAATATTATTTTGCCATCTTTTTTATAATTGCTTTTACCGTAATTATGACTTTTGTATATAGAAAAGATTTGAAAGAATTAAAACAACAATATAAAGGAACTTATTGGATATTATTAGTTTTTTTAACTTTTATCTTGTTATTATTCTTAATAAAATTCTTTTTGAAAGATTAATTTTATATTTTTGAAATAACCATACAACCTATAAATGAAAATCACTAAATATATATTTCTTTTATTCTTATTACTTTCTATTGCCTTTATTGTTTTTGTAGCTACTCAACCTAATGAGTACGAAATTAAACGAGAAAAAATAATTACTACTTCAAAAGAAAATGTATTTGATTATGTTAATGATTTTTCGACTTGGGAAGATTGGTTTAATTTAAAAGATTTTGATCCTAGTACAACTATCGAATATACAACAAAAAATGAAGGTGCAGGTACAGGTTTTTCATGGAAAAGCACCACTTCAAATGGAAAAATTACAACTACAAACTCTTATTTGAAAGACAGTATACATCAGAACTTTTACGTTAATGACGAACTTCATAAAATTGCTTGGGTTTTTACCAAAACATCTAAAGGAACGAGAGTAAATTGGTCAATGAAAGGTAAATTATCTTTCAAATGGAAATTTAATGCCATTCTTAAAAATGGAATGGACGATGTTTATGGTGCTATTTTTGAAAAAGGAATTAACCAAATACAAAAATACCTTATAAGCGAATTAGAAACTATGAAAATTACGCATCAAGGTATTGTTACCAAACATGCTACAAACTTTATTCAGCA
This sequence comes from Flavobacteriaceae bacterium, assembly GCA_002862805.1. GTDB lineage: Bacteria > Bacteroidota > Bacteroidia > Flavobacteriales > Flavobacteriaceae > Flavobacterium. Next base: position 36,989 of record PKEA01000044.1, on the reverse strand, counting down.
AATAGACTCGTGTTCAATTGATGATTTTCAGTTAAAATCTAAAAAAATGTTACAAAACATGATTCAATTTGTTGAAAATAATGAAATTGAATTAAAAGGTTTGCCATTTGTTAGAGTTGATAAAAGAGATGAAAGTTTAAATTACATAAAATTTGCAATGTGTGTTCCGGTTGAAGAAGAAATTTTAACCACTGAAGGAAGTGAAATTTCAGGAAATCATTTTGATGAATTTTTAGCCTTTAAAACTACTTTAACTGGAGATTATAACCACCTTAAAAAAGCTAGAAAAAAGGCAATTGAAGAATTAACAAAGCTTGATTATGTTTTAGACAACAATAATAAATATATTGAAATTTATAAAACAAGTCTACCTAAAGTTAAAAACCCATCGCAATGGGTAACTGAAATTTATTTTCCGGTTAAGAAAAAAGTTTTTAAACCTGTTGTAGTTGCACCTGCAGAAGTTCAACCAAATATTGAGCCTATAGTTGAATAAAAAATTGAATAAAAAAATCCGAAGTTTATAAACTTCGGATTTTTTTTACTTTTTTACAATATATTTTACAACTGTTTCGGCTGCAAGTAAACCAAATAATGCTGGCATCCAACTATTTGTTCCATAAAACGATTTTTTAAAGTTTGTACCATCGGTTAATTTTAAACTCTTACTGTCTGGCATTTCAGCAGAATAAACTGCTTTTATACCTTTATCAATACCTTCCTTTTTTAACCTTTTACGAATGTTTTTTGCTAACGGACAAAATTCTGTTTTACTTATATCTCTAACTCTTACTTTTGAAGAATCTGATTTCCCACCAGCTCCCATGTTACTGATTAGTTTAACTTTTTTACGCTTTGCTGCAATAATCAAATTCATTTTTGGAGTTAAACTATCGATACAATCCAAAACATAATCAAACTCTGGTGAAACTAATTCATAAGCTCTTTCTGGCGAAAGAAACTCTTCTATTTTGGTCATCTTCAATTCCGGATTAATATCTAGAAGTCTGTCGCCCACGATATTTACTTTGGGCAAACCCACTGTAGAATGTAAGGCTGGTAATTGTCGGTTAATATTAGTAATATCAACTGTATCTCCATCAACAATGGTCATCTTTCCTACTCCTGCTCTTGCTAAAAATTCGGCAGCAAAACTACCAACACCACCTAAACCAACAACCAACACATTTGCATTGTTTAACTTGTTTATTCCTTCTTCTTTAAAAAGCAATTCTGCTCTTTCTTTCCATTGTGCCATTATTTTAGTTTAAAAGTTTATGTGTTTAAAAGGTTAAAAGGGTTGCTGTTAAAAACCTGGTCGAAGTTTTTCACAACCATATATTTCAAATTTTCTAGTTCTATGTTTTTAATATGTGATGCTTTTTGGTACACATCAACAATTGTTTCTTTAATGGTATCGGTTTCAAGAAAAAAATATTCATTTGGAACATAATTAAATACAGAAGCTAATTCTGGGTTTCGAAGTAAATATTTTCCAAAAGAAAGATAAAATCCGTTATCTAAAAGCGAATTTGCTACTTGAATATTTTTAGAAAAACCATGAATTATCATTGGATTTTGAATATTCATTTCTTTTTTAATTGAAATAACTTCCTGATAAGCCGCTACACAATGTAAAATAATAGGTTTTTTGGTTTTTTGAACCAATTCTATTTGTTGCTGAAAAACTTCAATTTGTTTATTTAAAGGCAGCTCTATTCGTTTATCTAAACCGCATTCACCGAGCGCTAAACATTCATTTAATAAAAGATTTTCTTGTATAAATTTCATATCTGATTCTAATCTATCTTTTTCAATATACCAAGGATGAATTCCAATAGAATATTGAGGTACAGATTTGTCAAATTCCCATGGATATTGATTGACTACTTCTAAAACCGAAGCATCATTAGAAAACGAATGTGTATGTAAATTTATAAATTTCATTAATCGTGAAACTTTTTAACGCCTGCTTTAATTTCGATATTTAAATCGTTTTCCAAAGGAACAATTGGACAAGAATACTTGTAATTGTATGCGCAATAAGGATTATACGCTTTATTAAAATCGATTGTTACTTTATGTCCTTCTGGAATTTTCATATCAATATATCTACCACCAATATAACTTTCCTTTCCGTTTGTTAAATCGGAAAAAGGAAGAAATAAATAATCTTTATAATCTTGTAATTTCATTAAATCGATATTTTGATACACATTTAACTTTAATTCTTTTCCATCTAAAGTAAAATGCAATTCACCATATTTTTTATAGATAGGAGTTCTATTAGTTGACGTTTTCATTTTGAACTTTTTTTCATTTTTTGTTCTAATTAAAACAGCTTCAACCACATACTTATTATCAATTGTAAAAAAATCTAATGCTTTAAAGTGAATTCTATCTTCATTTGTTAACGGACTTTTAAGTGAATCGGCAAATTCTTCATTCAAGTGTTGTTGATATTCCAAACTTGTTTTCTCTTTTTTATCTTGAGCATAAATTGATGAAGTAATTAAAACAATTATTAAAAGTAAGTTTTTCATAGGTTGAATTTTTACAAAAATATATATTTTATATAACATTCAATTCCTTTTGTGTTTTGTATTTTTGCATTTTACTCTACACATGATTCAAAAAGCATTCCAAAAATACATTAATAATTTTAAAGGTTTTTCTAGAGAAATTTGGATTCTTACGTTGATAACTTTTATCAATCGTGCAGGAACTATGGTTTTACCATTTCTATCTAAATACTTAAAAGAAGACTTGGGTTTTAGTTATAGTCAAGTTGGTTGGATAATGGTAAGTTTTGGAGTAGGCTCTATGCTGGGCTCATGGCTTGGCGGAAAATTATCAGACAAAATAGGCTTTTATAAAGTAATGATTTTTAGCTTGCTTACCAGTGGATTAATGTTTTTTGGATTACAAAAAATTACTTCTTTTGAAGGTTTAATTGTTGCCATTTTCTTAATTATGGTTGTTGCTGATATGTTTAGGCCAGCTATGTTTGTTTCCCTAGCAGCTTACTCAAAACCAGAAAACAGAACTCGATCATTAACTCTAGTTAGGTTAGCAATTAATCTTGGTTTTGCAGCCGGACCAGCACTTGGTGGTTTAATTATTATGACCGGAGGTTATAGCGGATTATTTTGGGTAGACGGATTAACTTGTATTACTGCTATTTTAGTTTTTTGGATCTTGGTAAAAGAAAAGAAAAAATCTTCTTATTTAGACAAAGAGCATCCTGGAGAAATATTAACACATTCTGTTTTTAAAGACACTCCGTTTTGGTTGTTTTTAATAACCTGTCTAATTACAGGAATCATGTTTTTTCAACTGTTTACAACCATTCCATTATACCATAAAGAACAATTTAATTTATCTGAATTTCAAACAGGTTTACTTTTAACATTTAATGGAATATTAGTTTTTTTCTTAGAAATGCCTTTAGTAAGTTATATTGAACGCAAAAAAATTAGTGCTGTAAAAATTGTAACTTTTGGTTGTTTAGCGATGTCTTTAAGTATGTTTTTAATGTTAGTTAATTTTTGGGCAGGAATTTTAATCATCATGATGGTTTTTATGACATTTGGAGAAATGTTTGCGTTTCCTTTCTCTAATTCATTTGCAATGAGCAGAGCTCCTAAAGGTCACGAAGGTCGCTATATGGCCATTTTCACCATGAGTTATAGTTTAGCACATATTCTTTCGGCTAAAACAGGAATGGAAATTATAGAGCGTTTTGGCTACCAAAGTAATTGGTTTTTTATGGGCTCATTAGGTTTAATTGGCGTTTTTATGGGGTTTGTGGTACTTAAATTAGTTAATACAGAAACAAAAACAAAACTTCAACTTAAAAAATAGTTACTTAACTATAAAAATAGTTGTAAAACTAAAAAAATAGTTATACGTTTGTATAACAAAATTTTAGTTATGCAAAAACTTACCAATAAAGAAGAAGAAATAATGCACATTTTATGGAGCCTTAAAAAAGCATTTGTAAAAGATGTATTAGCCGAAATCGTAGAAGACAAACCTCATTACAATACTTTATCAACTATTATTAGAAATTTAGAAGAAAAAGGATATGTTTCCTACACTGCTTATGGAAACACACATCAATACTATCCTATTGTTACCAAAGAAGCTTATAGAAAAGAATTTATGAATACAGCTATTGAAAATTATTTCAATAATTCGTACAAGAATATGGTTTCCTTTTTTGCAGAAGAACAAAAAATTTCAGCAAAAGAACTTCGTGAAATTTTAGATTTAATCGAAAAAAAATAAGCTTATGGAAGCAATATTCACCTACTTTTTAAAAGTCAATGGTTTACTGTTAACCTTCTTTTTAGCTTATTATTTTTTATTGCGAAAAGAGACCTTTTTCAATAAGAACAGATGGTTTTTGTTGTTGGGATTATTTGCTTCTGTGATTTTACCTTTAATCACTTTTACAAAAATAGTTTGGGTTGAACCAAGTCCGGTTATTTATGAAACTGTTTCTACTGACTTTGTTCCCTACATAATTGAAAATAAAGTTATTGAAGAACCAATTGACTGGAATTTAATTCTATTTTATGTTTATTTAGGAATTTCAGTAGTGTTTATGGTTAAGATATTAATCGAAATACTTTCTTTTTTTAGAATTATAAAATTTGGCAAAAGAACTAAAACTAAAGAAGCCATTCTAATTGACAATGAGTCTAATGAAAATCCGTTTTCGTTTTTTAATCACATTGTTTTTAATAGGCGAATGTTTACTGAAGAAGAATTACAACATATTATTTCTCATGAAAAGATTCACGTAAAAGAAAAGCATTCTATTGATGTACTGATTTCAAAAATATTCTGTGCTTTGTTTTGGATTAACCCAATTATGTGGTTTTATCAAAAAGAAATCCTTCAAAATCTAGAATATATTGCAGATGCTAAAGCTTCAGTGATAACTCAAGACAAAATAAATTATCAAAAAACCTTATTAAAAGTGGTGACTAATCAACACCAACTCTCAATCACAAATCAATTTTATCAATCATTAATCAAAAAACGAATCGTTATGTTAAACACCAATCAATCCAACCAAAGAAAATCGTGGAAGTATGCTTTAATTCTTCCTGTTTTAAGTGCTTTTATGTTACTTTTACAAGTAGAAACTGTAGCACAAGTTAAAGAAAATCCAATTAATTCAGAAAAAAAAGTAACAGAAGCTGTAGCAATAGCTGTTGGATTTGTTACTGATAAAAATGCTTCGGATGCAGAAATGAAATTAGATACTGAAGAATTAAAAAAGCAAGGAATTGATTATAAATTTTCAAAAATTAAACGCAATAAAAAAGGAGAAATTATAGCTATTAAAATTGAATTCAATGACAATAAAGGCAATAAAGGCGTTAAAGAAATTAAAGGAAATGAGCCAATTGAACCTATTTATTTTAGTACAGAAAGTAATAGTATTGGATTTACTGAAGCTCCAGATTTATCAGATTATATTGTAGATGAAAAACTATCAAAACAATTTGGAACTGAAGTAAAAGTTAAAATGGCTACTGTAAATGAAGCTAAAAAAAACAAAAAAAACGAACTAAATCAACTTTACATCATCAACGGAAAAGAATATTTACAAAGTGAAGTTCCTAAAGGAACAACTGTTTCGGTTGATGGAAGTATAACTGTATTAAGTAAAGAAGAAGGAATTAAAAAATATGGACAAAAAGCCAAAGATGGTGTTCTTATTTTTAATGGTAAATCTTTTTTTGTAAATGAAGAAGAAAATCAAGTATTAAAAAACATAAAATTAACCTTTGAAAAAGATAAAGAATATATAATTAGTAGTAAAAAATATACTTATAATGATTTAAAAGATAAAAATTGGTGGTTATACACAGGAACTCCACATAAAATTGAAGAGAAAAATAATATTGTAACCATAATAGGAGATGTTGTAGAGTTTGATGAAGATAAAAATTCTTATACTACTACAAATAATAATAAAATTATTAAACCAGATTTACAGGATTATAAAATGTATCTTTTAGAAAATGGAAGTAAGTTATTTATACACTCAAATAATGTTATTAAAATTCCAAAATACCCTACATATTCTCTAAAAAATATAAAAATAGAAATTGATGGAACCGAAGTAAGCAATACTTATGAATCATTTAAAAAATATGATTCAAATTCATTTAAGGAAATAAAAGTAATTGAAGATCAACTTTCAACTGACGAAAACTTAATAATTCAAAAAATAATTATTAAAACCAAATAAAAAAAGTCTCGCAATTGCGAGACTTTTTTTTAACTATATTTGCCAAAAATTATGAATAATGTATAAATTTTTAGCAAAATTAAATAAGCTTATTTTACCAAGTTTCACAAAGCAACGTTTAGATGTAACGAAAGCAAAAAAATGGCAACAAGCTATTTTAGCTTATCGTTATTATATAACTATTAAAAGTTTAAAATAAGATTTTGGCTTTTCAAAAAATGAAATCTTTCAATAATTTAATCATTCAATCTTAAAATCTTTTAATCTAATACTTCAAAGCAGCAAAAATTTCATACTCAGAAATCTTTTCTCTTCCATTTAAAAATTCTATTTCCATTAAAAAATTACATTGTACTATATTTCCACCTAACTGTTCTACCAATTCACAAACTGCTTTTGCAGTTCCACCTGTTGCCAAAACATCATCGTGAATTAAGATGTTTTCTCCTTTTTCTATAGCATCCGTGTGCATTTCTAACACATCTGAACCATACTCTAACTCATAAGAAGCAGAAATGGTATTATAAGGCAGTTTTTTGGGTTTACGAACAGGAATAAATCCAACACCTAACCTTTGTGCTAAAAGCATTCCAAAGAAAAATCCACGACTCTCTACGCCAACTACTTTATCTACTTTTTTCCCCTCTAACGAATTTACTAATAAATCTAAGCATTCTTGTGTAGCTTTAGCATTATTTAATAATGGTGTAATATCTTTAAATCCAATTCCTGGTTTAGGAAAATCCTGAATGTCACGTATATAGCTTTCAATATTCATTTTTGTGTGTTTTTTTTATCATTTACACTTGCAATTTAGTCATTTATATCTATATTTGCACCCGCAAACAAGTTGAAAATACACATTTATGTATTTATAGACTTTGCAAAAATGGCCTCGTGGCGCAACTGAATAGCGCATCTCATTACGGCTGAGAAGGTTACTGGTTTGAATCCAGTCGAGGTCACAAAAAAAATCCTTAAACGCACTGTTATCAGTAGTTTAAGGATTTTTTATTTAAAATCTAGTTTATATCTATTCCTCTCAGTAATAACAACTGATTAAAAAAATCTAATACTCAATTGCACTCCAAGTTTGATCTGGACTGCCTGACCAAGTAAAAGTTCCGCTCATTGTACTGTTTAATAAAGTTCCTGTAAACTGATACGATGCATTTGTTGGTTCAGAAGAATCCATATCATATGTCAATACATTTCCACTTAAAGACCATGTTCCGTATGTTAAATACGTTCCAGGAGAAGAAGGCTCATCATATACAGCAGTACCATCTGCATTCAAAGTAACATCTGCATTCCAAGAAGACCCTGAGTTATTAATTAAAAAGTTCCATGTTGAATCATCTAATGATGATGTACTATAATTTTGATTTACTCCATAACTTGTTCCTGCACTATTTGTTGCGTATACTCTAAAATAATAAGCTGTATTTGCAGTTAAATTACTAATTGTACTAGAAAAAACATCTGTAGTTTCAGTTGTTCTATTATCATTAATTGTAGGATTAATACTTGTACCCCAGCAAACTCCTCGAGAGGTAACTTCACCACCACCAGTAGAAGTAACATTTCCGTTAATTTTAATAGTAGTGTAAGTAACTTCTACATTACCTGCAGATGTATCGCTAGAAACTGTTGGCGCATCAACCTGAGAAGAGTCATCGTTACTGCAACTTACAACAGTTATTAAAAAGAAAAATAATGAGATGCTCTTAAAAAAGTAATTTTTCATAATTTAATTGTTTTTAGTTTGTCTACTTCAAAATTCAGTTGGTTTTTCGACATATTCCCAACATTTCTAAACTTAAATAAAAGACTAATAGTCAAATACTTAAAACATTACTAATGTACAAAAATATTTCATACTAGTCCAAAATATGTATTTATTATATAAGTTACTAAAAAGGCTACAAATATTTAAAATTAAATAATAAAGATGTAGACAAAATCTATGCCATAAAAAACACTTTATTTTACAGAGCTTTTTGTATTTTTACCCATATTATATAGCTATGAGCATTGAAGAAAAGGTGAATTTGGTAAATGAATTGTACCAAAACCTAGAAACAGAAATTAAAAACTTTCAAACGCAAACGAAGCTCTCTTGTGTTGTAGGTTGTGGAAAATGCTGTTCAACTCCTGATATTGATGCTTCTCCATTAGAGTTTCTACCTTGGGCTTTTCATATTTTTATTGAAGGTGAAGCCGAAGAAAAATTAGCTATTTTGAATAATACAACAACTCCAAACTGTCATTTATACCAACCCAAGTCAATTGAAGAATATACTAAAGGGCAATGTAGTGATTATAAACATCGTGGTTTAATTTGTCGTTTATTTGGTTACGGAGCAACTACTGATAAATATGGAAAATTACGAATCGCCAGTTGTAGTATTATTAAAGAAGGACAAAAAGAAAATTTTGACAAAAGTACTATCGCCATAAATAATGGATTGCAAATTCCCATTTTTACAGAATATTATATGCAACTTTCTCAAATAGATTTTAGAATGGGAAATGTTTTTGTACCCGTAAACAAAGCAATGAAGCTCGCATTAGAAGAAGTTTTACAGTATTATTCATACCGACCTTTTCCAGATAATTATAAAGGAGAAAAACTTTAATTTTATAATCAAGAGAAACCTAACATTCAATCACTTAATAGACTACCTTCGAAAGAAATTAATGTCAATAGAAAACCGTGTTAGATTAGTTGAAGAATTATACAAAAATCTTGATCTAGAAATTGCTGAATTTCAAACACAAACAAAACTTGGTTGTATTGCAGGATGTGGAAAATGCTGTACTAAACCAGACATTGAAGCTTCACCTTTAGAATTTTTACCTTGGGCTTTTCATCTGTTTTTAAACGGAGATGCAGAAGCTGTTTTAGCCAAACTTAAAGTAAAACAAAGCTCTATTTGTCATATTTACCAACCTTTATCTTTATTAGATAGTAATTCTGGAAGTTGTGGAGATTATCCATATCGCGGACTAATTTGTCGCCTTTTTGGTTTTGGAGCAACGAAAGATAAGTATGGCGCTTTACGATTGGCAACTTGTAAAATAATCAAAGAAAGTCAAACTGAAAATTTCAATACATCTACAGAAGCCATAAACAATGGATTGCCAGTTCCTGTTTTTACAAATTACTACATGAATTTATCTCAAATAGACTTTAGAATGGGAAATGTTATTGTTCCTGTAAATACCGCTCTAAAACTAGCCATTGAAGAAGTCTTACAATATTATGCGTATAGAGATTTCCCAGAAGGTTTTCCTAATTGTGCTTAAATTTTATATTTTTCATCTATTACTTTTCGAATTGAAACAAAACCAATTTTTTCTAAATCAATTTCATTTCGGTTTACCCAAATTAAACTTTGAATTTCGTCTTCAGCAGTAATAGAAATTACATCTGTTTTAAGTGGACATTCATAAAAGATATCCATTGTTCTATACGGTACGTTTTTGTATAAATAATTGTTTGGAGAAGTAGTAATGTATTTTAAATCATTTTGATCAACATCTAATCCCAATTCTTCTTTAATTTCTCTACAAGCAGCCGCTTCTGCATTTTCACCTGGGTCAATAAATCCGCCTGGTAAATCCCATTTTCCTTTATCAGGATCAACATTTCTAACGGTAAACAATATTTTGTCTTCAAAAGTAAAAACAATGGCTACAGCCGCTGCAATATTATGATAATAGGTAAAATCGCAATCATTACAATGAAAACGAACGTTATTTGGAAAACTAAAATGTTCAGATTTACAATTGGGACAAAATTTAAAGAAAGTCATATTGAATATCAATTACGAATTACGAATTATGAATTACAAAGAAACAATTCATAATTAACAATTCATAACTCATAATTATTAATTCTATATTTGTACCATGCAAAATCACTTAGTAATTATAGGAACCGTTTGGCCAGAACCAACCTCAACAGCAGCAGGAACTCGAATGTTGCAAATTATTGAAGTGTTTCAAAAAGAAAAATACACAATCACTTTTCTGTCTTCGGCAAGTAAAGGTGAAAATTCGTTTAATTTAGAAAGTATAGGAGTTCAAACAAAGAGTATTCAGTTAAACGATGTAAGTTTTGATGTTTTGATTACTGAATTAAACCCAACAATTGTATTATTTGATCGTTTTATGATCGAAGAACAATACGGTTGGCGAGTTGCAGAAAATTGTCCAAATGCTTTACGAATGTTAGACACAGAAGATTTACATTTTCTTAGAAAAACAAGAGAAACAGCATTCAAACAAAATAAAACTATAGCTTTTGAAGATTATATTTCTGATATTTTTAAACGCGAATTAGCTTCCATTTATCGTTGTGATTTGAGTTTAATTATTTCAGAATTTGAAATGCAATTACTTACCGAAACTTTTAAAGTAAATAGTGATATTTTACATTATTTACCTTTCATGGTGGAAGTTTTAAACGAGAATTCATTTGAAAACATTCCGAAATTTTCAGAAAGGAAGCATTTTATAAGCATAGGCAACTTTTTACACGAACCGAATTGGCAAACAGTATTACAATTGAAAAAGCTCTGGAAATCGATTAAAAAAGAGCTTCCTGAAGCCGAAATGCATATATATGGTGCTTATGTTTCAGAAAAAGCAAAACAATTGCACAACGATAAAGAAGGTTTCATCATTAAAGGAAGAGCCGAAAGTGTGGAAAAGGTTTTTAATTCGGCTAAAGTCTTGCTTGCACCTATTCCTTATGGAGCTGGTTTAAAAGGAAAATTATTAGAAACTATGCAATTGGGTTTACCCAATATTACCACTAAAGTTGGTGCCGAAGCAATGCATGGAAATTTAGATTGGAATGGTTGTATTACCAATTCTGATGAAGAATTTATTGAAAAAACAATTGAATTGTATTCGAACGAAGAACTTTGGAATACTGCACAAAAAAACGGAATTTACTTAGTAAATCAACGTTTTGAAAAATCGCTTTTTAAAACTGATTTTGTTACAAAAATTAATGAGTTACTTTCGAATTTAGAAATTCATCGAAACCAAAACTTTTTGGGACAAATATTTAAACACCAAACCATGCAAAGTACCAAGTTTATGAGCCGATGGATTGAATTGAAGAATAGGAGTTGTTGATTTGTTTATACGTTGATTTGTTTAATTAGTATTTTCTTAAAAACATAACTAAAAAAAAATAAAATAGGTAAAGCTAACCAGCCCGAAAAGGCAAATTCAATTCCATTTTGACCACCAGAACCATAACATAAAGTAGACGAATTTGTAAGTAGCGAACCAAAACTGATTTGAATAAAAAAATATTCTAAAACATTAAACAACAACAACTTATTTCTTAATTTTTTATAATCAATATTTTTATTACTAATTATTTTTTTGATAAATAGAATTGGTGTTATAAACATTGCAAACCAAGATATAGAATATATTATTTTCATTGCTATTACGCATTCAATTCCGATTTGAGTTAATAATAATTGAATTCCAAATAACAGAATAGCTGTAAAACCAGATATAAAAAATCCAACAATACAAAAATACAATGTTGATTCTAAGATATTTATCTTTAATTTATTACCCATGAATACTTTCTGATTTTCCGTAGCTAGCAATAATTTTTGCTTCTGCTTCTAGCCATTCTTCCCAACGCTTTTTCACATCAATATCAGTTCCTAGTTGGTTTGCAAAACCAATAAATGCAGTGTAATGGTTGGCTTCACTAATCATCAAATCTTTGTAAAAAACAGCTAATTCTTTATCGGCAATAGTTTCAGAAAGTACTTTAAAGCGTTCGCAACTTCTAGCCTCAATCATAGCTGCAAACAAAAGTCGTTCTACAACATATTGTTGTCTACTTCCGCCTTTAAGCATAAAACCATATAGTTCATTTACATAATTATCCTTTCGCTCACGTCCTAAAACCCAACCGCGTGATTTTATAATATCATGCACTTGTTCAAAATGATCCATTTCTTCTTTAGCAATAGCAATTAATTCGTTTACTACTTCGGTATGTTCTGGCAACATGGTAATAAGCGTAATACAATTTGTAACTGCTTTTTGTTCACACCAAGCATGGTCTGTTAGAATTTCTTCTAAATTACCTTCTGCAATATTTGCCCAACGCGGATCTGTAGGAAGTTTTAATTTGAACATGGATAAAAAATTATGAATTGTAAATTATAAGTGCAAATTTAAGAAGATTTAGGTTCTAAACCTAAAAGAGAAATATCCCAATTTAAATGAACATCATAAAAAATACGTCCGGTTTTAATAGTTAATGGGCAGTCAAAATTATTAGTATACAAACCCCCAGTTCCTAAACCTTGAGGTAATGGATTTTGTAAAGTATAGGTAAATTGTGTGATTGCATTTAAACCAATATTACTTTCTAAAGCAGAGGTAATCCACCATTTAATATTGAGTTTTTCAGCAATAGAAATCCACTCCAAAGTTCCTTTAAATCCACCTACTAAACTTGGTTTTAAAATGATATATTGTGGTTTAATTTTTTGTAATAATTGTTCTTTATTTTCAATTCCAAAAACACCAATTAGCTCTTCGTCTAACGCAATAGGCAAAGGAGTTATTTTACACAACCCTGCCATGCTGTCAGTGTTGTTTTTTGCAATAGGCTGTTCTATGCTATGAATTTCATAACCAGCTAATTGATGCAATTTACTTAAAGCTTCATTTAATTTAAAAGCACCGTTAGCATCCACTCTTATTTCAATCGTTTTAGCATCGAAATTTTGACGAATGAATTGCAATAATTCCATTTCTTTTTCAAAATCGATTGCTCCAATTTTAAGCTTAATACATCGGAAACCTTGAGCTAGTTTTTCTTCGATTTGCTCTTTCATAAAACGCTCTTCGCCCATCCAAACCAAACCGTTAATTTCCATACTTTTTTTACCTAAAGTAAATTCCGAAGGAAACAACTCAAAAGGTGTTTTTGATGCTAAAGAAAGAAAAGCCATTTCCACTCCAAATTGAATAGAGGGAAACTCCATTAAGGCTTCCCAAAGTGCGTCTTTACCTAAATGAATATTTGCACAAACCCATTGTAATTTTTCTTCATAATCTGGTCGGTCATCAATAGAAAGAGTTCTTAAAATTCCGCATTCTCCTATTCCAATTTTCCCGTTTTCTTCTAAGATTAAAAACCAAGTTTCCTTAGTAGTTAAAATACCACGCGAAGTACCACTTGGACGTTTAAAGTTTAGTATGTATTTTTTATAAGTTGCTTTCATTTTTCAATTGCAATGTCAAAATTCAAATTCAAGTTCAAAATTTCAATAACAAATCTTACTATTTTGAATATTGCTTTTTGAAGTTGTAATTGTTTTTTTTTAGTTTTTCTTAATCTAAGATTCTATCTATCTTTTTAAAATCATCAGTTGGAAATCCGTGTTTTTCAAATTCTTTAAAATCAAGTTGCACTTGTTTTTTCCATGTATTTCCAGTAAAAAGACTCTCATTCTTGTATTTTTTATGAATTTCTTTAGCTTCTGAAATTCTATCGGTAAACAAATAAACATGAGCTAAATTCAACTGAAAATTAATTTCTGAAGGTTGTAATTGTAAACCTTTTGCATAGGTTTCTTCCGCTTTAGTGAATTGCTTTGAAAATAAATAATAATCTCCTAAAACTCCGTAATCTCTATAAGTTGCTCTGTTTTTATTGAAAATATCAACTTGTATAATTTTAATGGCTTCTTGGTAATTTCCTTTGTTGAATTCTTTCATCGATTTGTTTCTAAACGTATCGTAAAAGACATTTACTTCTCCTGTTTTTGTTAAACTTTCTTCTGTAAATGATTCTATAACTTTATTTTTTTCTATTGGTAATAAGTTATTGAATTCTGTATTGGTATACTTAGAGCTTACCAATTCTAAAAATTGAGCACAAAAAGCATCTTTGTTTTTTAAATTAGTCACAACCGGTAATTTTTTAGCAAAACTGATTATCGTATTTTTTGCATCAGAATTCCAACCTCTACTTGCTACATTGTCAACCCAAGGAACAATTTCTAATACTATTCTTTGATTCATAACCCAATTCTGACTTTCAAAACCAAACCATAAATAAGGAATATTGTCCAAGCACTTTGAGTTTTTAAGCGCAATAAGTTTTGCATCTTTAGTTACTTTCTCTTTTTGAACATAACAAGCTAAATCTACATTGGCTTCTTTTAAATATACATTTGCACCTTCTGCAGTTGGAAATATAGCATAAGTACATTTGTCATTACCTGAAATGCTTGAGGTTAAAAAAACCGCACCTGCAGCACCTTGAGAAACTCCTGTGGGATCGGGAATTGATTTTAATATTGAAACCAAACTACTCGATACATTTTGAGTATCATTTAACAATGAAATTCGATAAACAAATTCAGTTGTACCAATAGGTAAATCTTCTGATTTAATTAATATGCGTTTTCCAGCACTTAAAGAAATTTCTTTTGAAGTGGCTCTTTGGTTATCCCAATATCCATTTTGTTGTGCAAATGAAAATGTTGAAATAAATAATAGTAGTAAAATGTTTTTCCTCATTGTTATTTTGAAATGGATACTTCTATAATTCAATACTTGTGCCAATTTCCAAAAGCATCAAATCTTTGTCTTTATCAAAGAATTTACGTTTTGCTTCTTCATGATTGATTTCGATATAACCAAAAGTATCGTAATGATAACCTAAAATTTTATCACATTGAATAAAATCAGAGGCAATAATAGCATCTTCCACGTCCATAGTAAAGTTACTTCCTATGGGTAAAATGGCTAAATCTAATTTGGTACGCAATGGAATTAACTTCATGTCCATTGTTAATGCAGTATCTCCTGCAATGTAAATGTTTTTGCGTTCTCCTTCAATTATAAATCCACCTGGCTGACCGCCATAAGTTCCATCAGGAAAAGACGAAGTGTGAATAGCATTTACATATTTTACCATTCCAAATTCAAAATCCCAACTTCCACCGTGGTTCATTGGATGAAAATTAAAACCTTTATTTCCATAATGCGTTGCAATTTCATAGTTCGACACAATAACTGCATCTGTACGCTTTGCAATGGCTTCAACGTCTAAAATATGATCTTGATGCGCATGAGTTAGTAAAATAAAATCGGCTTTTAATGAATTAATATCAATATGAGCTGCTTTTGGGTTACCCGAAATAAAAGGATCAACTAAAATGTGGACCTCATCTACTTCAATTCCTATACAAGCGTGACCGTAAAATGTAATTTTCATATTTTTGAAATTAAATATTAGTAAAAACTAAAGTTAAACAAAATAATAAACTTAAAGCAAAAGTACTCAACGCTACTTTTTTTAATTCTGGATCAAATTCTTCATATTTTTTGGCTTTTTTAACTGTTTTTAAGTGCATTACAAGCACAAATACAATTGGCAAATAAATATACATTACAATCGTAATTAATCCGCTAAAAAATATAAACAAAACTAAAGCTGTAAGAATTAGAGCAAAATGATATTTCTTAGCTTTCTCTAATCCCATTTTAACTACCAAAGTATTCTTTCCTGCCATTCTATCATTTTCAATATCGCGCATATTGTTTAAATTTAAAACGGCAACACTTAACAATCCAATAGCAATTGCTGGTAAAAGTAGTTTCCAATCTACAAAATGCGTGAATAAAAAATTAGAACCCATTACGGAAACCAATCCGAAGAAAATGAATACAAATAAATCGCCAAAACCGCTGTAACCATAAGCATTACTTCCCACTGTATATTTAATTGCTGCTCCAATAGCGCCAACTCCTAATAAGATAAAAACCAGACTTAAAACAAAGTTTTCCTTTCCAAAAGCTATATAGATTAAAGTCAAAGCAATGATGAAAGTAATTATTGCAGTTATAATAACTGCTTTTTTCATTTGTTGGGCAGTTATAATTCCGGCTGCAACTAAACGCTTCTCTCCTATTCTATAGTCATCTGTTCCTTTAATTCCGTCACCATAATCGTTTGCAAAATTAGAAAGTACTTGCAATCCTAAAGTGGTTAGTAATGCTAAAACCACTATTTTCCAATTAGAATATCCTTGATGATAAGCATAAGCACTTCCTACAATTATTCCTGAAAGCGATAAAGGTAATGTTCGTAATCGTGCGGCTTGAATCCAGTTTTTCATGATATTAATTTAAAAATAAATAAGATTGAATTTGATTGTAAATTGCAATTAGTAATAAAACTCCAAATAGTATTGCAAAAGGTGTACAAATTTTCAAATAGATTGGTTTTAATTTTTCTGCTGCTTTTCTAGAAAATTGATTGTGTTTTTTAATTGGAACTAACATTAGTAACAAAGCTGAAGTAATAAAGAAATAGCCAATTATTGTAAATTGCAATTCATAAATAGAAAACAATGAAGAATAAACAAAAGCAATTCCAATTAACAATCTAATTCCTAGTTCCGTATAATTAATTAAATAAGTACTTCCTGCTTTTGCAATTATTTCTCTTACTTTTTCAGGTTTAAAAAACATTAATAAACCTGAAAAAACAATAAACAGTCCGAAAAATACAATTATTGAATTTGCAATTATTATCATGTTACATCCATTTTTTAGTACTTGTTTCTACCTGATATAACCATTTATTACTCAATTGCGTAATTTGATTATAAAATCCTGTTGTAAAAGAAATAGTTCCTCCTGCAGTATAAAGATAAACACTTCCTATATTTAATCGCTTTTGCCAAAAGAATTGATTGGTTTTAATGGCTTGAATTTTATAAGGTTCAATAATAGCTGTATCAATATCCCAAAAACCAGATTGTACCATTATAAATTCTGGCGTAACCATTAATTTATAGTTTTTATACAAACGCCAACAACTAAGAGTTCCAATGACTAAATACAATGAAGTAAACAAATACAATTTGCTCCAAAGTAAAAAGTGAGCAACTGAGTTTAAAGAAAGAACTACGATAACTGGCAATACAATCATAAAAATAAAACGAATCCAAAATTTTCGAACACTTGGAAAATACACTTCCTGATTTGTTATTTCTTTATTATAAACAAAATCTAATATTTGATTTTTCATCACTTCTGAACAACCAGGAACTTCAATTCTATCTTTCTTTTTTTCTTTCGAATTTGCTTCACTTGAAGCTTGTTCTACTCTTAAATTTCTTATATCTAATTTTTCTTGAAAATAATTCTGAGAAATTTTAATCAGTTGCACTTTAATAGGATTAATTATTGTATTTCGAGTAGTAATTAATCCGTAAGTAAGTAAAAGAGAATGTTTAGTTCGGGTAATCTTAAAATCGAAAAAACGAACAATCGTTCGAACTAAATTTATTGCAATAATCAATATAAAAATAAATACAAAACCTATAATTACCGAAAGTAAAACCGAATTAAAGTTCAAATAGTTTTCAATAGAATTAGTGTCAATTTTATCCTCAATATGAATTTGCCTTCCGTTTTCCCAAAGTGTATTTAATACTAAAAACAACCAACCAAAAGTTTCTACATATCTTGAAGTAATTCCGGTTTTTATTAAGGTAAAAAATCCAATTTTTATCGTTTTAGCTTCTGTAGATTGAATTGATTCGTCATTATTAACAACATCAATTGTTTCAGTTTCATTTAAAAGTTCAATAGTTTCCTTTAATTGATTGGCAATATAACTTGAAACTGCTTTAATTTCTACTTCTTTTTTTCCGCTTCCAGCCGTATCTACATTAATTTCATATAATTTGAATACTTTATGCAACAAATTCTGATTTAGGTTAATTTGTTGAATTTTATGCAGTTGAATACTAATTTTAGATTTTTTTAAAAATCCTTTTTGAATAATCAACTCTTTCGATTTGTAATCAATTTGAAACGTAAAAAAATAATATCGAATAAAAGTACCTAAAACCGAAAGCAACACAATGGCCAATCCTAACCAAATTAAACTCATTTTGTATTTCTCAAAATTCATTGCAAAAACTACAAATATTGCAATAGATGCACGAATTAGCTTTTGCATAGAATCTAAAAACAAAATAGAAATTCCGAGTTTAGATTGGCGTTGCGGAATTGAGAAATCAAATTTCATCTTGGTCATCTAAATTTTGATTTGTTTCCTCTTCTGATTCTTCGATTAAAGCATCAATTTTTTGAATGATCCAAATTTTATAACGTTGTGCTTCTTCAAAAGTCAATCCGTTAATTTCTAAATCGGTTGAACTTCCTCCAGCTGTAAACAATTCTAAAGAAGCCAAACCAAAATAACGAGAAAACAAACCTTGATGCAAAGCAACATGCTGAATTCTTTTATAAGGAACTATCGTTGTAGTTTGAGAAATAACTCCCGATTTATAAATGGCATCGTGTTCGCGAAAGGCAAAACCTCTATATTTAAAACTCAAATTAGAAAACATGATACTAATTCCTAATGCTATTACATAACCAGCACCAATTAATAACCAAACTCTATTTGGAAAAAAATCACTTTGTAAAAAAGACAACACACCTAACCCAATACCTAATAAAGTAAAAACAATTCCAATATTAATTAAAATTACTTTGTAAAAAGCTGATTGAATCGGCTTTAATTGAACCGATTCAAATTGCGGTAAATCTGAAATTGATATTTCTTTATTTGTGAATTCTTCCATAAATTATGGTAAATATTTCTTTTCGAAATTTGGTTTACGTTTTTCTAAGAAAGCATCTCTACCTTCTTTTGCCTCATCAGTCATATAAGCCAAACGAGTAGCTTCACCAGCAAAAACTTGTTGTCCAACCATTCCATCATCGGTTAAATTCATAGCGAATTTTAGCATTTTTATAGATGTTGGTGATTTTGCTAATATTTCTTGCGCCCATTCGTAAGCCGTATCTTCTAATTCAGCATGTGGAATAACTGCATTTACCATTCCCATTTCAAACGCTTCTTGTGCCGAATAATTTCTTCCTAAAAAGAAAATTTCACGCGCTTTCTTTTGTCCCACCATTTTAGCTAAATAAGCAGAACCATAACCACCATCAAAACTGGTTACATCAGCATCGGTTTGTTTAAAAATAGCATGTTCTTTACTCGCTAAAGTTAAATCACAAACTACATGAAGTGAATGTCCGCCACCAACAGCCCAACCTGGAACAACACAAATAACTGCTTTTGGCATAAAGCGAATCATACGTTGTACTTCTAATATGTTTAATCTATGATAACCGTCTTGACCAACATAACCTTGATGTCCACGTGCTCTTTGATCTCCACCACTGCAAAAAGAGTAAATTCCATCTTTAGAACTTGGTCCTTCTGCAGAAAGTAAAACTACTCCTATCGAAGTGTCTTCTTGTGCGTCATAAAATGCTTCAATTAATTCTTTAGTTGTATGCGGGCGAAATGCGTTACGCACATCAGGACGATTGAAAGCAATACGCGCTACACCATCACACTTTTTATACGTTATATCTTCAAATTCTTTTACGGTTTTCCAATTGATTTTGCTCATTTTAAATTTCAATTACAAGTTCAAGAGCAAGAAAAAGTTCAAGAGCAAGATCAAAATACACGATCAAGATAACGAACTGAATTCAAGTTTAAACTTTGATTATTTTTTTGTTTTATTAATTATGATTTTTGATGTAATAGCAATTAATTCTTCTATTTCATTTAAGAGCCAAGTCCTTTCTATCTCATTTCCTTCTTTTATATATTCCAAAATACGTAAAGAATTTCTAGACTCTTTCAATTCTTTAACAACTAAAGATAATTTAAAAACATAATCTTTATCTGTAATAGTACCTTGAGATTCTCCATAATTAAGCGAAGAACTTCCTGAAGATCTAATTAATTGATTTTTATAATACTCTAACTCAAAGGTTTTATTAAGTTTTCGAACAAATAAAATAGATTCTCCTGCAAACCTAACTAATCTTTCATCTAAATTATAAATTTTATCAGTAGGTTCATTAACTTCCATATTCTTCAAAATTTTTCATATTTCTCAGTTGAACTTGTTCTTGTTCTTGTTCTTTATTTTTTCCTTTTAAATGGTAAAAATAAAGTATTTTTTACATTATATTGCATCTTCAAAACAAATAGACACATGAAAAAAATATATTTAGGATTACTTTTTGCTTCAGGATTACTTTCTGTCAACGCACAAAATTATGAATTCCAATCAGTTATAGAGTTAGAATCAACTCCAGTTATTTCACAAGGTAAAACAGGTACTTGTTGGAGTTTTTCAACTTCTTCATTTTTAGAGTCTGAAATTACTCGATTAACAGGTAAAAAAGTAGATTTATCAGAAATGTACCAAGTTAGAAATACCTATCCTAAAAAAGCAGAAAATTATGTTATGCGTCAAGGAAAAGCCCAATTTAGTGAAGGTGGTTTGTCTCATGATGTTTTAAACAGTGCTGCTGAATATGGCTTAGTTCCAGTTTCAGTTTACACAGGTTTATCGGAAGAAGAAAAAACACATAATCATGCAGAAATGGTTGCCGTTTTAGAAGCAATGGTAAAGACCTATGTTGAAAACCCAGGTAAAAAACTTTCTCCGAAATGGAAAATGGCAATTGAATCTATCTTAAATACTTATTTAGGTGAAAATCCAACAGAATTCACCTTTGAAGGTAAAAAGTATTCGCCAAAAAGTTTTATGGAAGCAATGAAGATTCAACCAGAAAACTATGTAACGATAACTTCATTTACGCATGAACCTAATTACAATTCTTTTGTTTTAAATATTCCAGATAATTTTTCAAACGGTAGCATGTATAATCTTCCGTTAGATGAATTTATTGCCAATATTGATAATGCCTTAGAAAACGGATATTCCTTAGCTTTAGATTGCGATGTTTCGGAAGCAACTTTTTCTGCGAAATACGGAATAGCTTTTGTACCACAAACAGAAGAAGATGAGAAAACAGGATTAGCTGAAATTATTACTGAAATGAATGTTACTCCAGCTTATCGTCAAGCGGAATTTGAAAATTTCACAACTACAGACGATCATTTAATGCACATTGTAGGAACGGTTAAAGACCAAAAAGGAAATGTATATTACAAAATTAAAAACTCTTGGGGAACCGATGAAAAACGCGTTGCTAATGGTGGTTATTTGTACATGAGCGTTCCATATATGCGATTGAAAGCGATTTCGGTTTTGGTACACAAAGATGCTTTAGCTAAGAAAACTAAGAAAGCTTTAAAGCTATAAAATGACGCAGTACAAATCAGCTTTTAGTACATTTAATAAATGGACAATGGCAATTGTTTATTTTGTTATGATTGGCGGAACTATTCCTGTAATTTGGGAAGATGATATAACTGCTTTCTATGTTGTTATTACAATAAACTCTATTATCCTAGGTTTGCTAACATGGCTTATTTTACAGACCAATTATAATCTAGATGCTAAAAATCTATATTACAAATCAGGACCGTTTAAAGGAAAAATTGCTGTGAATTCAATAAAGAAAATTGAATTTCATAATGGCATTTTTGTTCCCACAATATGGAAACCCGCATTGAGTCACATTGGTTTAATTATAACCTATAATCAATATGATGATATTTACATTTCACCCGAGAACAGAGAAGAATTTGTACAAAGACTAACTCAAATTAACCCAAACATCAACCTTATTAACCAACCCGTTTAATGTTTATTAGATTAATTACCTGCCTAACCCTACTTTTTTTTATTTCATGTAATGAGAAAACAACAAAGAAAGATCTAGCCAAAAAAAACATTTTAAAAAAAGAATTGTATGATGTAAAATTCAATGCAATTGACGATTCTTATATTAAGGATAAAAAGAATTTTCTGGAACATTTTTTTAATACCAAAATAAACGATAAAGAATTTAGCGGAGGTTTCTTAGTGGCTAAAAACGGACAAATCATTTACGAAAACTACTCAGGTTGTTCTAATTATAAAACGAAAGAACCAATTAACGAGAATACACCTTTGCATTTGGCATCGGTTAGTAAAGTATTAACTGCACAAGCAGTATTAATGTTGGTTAAAGACGGAAAATTAGCACTAGACCAAACCTTTAAAAGCTTATTTCTAGAGTTTCCACATGAAAAAACAACGATTAGAATGCTATTAAACCACAGAAGCGGTTTGGCTCATTATGGTTATTTCGCAGATCATAAAGAAAATTGGGACAGAAGCAAAACACTTACCAACAAAGACATTTTAACCATTTTAGCTACAAAAGATATTCCACTAGAGTACCAAATTGATAGAAAATTTAGTTATTGTAATACCAATTATGCTTTATTGGCTTTGGCTATTGAAAAAGTAACGAATAAATCGTTTCCTGAAGCAATGAAAAAATTGGTTTTTGAACCTTTAAAAATGGAGCATACTTTTGTTTTAAACATTGAAGACAAAGACAAAGTAAGTCAATCGTATAAAGGGAATAAAGTGCCTATTGCGTGGGATTTTTTAGATGGAATTTATGGCGATAAAAACATTTACTCTACTCCACACGATTTATTAAAATTTGATTTGGCAACCTATTCACCAAATTACCTAACACCTGAATTAAAAGCAGAAATGCTAAAAGGCTACAGTTACGAACACAGAGGCATACGTAATTACGGATTGGGTATTCGCATGAATGAGTTTGATAATGGAAGTACAATTCATTACCATAACGGTTGGTGGCACGGAAGCACAACATCGTTTACCACTTTAAAAAAAGATACAGTAACCATTATTGCGCTTTCAAATAAATACACCCGTAAGGTTTATAAATCGGTAACACTTTCAAGTATTTTTGGCGATTATCCGTATGATTTGGAAGATTAATTATTTTTATATTGCAAGTCATGAAAAAAATCATTTTTATTTTTCTTCTCTTTAGTACTTTTTGTTTTGGTCAAGAAACCACGACTAATATTGGTTTAGATACTTTAAGTACAGAAAGAAATGAAATAATTCAACTTTGGAAAAATTATTTAAATTCAAAACCGTATCAATTAAACAATAATCCTAATTGGTTAGAAGCTGATAAAAAAGTCTACAAAAGCTACGATTTATTGAGAAGTGAAGGTTTTATTCAGCCTTCTATTTATCATTTTCAATTGGATAATAAAATACTTTCTATTACTAAAAATGATGAAGATTACATTATTAAATCGGCTTTCATCAATAAAGAAAACTTAGACATTTTTGCTGTCGTAAATGTAGTTGCTACCAAGCAAAACGGAAAGTTTGTTTTGACCAATTATCAGAAAACACTAACTCAAAATTGGAATACTAAAACAGTTGGTTTTATCACTTATCATTTTTTTCCAGAATATCAGTTTAACGAAGAAAATGCGTTGAAAGCCAATGAGTTTCTTAATACAATCAGTTCAACATTCCATTTAAAAAACGAAAAAATCAATTACTTTATTTGTAAAGATTGTGACGATGTTTTTAGAACAAAAGGTTTCGATTATGTTTTTACAATGGGAAACAGTACTGAATGTGGATTTTTTGATTCGTACAATAACATTATTTATGCTACTCAACTAGCAGGAGAAAATCATCAACACGAATTAACTCATGTTATTAATAAATACTTTCCAAAGTCAAATGACTTACTTTTAATTGGTTTATCAGCTTATTTTGGAGAAGAAAACTCACATAACGGAAAACCAATTCTTTATCATATTAAAAGAGTCAATGATTATTTAAAAGCACATCCAGAAGTGGATTTAAACAAACCTAATGACTTTTGGAAATTAGATAACGAAACCAATCCACAATATGTAATTGGATCAGTTCTTTGCGATTTAATCATTAAAAAAGGTGGAATTCCACTATTAAAAGAGTTTTTAAATTCCGGAAAAAGTAATGAAGATTTTCTACGTTTTATTGAACTGAAATTAAAACTTAAGAAGACAAACTTAAACGATTATTTGAGAAAAAATATTGAAGAAATTTCAAAAAAAATTGCGTTTTAAATTTAAATAGTTTACTCTGAAAAATAAACAAATCCGAAATGTCGGCTAATAAAAAACATGTTAATGATATTGAAAATCAACGCCACAACAATACGTTTACTAATGTAATCTCTTTCTAAGATTATTTCTGCAAAGTTAAAAATGGGTAATAAAATAGTAAGTGTCCAAACCGGAATCCAAATAATTGAAAACTGCATTCCAAAAGCTTCTATTTCATCAAAAGAAACAAAAATAGCCGTTAGCAACAATACAAAAGAAATGATGCTAAGGGCTAAAAGAATGTTTTTCTTGTCAGTCATTTATAGTAAATAAATTCCGTCGTCTTTAATATCTATTAATTGTTGTCTGTATAAACTACCAACTGCTTTCTTAAAAACTTTTTTACTCATTTTAAGTACCGTTTTTATGTCTTCTGGATGGCTTTTATCATTTAATCCAAGGAAACCTCTATTGGCTTTCAATTCGTCTAATAATTGTTGTGCAGAAGGTTCAATAGCATCAAAACCTAATTTACGTAGCGAAACATCTACTTTCCCATCAGGACGAATTTGTTTGATATAACCGTTCATTCGCATTCCAGGTTTTATATCTTCGTAGACTTCGTTTTTATAAGCTAAACCTTTGTGTCTTTCGTTAATAATCACATTTATACCAGCTTCGGTAATATGTGAAACAATTAAACCTACTTCTTCACCTTCTTCAAAAGTCAAATCATCGTTACTTAAAAACTGTTGCGTTTTACTAGAAGCTACCATTCTATTGGTTTTTTCATCCATAAAACAATAAATCAAATAACGTTTTCCTATTTCCATAGGACGCGCTTGTTCTTTAAACGGAACAAATAAATCTTTTTCTAATCCCCAATCTAAAAAAGCACCAAACTCATTTTTGTAATTTACTTTTAAATGAGAAAACTCATTCAGCTTTACATATGGTTTTAGTGTAGTTGCAACAGGTCGTTCTTCATGATCAAGATATACGAAAACCGTTATGTCATCATTAATATGAAATTCTTTTGGCACATATTTATTAGGAAGTAAAACATCGTGTTCTTCGTTAACTCCATCGCCTAAAAAAAGTCCAACTTGTGTATCTCTAAGAATTCTAAGGGTATTGTATTGACCTATTTGTAACATAATTGCTATTAATTGACTGCAAAGGTAATCAAATGAATATAAAAATTATATTCCTATTTCAACTTGTACTCTAAAATACCAGTTATTTAAAGTAGAACTGTTAAAATAATCTAATTCACTATACGTAACTTCGCCTTGAAACTTAAGTGAATGCTCCCATAGATAATGAGTAAGTCCAAGACTGTATTGTTTTGTATTTGGTGTAAAATATTTAATTTCATCCTTTACGTTTTGAGTAGAAAAACGTCCAATAACTTCGTAATTACTTGGAAAAACATAACTTAATTGATAATCCATTCCATGTCCTGCATACACATAATTAAAATCGGTTATATCGTCTGGATTATAAGTAATTAAATCAGATGCATTTCTATTCATATAAGCAGTCATAAAACTCCATCCATTATATTTTAAAAGCGCATCAAAAAACAGCGATCTAATGGTTGAAGAACTATAAAGTTCGTCACCTATTTGTCCTTGTGTTCTTACAGCATTATTATTCTGATGGTAAGCTCCTGAGAGTAAAAGTTTAGGTTTTTCTTCTCTTAAAATATCTCCTTCAAAATAATAACCATTTTTTTTAAATGAACCAAAAGGAAATAATTCAATTTTACCTGTTAATGCAACAGCATCATCTGAAGTTTTCGTCCAATTTCTTCCTTCCCCAGTTGAAATTGCCGTTTTTATATTATAAGAAAACTTATTTAACTTTTCATTTATATAATAACCTTGAATACCAAAATCTCTATCAATATTAAATCTTGAGTTATTTATACTTCTATCAGTAAGTTGTAATGCTCCAGAAGAATTTACTCTTTGTCTATTTCCTGGCAACTTCGTTTGTCCAAAAATAATACTCCATTTTTCATTTGGTCTATATATTAAGGCGGCATCACGAATAATATTCAAATTATCTCCTTCTTCAATTACACCAACATCTCCAGGTGCAAAAGACAATTGAATTACATATAAATATTTTGGGTTTCCAACATAACCGTCAAACCGTAAACGTAACCTTCTTATTTGTGCTTCATATCGATTATCTTTGTCTTCTTCACTAAAGTAAGTTACCCTATTTTGCATTCTAAAACGAATATTTAGCTGAAATAAACTATCTGGAGAAGTAATCCCTAAGCCTTTTCCATAGCTGTAATAAGGTAACGCGGCTAATTTTAAATCGTTATTTTTAATTGTATCTTTTAACTCCTGAGAAAAGCAGGATATAGATAAAACTAAGACAATTAGTGTAATAAAATACTTCATAAGGTTGTGTGTTGTATAAGTTGTTTAGTTTGCAAAAATAAATTATTTAAAAGGATTTGCTTTATTTATCTTTGCAAAAAAATAAAACATGTCAAATATTTATATAGGATATCATTTTACAATTGAACCAAAAGAGTTAGGTTCAGAAATATTACTTGCTGAACTTGGTGAAAAAGCATTTGAAAGCTTTATTGAAACGGAAACAGGTTTATCTGCATATGTACAAAAAGACTTGTGGACTGAAGATATTTTAGAGGATATTTTTGTACTTGGGAGTGATGAATTTAAAATCTCCTATACTTTTGAAGAAATTGATCAGGTGAACTGGAATGAAGAATGGGAAAAGAATTTTGAAGCAATTGATGTTGATGGAAAATGCCATGTAAGAGCTCCTTTTCATGCTAAAACGAATGCAGAATTTGATATTGTTATCGAACCAAAAATGAGTTTTGGAACGGGGCACCATGAAACTACTCATATGATGATTCAGCATTTATTAGAAACAGATGTAGCTGGTAAAAAAACATTAGATATGGGTTGCGGAACTGCAATTTTGGCTATTCTTGCTGAAATGAAAGGCGCTCAACCTATCGATGCTATTGATATTGACAATTGGTGTTATTTAAATTCAATTGAAAATGCTGAGCGTAATGGATGTAAAAATATTTCTGTTTATGAAGGTGATGCTGATTTATTAGCTGGTAAATCATATGATATTATCATTGCCAACATTAATAGAAACATCTTGTTAAACGACATGAAACAATATGTAGATTGTTTAAACACAGGTGGAACCTTATTTTTAAGTGGATTTTACACTGAAGACATTCCAGTTATTGATGCATCTTGTACTGAAAACGGATTGACTTATGTTAAGAAATTTGAAAGAAATAATTGGGTGGCATTGAAATATAATAAATAGATTTTTATAAATTTGTAAACTTAAACATTTGAACTTTAAACTTTTAAGACAAAAAGAATGAGTACAATAGAAAAAATACAAGAAGAAGTTTTAGTTGAAGAATCTATAGGATTAAACAACGAAATCATTTTATATAATGACGATGTAAATACTTTTGATCATGTAATTGATACTTTAGTAAGAGTTTGTAATCACGAACCCTTACAAGCTGAACAATGTGCAGTTTTAGTACATTATAAAGGTCAATGTGCAGTAAAAACAGGAAGTTATGATGAGTTGAAGCCTTATTGTTCTAGTTTACTAGACGCTGGTTTAAGTGCAGAAATTCAATAAAAAAATCCCGATTACATCGGGATTTTTTGTTTTATTGACTAAGTTGTAATTTTTCCAATGGCACAACTTACATAAGATTTTGCTTTGGAACCTAAACTATTTGCTTCACCGTCTTCTGGATAGCCAATTTTTTTAAGAGTTGTTTTTACTTGCTCTAAATCTTTCTCAGATTCCATTTCAAAAGAAACAACACTATCTTCTACATCTACTTCTACATTTGAAATTGCATTTAACTGTGTCAAATTTTTTATAATAGTATTGGCACAACCACCACATTTTAAATTTTGTATATGAATTCTAGTTTTCATGATTTTTATATTTTAATAATTATATAAAATTAATAAAAAAATATACCAAAATGTGTAACATTAGTAACTTTAACGAAACTTTAATGTGGTAAAAGATCTTTTAACAAGCCATAAATATACGTTCCTAACAAAGCTCCTAAAAGCACAATTCCTATAGAATAAATTCCAGTTCCTAAAAGGATAAATATAGGTCCAGGACAACAACCTACTAAGCCCCAACCTAATCCAAATAAAATTCCTCCAATTATATAACGAGTAAATCCTTTATCTTTTTCGGCAATTATAATAGGATTTCCTTTAGAGTCTTTAATCTTTTTCTTTTTTATAATTTGAATTCCTATTACACCTGTAACAATTGCAACCATAATAATTCCATACATATGAAAAGATTGAAACATAAACATTTCATATATTCTATACCAAGAAACCGCTTCTGATTTTGTTAAAACAATTCCAAAAACAAATCCTATTATTAAAAATCTAAATAATTTCATTTTCTTCTTTTTATAATTAAAATATTAAGGGTAAAATTAAATGCGCCATAAGCAAACCTCCTATAAAGAAACCTATGACAGCTATTAAAGAAGGAATTTGAAAATTACTCAATCCAGAAATTGCATGACCCGATGTACATCCGCCAGCATAACGCGTTCCAAATCCTATTAGTAAACCTCCTAAAAATAAAAGTACAAATCCTTTTAAAGAAAGCATTGCATTGACACTAAATAAAGCATCAGGAACTAATTTTCCATTTGGAGCATCAATATGCATTGTAGAAAGTTGATTTATTGTTTCCGGATTTATAGCCACTTCGGTTCCATTTTGCATAAAATGATAAGCTACAAAACCTCCTAAAATTGCACCAAGCACAATTGCTAAATTCCATTTTTGTTCTCTCCAATCCAATTTAAAAAAATCACTAAATTTATCAGCACCAGCAATAGTACACAATGTTCTTAGGTTAGAAGACATTCCAAAACTTTTTCCAAAGTACACCAATACTAACATAATTAACCCAATCAAAAACCCTGAAACAGCCCAATGCCATGTTCCGTAAAGAAAATCCATATTTTATTATTTTGATGCAAAAATAAAAATTCAAACTCTAAACCATACAAATATTAGTACTTTATCTTAAATTTGAACAATAAACTTTATAATTATGAATAAAATAGCAATTGAAATTAAGTGGGGAATTATTTTCACAATAACCGGATTAGCATGGATGTATCTTGAAAAAATGTTAGGTTGGCATGATGAATTAATCAGTAAACATCCTATTTATACAATGTTATTTTCGGTAGTTGCAATTGCCATTTTTGTTTTTGCCTTGAAGGATAAAAAGAAAAATTACTTCCAAAATCAAATGGATTGGAAACAGGGTTTTTTGTCAGGATGCATTGTTTCTATAGTCGTAACTCTATTAAGTCCGATGAGTCAATATATAACAAGTGAAATAATTTCGCCAAATTATTTTCAAAATGCAATCAACTTTGCAGTAGAAAATAACAGAATGACTCTTGAAAATGCACAAGCATTTTTCAACTTAAAAAGTTATATTTTTCAAGCTGCATTTGGAGGTTTATCAATGGGAATTGTAACTTCAGCTATTGTAGCCTTTTTTATAAAATCAAAATAAAATTGTTATGAAATATTCTATATTTTTACTTCTGGTAATGACATTTACTTCTTGTATCAGTACAAAATCTACCATTCAAAATATTGATAATTCAGCTGTAAAACCAATAGTTAAAAACTCAATGTTTTTATTTACCGAATATGCTGAAGATGGAAAATATGGCTTTGATGCAGATTATCCTATAAACATTGGACTCATTCTAGAAAGACAGGAACAACAATATTTGGGTTATTTTTTTAATGGATTAGAAGGAAAAAATGGAGAAAAAATTTCCTTTAAAAAAGTTGATACTTGTTGTCCTTTTCCAACGAAAAATAATACTATGGGAGCAGGAACTTTATCCATTTATGAATATCAATTTGAAGGCACTAACAAAAAAGGGGTATTGTATTTTAATATTTTAGAAAAAGGAAAAATACTTTGCCCAAAAGGTTTTAAAATTAAAACCAACTAAACGTAGTGAAAAATTAAATTTTAATATGTAACATAAGTAACCTTTTAAACAACAGTTTAAAAGGTTTTTCTTTTTATCTTTGCAACTTCAAAACAACACGAAATGAATTTAAAAAACATACCTCAAATTAAACATACTGAATCTGGAAACTTTTTTCTTTTAGCTGGACCTTGTGCTATTGAAGGAGAAGAAATGGCAATGCGAATTGCAGAAAGATTAGTTGAAGTTACCAATAAACTAGAAATTCCGTTTGTATTTAAAGGCTCTTTTAAAAAAGCAAATCGTTCTAGAATAGACAGTTTTACAGGAATTGGTGATGAAAAAGCATTAAAAATTCTTGAAAAAGTTTCAAAAGAATTTGGAGTTCCTACAGTAACAGATATTCATACCAATGAAGATGCTGTAATGGCTGCTGCTTATGTTGATATTTTACAAATTCCAGCGTTTTTAGTTCGTCAGACGGATTTAGTGGTTGCAGCTGCAAATACAGGAAAAACTGTCAACTTGAAAAAAGGACAATTTATGAGTCCGGAAAGCATGAAACATGCCGTTCAAAAAGTATTAGATTGTAATAATGAAAATGCAATGATTACCGATAGAGGAACAATGTTTGGCTACCAAGACATGATTGTTGACTTTAGAGGAATTCCTACAATGCAACAATATGCGACAACCGTTTTAGATGTTACGCATTCGTTACAACAACCAAATCAAACCATTGGTGTTACAGGTGGAAGACCAGATATGATTGAAACAGTTGCAAAAGCAGGAATTGCTGTTGGTGTAGATGGTTTATTTATTGAAACTCATTTTGATCCTGCAAATGCAAAAAGCGATGGTGCTAACATGTTACACCTTGATTATTTTGAAGGTTTAATGACTAAGCTAGTAGCTATTCGTAAAACAATAAATCAATTTTAATTATTTTTTATATACAAATGAAGCATCCATTTTTAATGGCTGTACTAACTTTTTGTGTTTTTTCACAGTACACCTTTTCACAAGAAATTGCAGAAAACCCTGAAAAATACACAGCACACAATAAAGGTAAAGTTTATATTTATTGGGGAGGAAATAGAGAAAGTTACTCTAAATCAGACATCCGTTTTAAAGGAGATGATTATGATTTCACACTAAATGATGTTGAAGCTCATGACAAACCAAAAGGATGGCATGTTGATTATGTTAACCCTGCAAGGATGACTATTCCACAAACCAATTTTAGAATTGGTTATTTTATAAGCGATCACTATAATGTTTCAATTGGTTTAGATCACATGAAATACGTTATGTATAACGATCAAAAAGTGAGTTATACAGGATATTATGCTGAAGAAGGTAATAATACTTATGGTGAAACACTTTCTGGAGACGAATTATTATTAACTAAGGATTTTCTTCAATTTGAACATACTGATGGGCTAAATTATATTAATACCGAAGTTAATAGAGTGGATGATATTTCAAATTGGTTTGGATTACCAAATACTGATAAATTTCAAGTTAACTTAACAGAAGGATTAGGTGCTGGACTTCTATATCCAAAAACAAATTCTAAACTTTTAGGAAATGACAGAAATGATGAATTTCATGTTGCAGGTTATGGAATTTCTGCAAAAGCAGGACTAAACTTTACTTTCTTTAAATACTTTTTCATTCAAACTGAACTAAAAGGAGGTTATATAGACATGAACGATATTAGAACTACAAAAAGTAGTGCAGATACTGCTGAACAAAATTTTTGGTTCTTACAACGAATAATAACTGTTGGTGGAATTTTTAGGTTGTAAATCTATTTCTCTACAAAAAACAAAAAAGTGTCAGAATTTATCTGACACTTTTTTTGTTATAATCTATTTTTTTTAATAATTAAGTTAAGAATTAGCATTACTCTTTATAATTAATTTTGTTCCAAATTTATACAACATTAAATTAAAAAAAATAACCAAGGCAACAAAGGTAACCTGACCTATAATTTCTCCCCATTTTTCTGCACTAGAAACAAACACATCATTATTTGATGCTTTAATTAAGTTTATTACACTCATTAATAAAGCAATAAATATATAAATACTTATAAACCGAATTAAATAACCCAAATATTTCATTCTTTTTTTTGTAAATATAATGCATTTTTATTTTGGTAAACTTAAAATTTATTATTTACTTTGTATTTCAAAGTACTTTTATATGGAAGCAAGCAAATATTTAAAAGATATACAAGATATTAAAGAAATGATGAGTAAATCCACTCAATTTATATCTTTAAGTGGTATATCAGGTGTTTTAGCAGGTATTTATGCTCTTGTTGGAGCTGCTTATGCAAATTTTCTAATCAATACTTATGAATATACTTATATAACGCTAGAAAGCAAAACATTTAAACTAATTGTATTAATAGCTGTTATCGTATTAATTCTTTCATTAGGGACTGCTTATTATTTAACAGCAAAAAAAGCAAATAAATTAGGCGAAAAAGTTTGGAATGCTGCTTCAAAAAGAGTTTTAATCAACTTTGCAATTCCTTTGGTAACAGGTGGAATATTTTCATTGCTTTTAATTCGTCAGCAAAATTTTGTACTTATAGCTCCTGTAACATTACTTTTTTATGGATTAGCTTGTTTAAATGCAAGTAAATACACACTAAGAGATGTTCGCTATCTTGGAATTACACAAATTATTTTAGGGTTATTAGCTGTTGAATTTACAGGTTACGGACTTTTGTTTTGGGTTTTAGGTTTTGGTATTGCTCATATATTATACGGAAGTATTATGTATTTTAAATACGATAGAGTTCAGAAGTAATAAAACATAATAATAAAACAAACTAGTTTGTGAAAAACATCATTCAAAATATAAACAAAGCATTTGATCATCGTATCCGTTTGGGTATTATGTCGGTTTTGATGGTGAATGAAAGTGCCGATTTTTCCACACTTAAAGAACTTCTTGGTGTTACCGATGGTAACTTAGCTAGTCATGCTAAAGCATTAGAAAATGAAGCGTATATTATTGTAGAAAAACAATTTATTGGGCGAAAACCCAACACAAGTTATATTGCAACAAAAGAAGGAAAAAAAGCCTTTCAAGATCATATTGATGCCCTAGAAAAATTAATATCCAATACTTAAAACTATTTTTTTATCTATTTACTTTGAAATTCAAAGTACTTTTAATTATCATTTAAAAAATTAAACAAATGGAAAATCAAAACGAAAAACCAATGGCAACAAAGTCCAACTTCTTTCAATCAAACACAGCTAAAATGATTATGGTTGGAGCGCTTACTCTCTTTTTACTCATTCCTTTAGCATTAGTACAAGATTTAATTAGCGAACGATCACAACGAAAAAATGAAGTAATTGCTGAAGTTAACAATTCTTGGGGTGAAGAAATTAATTTTTACGGACCCATTTTAAAAGTTCCGTACAAAGAAGAAACTGAAACCACTTATATCGACAGCAAAACTAACCAAACAAGTATTCAAAAAACAACGTCTATAAATTATGCCTACTTTTTTCCAGAAGTATTACAAAACAAAACAAAAGTCGAAAAAGTAAGCGATATCAAAAGAAGCTTATACAATCCAATAGTATTTAAAGCAGATATGGCTTTTAACGGAAGTTTTGAAAACTTAAACTTTGAAAAATTAGGCATTAAAAAAGAAAACATCGTTTGGGACAAAGCCACTATAATCATCAAAACAACCAATTTAAAGAGTATAAAAAGCGATTTAAAAATAAATGTAAACGGTTCTAATTATAGCATGGAATCGAAAACCGATGAAGGTGATAATGTATTCGGAACATTAGAAACAAGCATTTTTAATATTACCGATGTTTCCAAAATCAATTTCAATTTCAACATGAAATACAACGGAAGCAATAGTTTACAGTTTATTCCTATTGGAAAAACAACTTCAACTTCTTTAGATGCGAACTGGAATTCACCTAGCTTCATTGGAAATTTTGCGCCAAACGATACTACAAAAGCCATTTCTAAAGATGCTTTTCATGCCGATTGGAAAATACTTCACATTAATCGTGCTTTTGCTCAGCAACATACTGGAATAATTCCGCATTTAAAATCGTATGCTTACGGAGTAAAATTAATTGAAACAGTCGATCAATACCAACAAAACGAACGCGCTTCAAAATATGGTTTTCTAGTAATTGGGTTAACCTTTCTTATCTTTTTCTTAATTCAAACCATTAGTAAAATTGGTATTCACATCTTTCAATATACCATGATAGGTTTAGCGTTAATTATGTTTTACACCTTATTAATTTCCATAACCGAACATTCAAGTTTTACAATTGCCTATATCATTGCGGCATGTTCCGTAATAATAATGTTAATCCTCTACTCTATTTCGGTATTAAAAAACAAGAAATTCCCTTTATTCATAGGCGCAGCGCTAACCGTTTTATACAGTTTTATCTTTGTAATCATACAATTAGAAAACTACGCTTTATTGGTTGGTAGCGTTGGATTATTTTTAATATTAGGAAGCGTGATGTACTTCTCTCGAAAAATAGATTGGGGGAATAATTAGAAGCGAATGTCTTAGGCGTATTGGTAAAAGCAATTCCTGCTTTCGCCTTTAGTTTTCCGCTTCGCTACAAAGCTATCAGCTCAATCAGGGCTATAAAAAAACCTGTCCGAATTATTTGGACAGGTTTTCTATTTATATTTCATAAAGACTACTCTTTTCCGTCTACAAAATCTTGTAAATAGGCAAAACGAGGAGTTAATTTTCCGTTTTCTGTCATTTTTGCTCTTGCTAAAACGCCATCAGCATCATTATTAAAAAAAGCAGGAATAACACGCTCTAAAAACACTTCACCAAAGCCATCGCTAGCATCTTTTGGAAGTTCACAAGGCAAATTATCAACAGCCATAACCACAATTGCCGATGGATGTGTATAAGAAACTTCTTTATGTTCACTTGGTAAATACCCATAAATTGGATCAGCAATTGTACTTGGTTTTATAGTACAAGCAACTGGTCCGTCAATATCACAAGAAACATCTGCAACAACTTTTAGTTTGCATTTTGGAGAACGCAACATTTCTTTTGATAAAATAATTGGTGCGTTATTACCGTAAAAATGTCCAGCAATAAACATATCAGATACTTCAGAAAAACGTTCAAAATCAGAAACATATTCAGTTGGGTTATTATAAAAATCTTCTTTTGTAGAAACTACCCCATCTTTTCTTTTGTTATAATCTAATACATCAATAAAAGTGTAAACTGGCTCTGCAAATGTTTTAGTTAAATAATTTTCAACAGAAACTTCTTTTATCTTCATTGCATCAAGCATTTCCTTTGCCCCAAAAGCAACTTTACCTCTACCCGTTAAAACAATTTTAATGTTTGGTAATGGATTTCGTTTTAAACGTTCAATTAACGTTTTTTGATCGGGTAATGTTTCAGCTTTAGCTAAATTAAATAACTCAAACTTTAAACCAAAAGCTCTAATTCCGTTGTAAGCACCAACAATACCAGCATAACGACCAAAACCTATTAATCGTCTATTCATATCATCAACAATCGTTTCATGATCGTATAATTCTATATTTTTTTCTAAAATAGTTCTCAATAAATCTCTATTATAGGGTTGCTTCTTAATAGTATGAGAAAAGAAAAAATATTTTTTATTAGGAATAAGTGCTTCTTTAGGTACTTCTTTAACTCCTATTAAAACATCACAGTCGTTTAAATCGTGATTTACTTCAATGCCTTTTTCAAAATATTGTTCATCAGGAAATATACGAATATCGGAAGATTCAACTTTAAGAATCGCTTGAGGGAAAGTTGACTTGAATTCTGCTAACCGTTCTGGAGAAAAAACTACTCTTCTATCTGGTGGATTTTTGCGTTCTTTGATTATTCCGAATTTCATTTATTATTTATTTAACTGATGATTAATTAAGTGTTACAAATATAACATTACTAAAAGTGATAAACAAAAGTTTTTTCTTCCATAAATTAATAGTAATTTTGGCGTAATTATTGATTATACTAATTTAGTTAGTATTAAAATTTCAATTGGGGTCGACTGGTTTTGACAGCGAGTGGAATTAAATTGTAAGCACGTCGAGAACTGGGACAATTCTCGTTAATAAAAGGTCTTAAACTTTTACACGGCGAAAATAATTACGCTTTGGCTGCATAATTCTGAATTATAGTAAGAATTTGCCTAGTTCCTATTAGATAGGAAAGCTGGATTCTCCTTAAAAGCCTTGGTTTGTGGCGTTTAGTACAGGAGAACCGTAAAAATAAACCTAGAAACGGTGATGTTTTAAACCCGTTTTGAACTGGTAAAACTAAGCATTAGGTGGTCGTTTTTAACCTAGCCTTTTGTCGAAAATCTAATTAAAAACTAAACGTGTAGAAAGCTCTTTGATTGCTTGTTTGGACGAGAGTTCGATTCTCTCCGACTCCACTTTTTAAAATTCATTTTAGACTAAAACCCTGTAAATCGTATGATTTACAGGGTTTTTTGTTTATACAAACCAAAAAAGCAGTACCATTTGGTACTGCTTTTTTATTT
The DNA here is from genome assembly GCA_002862805.1 of Flavobacteriaceae bacterium. GTDB lineage: Bacteria > Bacteroidota > Bacteroidia > Flavobacteriales > Flavobacteriaceae > Flavobacterium. Next base: position 120 of record PKEA01000044.1, on the reverse strand, counting down.
TATTTAATTTCTTGTTTTATCTAATCAATGAGAAGTGAGCTTTAAATTCTCTCTGTTGTCCATTCTCATCAAATTCTATTGTAAACCAGTAATCTGTAGATGGTAATTGTTTATTGTTAA
>PKEA01000095.1 GCA_002862805.1 Flavobacteriaceae bacterium | reverse complement strand
ATTTTTCTTTAACTAAATAGTCATTTAAAGACGATTGTAAAATTTTATTTACCTCATCTAAAAGAACCGCTTTTCCATATTGTTTTTTAATCATTCCTGCAGGAACTTCTCCTTTTCTAAAACCAGGAATATTAGCATTCTTTCTATAATCAGCTAATATTTTTTCAACTTTACTAGAATAATCTTCTTTAGAAATAGCAACTGTAACAACAGCATTTAAAGCATCTACATTTTCTCTTGTAATATTCATTTTATATTATTTTAAAGGTAATAAAATTTGGGTTGCAAAATTATACATTTTTTGCAACTCAAACAAGTTTTTAATTATTTGAATTTCAATAGTCTAAAATATTATTTTTCAGAAATAAAAATTCCATTCATGACAGATTGACTTATTGACAGTAAAATACTAAATATAAATGCATTCCAAAAACCATTCACAATAAAGCCATCCACAAAGTAATCTCCTACTAAAATCACCACTGCATTTATAACCAACAAAAACAGCCCTAAAGTAAGGATAGTTGCCGGAAGTGTAAGTAAAACGAGTATAGGCTTCAGAAAAGCATTTAAAATTCCTAAAACCAAAGCTACCCACAGTGCAGATGTATAATCTTGAACTGAAATTCCTGGCAAAAAATGCGCAATTACAACAACCAAGATTGTTGTAATAACAAGTCTAATTAATATATTCATATCTCTTTATTTTTTTTACATAAAAAAAGGCACCAAAAATAGTGCCTTTTTTAAATTTTATTAAATTTTATTAGTTTGATGGCAGAATTGTAGCTCCAGGGAAGCCAGCCGCACTTACTAAAGGAATATTAGCATGATAATATGAGTTAATAATTTTAATTATTTCATTAGAAATAACAGCATAACCTCTCGCATTAGGATGAACTCCATCTAAAGAGAACAAAACACTTGATGCTGTAGTTGAAGAAAAATAATTAGCTGTATAAATAGTTCCGTCATCAACCTTTAAACCCGTTGTCAATCTAGTCATAATAAAATTCATATCTGCAACAGCTAAATTTTTTGAAGCAGCTATTGAAACAATAGCATTATTATATGCTGTTGTAGCGTTAGCAACTGCATTTTTCTCTGCTGGAGTTAAAACCCATTGATCTCCCATAGGATAAGATACCCCATTTACATTTATTAAAGTTGATGGAGACGAGGCATTTACTGTACCAATATAAGATGAGGCAGGCAAAACAATTAAATCATTAGCCGTAGCTTGACGAGCTTTTCCAAAAATAGCACCAAAAGCAGCAGCAGTTGGAGCCCCTAATGACGGTGTTAAAGCCGCAGTAATTTGAGCAGATCTATCAATTGCATTTTCGTCTGTAATTAATATAGGGTTAGCAGAAGTTGTAGACAACAACTTAACTCTATTTGGCTCTCCATAAGCAGTAAAAACACCATTTAAAGGACCATACAACTGTGAGTTTAATTGATTTATTGCAGCTGTACCTGCTGCAATTTGTGTAGCTGTATCACTTCCTTGTGGCACTAACCCTTTACCAATACTTTGTGCAGTAAGTGGTGCATAAGGAACCGTTGTAAAATATGGAATTGAAGTAACACTTGGAATAGTAGCAACTACACCTTTAGCTCCATTTTGAGTTAGTGTATTTACTAAAGTAGAATATACACTTGCGAAAACTTGTGGATCGGTAATATCATTTGAACCATAAGTTGCAGGATTCATATTACCTGTTTGATCTACACCCACACCACCTGAAGTTGCGAAAGCTAAAACATCATTAGCACCAATCCAGTTTGTAAAAAATGTAGGGTTTTTAGACATTGCATCTCCTAAAACTGTTGAAGATGTAGAAGTTGCGTGTCTTGCATAATAAGGATTTAAAGCTCCATATCCTGGAAAATTTAAATGAAATGATTTAGCACCTGGTACACCCATATTATTATAAGCCATTGCCTGAGGTGTTAAAGTTACTGTTGACGTACCAGCAATTGACTCTGGGCCTCCAGCAGATGCGTCAATAATTAATCTCGTATTGAAACCTGGAACACCTAATATTCCTCCTAAATTATCTACATCTTCTGCAAAAGAAGGTTGAGTAAACATTCCTCCACCTACAACAGCAAATTGCCCTGCAAGAGTATTTGGGAAAGAGTATGTTTGCCCTACTCTAGAAACTGTACCGTCCATATAACCTGCAGTTAATGAGTTTCCTACAGCAACATAAGATGAGAAGTCCGCGTCACCTGAAGTATAATTTGCATCAACTTCATTTTCAAATTCTGGCTCACAAGAAATAAAACCTGCAGCCAAAACAGCTAAGTATATAAATTTATTTTTCATTATCGTATATTTTTTTTAAATTAGAAACTATAAGTTACACCAACTCCAGGAGAGAATACACTAGATTTATATGTACCACCAAAACTACTACCATCATTATAATGGTCATAAGAATTATCAGTTTCATCAAAGTGTAAGTAAAGGAATGAGAAATCAACTCCTAATTTTTGACTAAATTGGTAAGTTAAACCTCCTGTGAATCCCATAGAATCATTTCTAGGAGTTTCTGGCGCGAAATAACCATCTTGTACTGGGCTTTCGTCGAAATACCAACCTGCTCTGAAAGTAAACTTATCTGTAGCAACATATTGAGTACCTACTCTATATGTACTTGCATTTTTGTAGTTTCTTGGGTTAACAGAAGTTGGTAAGCTGTTATGAAAATCAACATCTAAAGATTTGTATGCACTCCAAAGTGTATAGTTATAATCAAAAGCAACTAACCATTTATCAGTAACTTGATAAGACAATCCTGTAGTTAACTCACCAGGTAAAGGTAAATCAGCATCAAAAGTTGTATTTGTTAAAGTTCCAGCAGCATAAGCAGGCACATCACTAAATGTAGCATCACCATCTCTAGCTTCCATTATGATTTCTGAACGATAGTTAACTCCTAATCTTAATTTGTCAGTTGGATTAAACATAAAACCTGCTGTATAACCCCAAGCAGTAATTCCTTTTGCATTGATCGTTAAGTCAGTTCTGTTTCCATCTTCATCAGTAGTTGTTCTATCTACGTTTCTGTTAAAATCAACAGAACCCGTAACATATATAGGACCACCACCAATACTAAATTTCTCACCTAATCTAACAGAAACAGTTGGCTGTACAAATATGGCTTGTAAATCAATATTATTTAAAAGGTGAGAACCTTGCCAGTCTTGATCCCACTCTACAGCACTACCATAAGGGCTATACACTGCTAAACCTGCAGTTAACCAATCATTAAGTTTATAGGTAGCATAAATATTAAATGGAGTTCCAAAATTACTCGTAGAATTAGTCCAATTATAAGTAGAGTTTTGAAACTTTGTTTCTGCAAAAAGTGCATTTGCACCAACAGATAAATTAAATTTATTTTCTAAAAAAGCCATACCTGCAGGGTTAAAAAATGTAACCTCCGCACTATTAACCACAGCAACACCCGTGTGCCCCATAGCTAATTGCTTTTGCCCTTGTAAAGCTACTCTATACCCACCTGCGAAAGCAGTAGAACCAGCTAAGGCTAATAATGTTAAAGAAAGTAATTTTCTCATAATGTAAAAATGTGTTAGTTTTATTCTGAATTTATTAATATCAATTATTCAAAATTATAATAAAATATGGAATTACCAATATTTTGTTAAAAAATATTATGCATTCATAATAAATTCCTTCAAAAAAATTAGTTATTTAAAAAATCATTTACATAATTATAGAATTCTTTAGGATTCTCGGCATGTAACCAATGACCAGCTGATGAAACTGTTTGTAAAATCATATTTGGGAAATGCTTTTGAATATTCGCAACATCATCATTTAAAATATAATTTGAGTTTTCTCCTCTTAAAAAAAGAGTTTTTTTCTCAAAAATCATATTTTCTGATAATTCTTTACCAATTTCATCAATATTATTATTTAAATAATTGATATTGAATCTATAATTTAGTTGCCCTGGTTTTTCCCAATATAAACTTTTAAGCAAAAATTGTCTTGTTCCAAAATCAGTTACATATTTAGAAACTTGTTCATCAACATCAGATCGAGAAGGTTTTAAAGAAAAATCAACCGACAACAAACCTTGTAAAATAGATTGATGATGCTGTGGATAAAATTTTGGACCAATATCTGCAACAATTAGCTTTTCAACTAAATTAGGATGTGTACACGCAATTTCCATTGCAACCTTACCTCCCATTGAATGCCCTAATAAAATTATGTTTTCCAATTTGTTTTCGGCACAATACTCAATTACATCTTGAGCCAATACTTGATAATTAAAAACTGGAGACTGCAAACTTCTTCCATGATTTCTTAAATCTAACATGTGAACTTGATATGGTAATTTAGAAAACTCTAAACCTAGTGTTTTCCAATTGTCTGACATACCAAGAAAGCCATGTAATATTAAAAAAGGTTTCCCTTCTCCTTCTATTTTTGAATATAACATTGTTTACTATTTTATTTTGCGTTAGGGGTTGAAGCATTTGTTTGAGCTCTTTTTTGAGTAATGAAATGAAACAAAAAAAGCGAGTGCGAAAAACCCGACCCTTGTGGTAACGCCCAAATTATTTTAATTTTTGAAGATACATGTTTACTACATTTTCCAATCCAAGATATAGAGATTCGGAAATTAGTGCGTGACCAATTGAAACTTCTAATAAATTAGGAATGTTATCTTTAAAAAATTTGATGTTATCTAAACTTAAATCGTGACCCGCGTTTATACCAATATTTAAATCATTAGCACGTAATGCCGCTTTTACAAAAGGATCGATTCCTGCTTTATTTCCCAATCCAAATTCGTGTGCAAAACTTTCGGTATACAATTCAATTCTATCAGCACCAGATTCTTTTGCCCCTTCAACCATTTTTTCATTTGCATCTACAAAAACTGAAGTTCTAATTCCGTTGCGTTGAAATTCTTGAATTACTTCTTTTAAATAAGCTTGATGCTTAATTGTGTCCCAACCAGCATTAGATGTTAAAGCACCAATTGCATCTGGCACAAGCGTTACCTGTGTTGGTTTACATTCCAACACTAAGTCTATAAAGTTATGCTGAGGATTTCCTTCTATGTTATATTCGGTATATACAATTGACTTTAAGTCGCGCGCATCTTGATAACGAATATGGCGTTCATCTGGTCGTGGATGAATTGTTATTCCTTCGGCTCCAAAAGCCTGTATGTCTTTCGCTACTTTTAATAAATTAGGAACATCTCCACCTCTAGAATTTCTTAAGGTTGCTATTTTATTAATATTTACTGATAATTTAGTCATACTATAATTTGTTAACTTTACAAAAATACAAACTATATATAGCTTTAATAAGCAATTTTTGATTATTTTGCATTAAAATTGAACAACTATAAATGAATACCATTTTAGAATACATTAATAAGGAGAATAAACCTTTCAATAGCAACGAGACTATAAATGAAGTCCAAGACTTATTTATGGATTTTTCTTACTCACATTTTCCTGTTCTAGAAAACGAAACATACATAGGTAGTTTAAGTAGAGAAGATGCAGAAACATTAAGCCCAGATACAAAGATTGAGGCTAACAGAATTAATCTTGAGCGTTTTTTTGCCAAAAGCAGTATGAATTGGCTAGATGTTCAGGAGCTTTTTGCACGAAACCAAACCAACCTTATGCCTGTTTTAGATGGAAACAACAAGTATCTTGGTTATTTTGAAATGGAAGAGTTTATTAGAATCTTTCATGAAACTCCGTTTTTAAAGGAAGAAGGTGGAATAATCGTTATCAGAAAAAATAATACTGATTTTTCAATGAGTCAAATCACCCAAATAGTTGAAAGCAACAATGCTAAATTACTCGGTTTATTTATTTCAAATATAGAAAATGACGAAATAGAGATTACTTTAAAAATTAGCTTAGGTGGAATGAATGATATTATCCAAACTTTTAGAAGGTTTGAATATATTGTTGTATCTCAACATCAAGAAGATTCATACATTGAAAACCTAAAAGAGAGGTCTGATTATTTAGACAAGTACTTAAACATTTAATTTACTGTTATGAAATTTGCAATATTTGGTCAAAATTATCAAGGCAATACAGAAGAAATTGTTTTAGAAGTTATTAAAATTCTTAACGAGAATAATATAGAAATTATAATTGAAGAGAAATTCAAAAATAGTTTTAAAAACATTAGCAGTAATATTACATCTTTCGAATCACATGAAGAGCTTGATCATTCTGTAAACGTACTAATTAGCATTGGTGGAGACGGAACAATTCTTCGAGCAATTACATATGTAAGAGATAAAAACATCCCTATTGTAGGTATAAATACAGGTAGACTTGGTTTTTTAGCAACTGTTCAAATTGAAAACATTAATTTACTTTTAAACAAAGTAATTAATAAAGATTTTACAATTTCCAAAAGAAGTTTATTAAACTTACAATGTACCCCAAGAAATCCAGACTTAGTAGATTTAAATTTTGCACTCAACGAAGTTACTGTTTCTAGAAAAGACTCAACCTCTATGATAACAATTGAAACTTACTTAAATGGAGAGTATTTAACATCATACTGGGCTGACGGATTAATTATTTCAACTCCAACAGGATCAACCGGATATTCTTTAAGTTGTGGCGGACCTGTTTTAATGCCTGATGTTAATAGCTTGGTTATTACACCAATAGCACCTCACAATCTAAATGCCAGACCACTCGTAATACCCGACAATACAGAAATTGAATTAAAAGTTACTGGTAGAGAAGAACAATATCTAGTTTCATTAGATTCAAGAATTACCTCTGTAACTAACGAAACACTTCTCAAAATAAACAAAACTTCTTTTCAAGTAAATATGATTGAGTTTCAAGACGAAGGTTTTCTTAAAACTATTAGAAAAAAACTACTTTGGGGTGAAGACAGAAGAAATTAAACAGTTCATATAAGAAAATCATTTTTTTACGTTTTAATATAACTTATAAATTTTACCATAAAATGCGGTAAAGTAGTCAATATTGTTATATTTGCAAACTATTATAAAAATGAGAAGAGTATACCTTTATATATGTTTAGTGTTTTGCGCCTTAAATTCTAACGCTCAAATCAACGAATTAGGAGTTTTTTTAGGAGGAAGTAATTATATTGGTGATGTTGGACCAACTGATTACATCTCTCCTAATGAGCCTGCTTTTGGTGTAATTTATAAATGGAATCGAAGCACAAGACATTCTTACAGATTTTCATATTTTCAAGGAAACATAAGCTCGAAAGATATGGATAGTGATGTTCCTAGCAGAAAATTAAGAGGAAATAGTTTTAAAAATAACATTAAGGAATTCTCAGCCGGTATAGAGTTTAATTTTTTTGAATTCGACTTACACAGTAATGAAAAAACAATAACTCCATATGTTTTTACCGGAATAAACCATTTTATTTACAATGAAATATATATTGCCGGAAACAAAAGTCATTTAGATTATAGACACAGTTCGTTTGCTATTCCAATGGTAATTGGACTAAAAACAAGGTTGGTTAGAAACATTATAATTGGTGTTGAAGTTGGAGCAAGATATACTTTTTCAGATAATCTTGACGGAAGTAACCCTATTAACGAAAATTTAGAAGTATATAAGTTCGGAAATTTAAATAGTAATGATTGGTATGTTTTTTCAGGCTTTACGCTAACATACACATTTGGTAAGAATCCATGCTTTTGTACTGAGTAAATTATGAGTCTATTAAATAACATAAACCAGAACAACGTTCCCAACCATTTAGCAATAATTATGGATGGCAATGGTCGCTGGGCAAAACAAAGAGGATTATTACGATCTATTGGCCATGAAGGTGGAACCAAAAGTGTAAGAATAACTGTAGAGACTTGCGCAAAACTAGGAATTAAAAACCTAACTCTTTACGCTTTTTCTACAGAAAATTGGAATAGACCAAAACTTGAAGTTGACACACTAATGAAGTTGTTAGTTTCTTCATTAAAAAAAGAAATCAAAACACTTCAGGAAAATAACATTAAATTAAATGCAATAGGAAATTTAACAAATTTACCTAACAAAGTACAGAAAGAACTAAAAGAAGTAATTTCAAAAACTTCAACAAATACTAGAATGACACTAACTTTAGCCCTAAGTTATGGTTCCAGAGAAGAGATCATTCAAGCTGTTAAAAAAATAAGTGAGAAAGTTAAAAATAATATAATTTCTATCGAAGCTATTGATGAATCAATTATTAATCAGCATCTTTACACGCAAGATATACCCGATGTTGACTTAGTAATTAGAACTAGCGGTGAACACAGGATAAGTAATTTTTTATTATGGCAAATTGCATACGCTGAATTTTATTTCACAGATGTACTTTGGCCAGATTTTAGTGAAGAAAACTTATATGAAGCAATCGTTAGTTATCAGCAAAGGGAAAGAAGATTTGGAAAAACAAGTGAACAAATTTCAAAGTAAAAAAATGTTAAAAAAAGGAATACAAGTGCTATTTACCCTATTATTAGTAGGTACATACAATACAACAGTTGCTCAAGAGACTAAATTTGAAGACGGAAAAGAATATATCTTAGCTGATGTTGAAGTAACCGGAAAAGTAAGCTATAATCAACAAACTGTTGTAACTTTTTCAGGTTTAGAAAATGGTCAAAAAATTATGGTTCCTGGAGAAGAAATAAGCACAGCTATTAAAAAATTATGGAAACTTGGTTTATTTAGCGATGTAAATTTTTATATCACAAAAATTGAAGGAGACAGTATTTTTCTTGAGTTAAACTTAAACGAATCTCCAAAATTAGCAGACGTAAAACTAGTAGGAATTAAGAAAGGTAAAGCTGATGAAATCATCAAACAAACCGATCTTAAAAAAGGAAAAATTGTTAATGAAAACCTAATTACTACTACTAAAAACTATATCGAAAATAAATACAAAAAAGACGGTTACTATAACGCTAAAGTTTTTATTAATACATCACCTGACACCACAGACAACAGTGTTAAAATGTTAGTAAACATTAATAAAGGAAATAAAGTAAAAGTAAAAAAAATTGATTTTGTTGGAAATAACGAAATTAAAGACAGTAAACTAAAAAACGCATTTAAGAACACAAAACAAAAAAGTGTATTTCATATTTTTAAAAGGTCAAAGTATATCAAAGAAAAATATAAAGAAGACTTAGTTTCTGTTATTAATAAATATAAAGAAAATGGTTTTAGAGATGCTCGAGTAACATCCGATTCTATTTCTTATGACAAAAAATCAAACACCGTTTCTATAAAAGTAAATCTAGAAGAAGGTAAAAAGTATTATTTTGGAGACATCAGATATTTAGGAAATACAGTTTATACTGACCAACAATTAAGCAGAATGCTTGGAATAAAAAAAGGAGATGTCTATAATGGAGTAATGCTTCAAAAAAGAATCGCAGATCAATCAAAACCTGATGGAGAAGACATCACTAACCTATATCAAAATAACGGCTATTTATTTTCAAGTATCAACCCTGTTGAAGTTAGAACATATAATGACACAATTGATTTTGAAATCAGAATAACCGAAGGACCAATCGCTTATTTCAACAAAATATCTGTTGTTGGAAACGACAAAACTAACGATCATGTTATTTATAGAGAATTAAGAACTAAACCTGGTCAAAAATATAGTAAAGAGGAATTAATTCGTTCAATCAGAGAATTAGGACAACTTGGTTTTTTTGACCCAGAGGCAATTAAACCAGAATTTAAAAACGTAGATCCTCAAGCTGGAACCGTTGATATTGAATATAGCGTTGTTGAGAAAGGATCAAGTCAAATTGAACTTCAAGGAGGTTATGGAGGTGGAGGATTCATTGGAACATTAGGTCTTTCATTTAATAATTTTTCTGCAAGAAATATATTTAAAAAAGACTCATATAAACCCCTTCCAATGGGTGATGGTCAGAAAATGTCTTTAAGACTACAAGGAAGTACTTATTTTCAAACATATAGTCTATCCTTTTCTGAACCATGGTTAGGTGGTAAAAAACCAATAAATTTTTCGACCACTTTATCTCATAGTAAACAATTTTTATACGATTATAGTTCAAGAGCAGTTACAAGAAGTAAAAGTTTCAACATTACATCAGTATCTGTTGGACTTGCAAAAAGGTTAACAGTTCCAGATGATTATTTTGTATTATCTCAAAATGTTTCTTTTCAATATTATGAATTGAACAACTACAACACGGGTTTATTTACTTTTGGTAATGGGTCTTCTAAAAATCTATCTTACACAATTGCCCTAACAAGAAATAGCAAAGGTGTAAACCCTGTTTTTCCAACTTATGGTTCAGAATTTAGTGTTTCAGGTAAGTTTACTCCACCATACTCTTTATTCAATGGTATAGATTATGCAGATTTAGAAAACCAAGCTAAATACAAAGTTAGAGCTGCTGAAGCTGGCACTGATCCTGATGGAGCAAATTATCCTGCTGGAGCATACTTAGACGAAGATGGATATCAAGTCTCTCAATATAGTGATGCCGCAACAGACCAAGGGAAAGTGGATCAAAAAAGATTTAATTGGTTAGAATTTTATAAAATTAAATTTAAAGGTGATTGGTATACAAGATTATTTGACAAATTAGTATTGCGTTCACTTGGAGAGTTTGGATATATGGGTGCATATAATCAAGATAGAGGTCTAGTTCCATTCGAAAGATTTTATTTAGGAGGAGATGGACTAGCTAATTATTCATTAGACGGAAGAGAAACAATTCAATTAAGAGGTTACCCGAACCAATCTTTATCACCTGTAAATGATGATGGAGAACAAGTTGGAGCAACCATTTACAATAAATTTTCATTAGAACTTCGTTACCCTATAACATTAAAACAAGCAGCGTCAATATATGCTTTAACATTTTTGGAAGCAGGTTCAGCATATAATGATTTTAAAGATTACAACCCTTTTAACCTTCAAAGATCAGCTGGTTTTGGCCTTAGAGTTTTTATGCCTGCTTTTGGATTAATTGGAATTGATTTTGCTCATGGATTTGATGCAATACCAGGACAAACAGCAAAGAGTGGTTGGCAAACTCATTTCATCATAGGACAACAATTCTAATTTAAATGCGTTTTAATAAAATATAAATTTTAGAATTTTAACTTAAAAAAACATTTCATATCTTTCGGAATGTTTTTTTAGGTTTTTAAAAACTGCATTTAAAACTTTAAAATATGAGAATAACTAAATACATTTCAGTTTTGCTTTTACTAGTAACTATTTCTTCTTTTGCTCAATCAAGAGGCATAAGAATTGGATATATTGACATGGAATATATCTTGGAAAAAGTACCAGATTATGCTGAAGCTAAAAACCAACTTGAGCAAAAAGCACAAAAATGGAAACAAGAAATTGAAGTTAAAAAAAACGACATAAAAACACTAAAAGAGAGTTTAAATACTGAAAAGGTTCTTTTAACAAAAGAGCTAATTGAAGAAAGAGAAGAAGAAATATCTTTTTTAGAAAAAGAACTATTAGATTATCAGGAAAAAAGATTTGGAGCTAAAGGAGATTTAATGATCCAAAAAACGCTATTAGTAAAACCTATACAAGATCAGGTTTTCACAGCTATTCAAGATATCGCTGAAGCAAAAAAATATGATTTTATTTTTGACAAATCATCTGATTTAACAATGTTGTTTGCAGCTCAACGTTTTGATATAAGCGATCAAGTTGTTCGTGTTTTAACACGAATTCAAAAAAGAGAGCAGCTTACCAAAAAACAACTTAAAGAACAGGAAGCAAAGGATGCCGAAGAAGATATGATTGATGAAAATCCAGCAATGGCAGAAAGACAAAGAATTTTAGATGAAAGAAAAGCAGCAAGAGAAAAACTAATTGAAGAGAAAAAACAAGCTGCTGAAGAAAGAAAAAGAATAGCTGCGGAAAAAAGACAAAAATTAATCGATGAAAGAGAAGCTAAAAAAAATGGCACAGTAATTGAAACTAATAACGAAGATGATTCAAATAAAAACTCTAATACTGAAGAAAAAGAAATTTCTAATGAAAAAGAGTTAAGCCCTCAAGAAAAAAGAGATGCGGTAATTGAAGAAAGAAAACAGAAAGCTGAAGAGAGAAAAAAAGCTTTAGAAGAAAGAAAGAAAAAAATATTAGAAGAAAGAGAAGCAGCAAAAAAAGCCAAAGAAGAGAAGTCTGAATAAATAATAATAACCTAAATTAATAAATCAAGAATGAAACAATTAAAAACATTAGCAATCGCATTAGTAATGTTTGTTGGAACTCAAGTTTCTGCACAAACTAAAATGGCACATATTGACGTAAAAGCCTTAATGACATCGATGCCAGAAATGAAAACGGCTCAAACTCAAATCCAAAAAGTTCAAGAAACTTATGATAAAGAGTACAAAACAATGGTACAAGAATACCAAACAAAATTGCAAAAATATGAGCAAGAAGCTCCTACTGTTGGAGAAGCAGTAAATGAAACTCGTTCAAAAGAAATGCAAGATATGGGGCAACGCATACAAGACTTTCAACAAAGTGCAACTAAACAATTACAACAAAAAGAATTAGACTTATTAAAGCCAATCATGGAGAAAGCTCAAGCAGCAATTGCAAAAATTGCAGCTGCTAAAGGCTATGATTATGTTTTAGATGCTACAGAAGGAAGTGGCTTACTTGTTGCTAAAGGTCCAAACCTATTAGCTGATGTTAAAAAAGAATTAGGATTCTAATTTACTTTGTAATTTTAAAATATAACTGCTCAAACTTTAAATAGATTGAGCAGTTTTTTTTTACATTTGTTATATGAGTAATAAAAATCCTATAGGTTTATTTGATTCCGGAATTGGAGGAACATCAATTTGGAAAGAGATTCATTCGCTTCTACCTTTTGAAAATACTATTTACTTAGCAGATAGTAAAAATGCCCCTTATGGTGTAAAGTCGAAAGAAGAAATAATTGAATTATCAATTAAAAATACAGAATTTTTATTAAACAAAAACTGCAAATTAATTGTTGTTGCCTGTAATACTGCAACTACAAATGCAATTAAAGAATTAAGAAACAAATACACTGTTCCATTTATTGGAATTGAACCTGCAATAAAACCTGCTGCAAATAAAACAAGTACACATACTATTGGAATATTAGCAACCAAAGGAACACTAAACAGCGAGTTATTTCATAAAAATGTTGAAAACTTCTCAGGTGTAAAAATAATTGAACAAATAGGCCATGGATTGGTACAACTAATAGAAAACGGAGACATTAACTCTGATGAAATGACTCTTCTACTAGAGAGTTATATTAAACCAATGTTAGAACAGAATATTGACCATTTAGTTTTGGGCTGTAGTCATTACCCTTATTTAATTCCTCAAATAAAAAAGATAATCCCTCCATATGTAAAAATTATTGATTCTGGAGAAGCTGTTGCAAAACAAACAGAATATATCTTAAATAAATATAATTTAAACAATAACTCCACAGAAAAAAGCTACCAACACTTTTACACTAATAGCGATTCTAAAGTTTTAAAAGGCATTTTAAACAATAATTATTCTGTTTTTGAAAAAGACTTCTAAGTATTTATTCACCTCCTTTAAACCAACTCGAATACATTACATAGTTATTTGAAATTCTCTCAATCTCTCCTGCAAAATTACTTTGATCAATATCTTTTACTTTTTTAGCTGGAATCCCTGCATAAATAGCTCCAGACTCAACAACCGTATTTTGAGTTACTACTGAACCAGCTCCAATAATAGAATTACTATTAATTACACAATTATCCATTACAATAGCTCCCATACCAATTAAAACATTATCATGAATTTGACAACCATGAACAATTGCATTATGACCAATTGAAACATTATTACCAATAACCGTAGGATGTTTTTGATAAGTACAATGAATTACTGCACCATCTTGAATGTTTACTTTATTACCAATTTTAATAAAATTAACATCACCTCTTATAACAGCATTAAACCAAACACTGCAGCTTTCGCCAAAAGTAACGTCTCCAACGATAGTAGCATTTTCAGCAACATAGCAATCTACTGGTATTTTTGGAGATTTACCATTAACTTCTTTAATTACCATATTTTAACTTTTAAAAAAAATGTCCTGAATCTAGAATTCAGGACAAGTATAAATTTATATAATTACATTTTATTAATTTACAGCAGGACAGTTACAATCCCACTCAGCAGCTCTACAAAATATATCAAACCCAAGAGTAATTTGATGAAAACCACCATTATCAAATTTAACATCACCTAATAAGTGAGAGTAAGTATATGAGAACATGAATTTTTTATAATTAATACCTAAGATTGGAGTTATATATTGCAACTTTTGGTCTTCAACAGTTGAACCATTAAGATATTTAGCTCCATCAAAGCTTCTTCTATAAGAAAGACCAGCCCAAAGTCTACCAAAATCAAGATTTTTATATACTTTTAAGTTTAAGTCAATTGCTTTTTCAGTAGTTTCTTCTGTAAATTGAAACATCAAAGATGGTTCAAACATCAATCTATCACTATCACCAAAAACAGCTCCAGCACTCCAAAGATATTTTCTTAAATTATCAGATTCAACCTCGCTTGTATACAACTCTCTTCTATTTGCCAAAAAATTCTTTACAGTTACATGAGTAAAGAAATCCATATAGTGATATGAAGCACCAATATCAACATTAAAATAAGAATCTTTTTGAATTATTCCTGGAACAATTACTGGATCAAAACCAGTAAAATCAGTACCATCAATATTACTTTGAACAAAAGCAGCACTTAAACCAAAAGACAATTGATTTAAATCAGAAGTTCCTCTTGAAAACCTTAAATGGTGAGCATAAGTTAGCTTTGCTCCTTTTTGAGAATGATAACCATTTTTATCATTGAAAAGTATCATTCCAATTCCTGAAACCCCATCCTCATCTAAAGATGTATTAAAACTTAAAGTTTGTAAAGCAGGAGCATCATCTTGACCTAGCCATTGCTGACGCCCAGTTAAACGAATTTTTCCGCAATTAGCCGCACCCGCCATCGAAGGGTGAATTAAGTAGTAATTATCTGACAAATAATCTGAATATACAGCAACTCCTTCTTGTGAAAAAGTTATTTGCGACAATGTAAAAGCAAAAATTAAAAAAATCTTTTTTAAATTCATTTTCAATAATTTAATGTAAACAACTGTTAATCAGTCGAAAAATAAAACCCTCCTTATTCGCAAATATACGAACTTGCCAAAGATATAAATTTTAATTTAAGTTTTATAACTTATTTTCACCTAAAGCGACTATGAAAAGTTAAAAAAACACAAATGAAAATTATAGACAAAATATGTTTATTACCTTTGTAAAAAAAGATAATGCACAAGATTACAATAAAAGAAACTAGCAATCCGCTAATTATTAAGTTTGAATTAGAAGAATTCATAGTTAAGAATCAAAGTTTTGAGTTTAAAAACATAGATGAAACAAAAAACTCCCCTTTGGCTCAGCAGTTATTCTATTTACCGTTTGTTAAAACAGTCTATATATCAGGGAACTTTATAGCTATAGAACGTTTTTCTATTGTAGAATGGAAGGACGTACAAGAAGAAGTTGCTGAGCAAATTGAAAATTTCATAAGTTCTGGAGGAGTTATTATTAAAATTGAAGAGAACTCTACTAAAAAAATACCAGTATCCATTTACGCCGAAAACACACCAAACCCTGCTGTTTTAAAATTTGTTAGTAATAAATTATTAACAAAAACAATGGTAGAATGTAAAAACATTGATGACACCGTCGCTTCTCCATTAGCAAAAGAATTATTTAAGTTTCCATTTGTAAAAGAAATTTTTATTGATGAAAATTACATTTCGATTACAAAATTTGAAATTGCAAATTGGGACGATGTTACTTTAGAAGTTAGAACTTTCATTAAAGAATTTATTGAAAATGGCAATATTGTTGTAGATGAATCATTGATTGTTAAAACTGAGAATCACAAAAAGCAACAAGAAGATTATTTTGACAAATTAGACGTTACTTCTCAGCAAATAATCAATATACTTGAAGAATACATTAAACCAGCCGTTCAAAGTGACGGAGGAAATATTATGTTTGATTCATTTGATCCAGAAGAAAAAAGAGTAAAAGTAATTTTACAAGGTGCATGTAGCGGATGCCCATCTTCTACATTTACTTTAAAAAACGGAATTGAAAACATGTTAAAAGACATGCTTAAAGACCCTGAAATAAAAGTTGAAGCAATAAACGCTTAAATATTTTTTTATAATGAATAAAAAAGGGATCCGATTTGGTTCCCTTTTTTTCATTTATATTACAACTACTTCACCTTATTAGCAGCATATTGATTAAACTCTTTAAACAACTCTAGCAAACTCATTGTTGCCTTAATTAAATCGTTAGTCTCTAAAAGTAAAGCAAAATACAATTTACTATTTTTAGGACTATTTTCAGTTGTTCTAATTCTTGTTATTTGTTTTTGAATTAAATCAGAAATTTTATCCAAGGTAACATCTTTCTCTGCTAAAATTGTATCTATATTTTTAAAATCTTTAGTATTAAAAACAACAACGATGTTATTAAATAACTCTAAAACATTTAATTCAATACTTTTTAAATCTCTTGTTTGATTAAACTTTAGTTGTTTATGATTATTATTTACATGCGAATATCCGTTCTGAGCAATAAAACTCATCGATTGTGAAATGTCTTGTAAATAACCTAAAATTAAAATATAAAACTTACTTCCCTCAACTGAAGTTTCATCAAGATTTTTAATAAAATAATAAACGTTATTCTTAAGATCATCTACTTGTTTTTCAAGCTTCTTAATCGCTTTTTTATTTTCTTTTAAGATTAATAAGTCCTGTAAACTTAAACCACTAATTACTCCGCTATAAATCTTGTTTGATTTATTAATTAAACTTGCAATTTGATCAGAACTTTCATGAATAACTTCATTAATTGTTACAATGTCTTCTTTGTTCAATAAAGTTTCCTCTTCTTTTTCTTTCGTCTTTTTAATATGATTTCTTGAACTTCTATACATTAAAATTGCCACTGTAATCATTAATGCAAAAAATGCAAATACACCACCAAACTGTAAAAATAAGGTCACAATCCCAGCTGTTAAAAAAGCAGCTAGAGCTGTTACAAACCAACCTCCAATTACATTAATTACTCCCGCAACTCTAAATACTGCACTCTCTCTATCCCAAGCTCTATCAGCAAATGAAGTACCCATTGCAACCATAAAAGTAACATATGTTGTAGAAAGTGGTAATTTCATTGAAGTTCCTATTGCTATAAGAATACTTGCTACCATTAAATTAACAGAAGCACGAACCATATCAAATGCTGCTTGATCAGATTTTTTTGATTTTAATTCAGGTTTTTCAAATCTTTTATCAATTTTAATTTGAATAGTTTGTGGTAAAACATAATTAATCATTTGACCTACATACATAACTCCCCTAACAACAACTCTTGATAAATTATTGGCATCAAACTTTTCCGTTCCTTCACTTTGTCTAGACAAATCTACACCTGTTGCGATAACGTCTTTTGCTTTTTTTGAAGTCCAAATAGTATAAACCATAATAGCTCCACCAAAAAGTAATAGCCAAAAATTAGCTTTTAATTCTGAAGAAGCCAAAGCTCCCATTAACATAGAAGAATCACTACCGTTTGCCACATAAATTTCATATGACTGCAATGCAGCAATTGGTACACCTATAAAATTTACTAAATCATTACCTGCAAAAGCTAATGCAAGTGCAAAAGTTCCTATTACAATGATTATTCTAAATATGTTAACTTTTAATGAAATTAAAACCTGTGAAAGAATAGTCCAAAAAATAAAACTTACACCAATAATCAACAATTGATGTGCACCCATATATGCTTTTACATCAGAAGACAATAAAGTTGAACTTTTAAGTCCTTTAAAAAGAATAAAAAAGGAAATTGCAGTTATACCAATACCTCCAAAAATAGCCCCAAAATACTTTACTTTTTTCTCATATTCAAAAGAGAATAATATCCTTGAAATATACTGAACAAATGCTCCAATTGAAAAAGAAAGCAATACAGACAATAGAATACTTGTGACAATCTCAGTTGCTTTCTTTTGATTGATATATTGCAAAATACTACCTGTAGCAGAAGAATCTACCAAAAGCTTATAAGCTCCTAAACACATAGCTCCTCCTAACAAAGAGAAAACTATAGACACTGTTGTTGAAGTAGGAAGACCTAAAGAATTAAACAAGTCTAGTAATAGTACGTCAGTAACCATTACTGCAAGAAAAATAATCATTACATCATTAAAAGTAAACATTGAAGGTGTAAAAATTCCACTACGCGCAATTTCCATCATTCCACTTGAAAAAAGTGCTCCCAATGCAATACCAATACTTGCAACAACCATTAAGGTTTTAAAAGAAACAGCTTTAGATCCTATTCCAGAGTTTAAGAAATTCACAGCATCGTTTGCAACTCCAACCATTAAGTCAATTGATGCTAAAATTGCAAGAGCAACAAGCATTATCACATAAATTTGTTCCATCTAATTGTATATAATTATTTTTATGCAAAATTCCTCTAACTTATTATATCTAATGTTAAGCTAACGTTATTTATTTAAAAAAAAGAAGTTGCAAAAATCTTTATTAATTTGTATATTTAAAACAATATAAATCATTAAAAAACAAATATAATGGCAATTTTAAAAGTTATTGAGGTATTATCAAGTTCAGAAAAAAGCTGGGAAGACGCAACTAAAAAGGCAGTTAAACATGCATCTAAATCATTAAAAAACATTCGTTCAGTATATGTTCAAGATCAAAGCGCGTCTATTAAAGACAATGAAGTAGCAGAGTTTAGGGTAAATCTAAAAATTACATTTGAAATAGAATAATATCAAAACACATAAACACACGAAACATTCTATTTATAGGATGTTTTGTTTTATATAAATGTTTGAAAAATTACCTTTGCACAATAAAATATAAAAAAAACAAAAATGACAGAGAAAGAAGTTGAAAACTACATCGATTTATTAAAAAAAGTAGTACTAGAGTATTCACCAAAAATTATAGTTGCATTAGCAATCTTGTTTATAGGATTATGGATTACAAGCATCTTAACTAAATTAGTAAAAAAGGTATTAAAGAAAAGGGAGGTTGAGGAAACCTTAGCAAACTTTGTAGGAAATCTTATTTTTTGGACATTAAGAATACTTGTTTTTATTACGTTCATTTCAAAATTAGGAGTAGAAACATCTTCTTTTGTTGCAATATTAGGAGCAGCAGGTTTAGCCGTTGGTTTGGCATTACAAGGTTCATTATCAAATTTTGCAGGCGGAATTTTAATAATCCTATTCAAACCTTTTAAAGTTGAAGACGTTATTGAAACACAAGGAGTTATTGGGCTTGTTAAAGAAATTCAAATTTTTAATACGCGTTTACTTACTGCAGATAATAAAACCATTTATATTCCTAACGGAATTTTATCTAATGGAGTTGTAACCAATTATACGCAAGAAGGAATCAGAAGAGTTGACTTAGTAATTGGTGTTGATTACAATTCTGACTTACAATTGGTAAAAAATACCATTAAAGAAGTTTTGAGCAGAAATAATCATGTTTTAAAAGAGCCTGAAGCTAGTACTTTTGTATTAGAATTAGCCGACAGCAGTATTAATATGGCAATTCGTCCATGGGCAAAAGTGGAAGATTATTTTAAAGTTCATGCCGAAATATTGGAAGAATGTAAAATTGCTTTTGACAAAGCCAATATCGAAATCCCATATCCACACCAAGTGGAAATTCATAAAAAATAAATTTACTTATTTAAAACAAAATCTTTTAAATAGTAAGGTTCAAAATAAGCGACATTCTCAAAGTCGCTTTTTTTGTACTTTTCAAACGCCAAAAAGCTCATTTCATTTGCCGATGGATAAACAACATCTTCATAAAATCTAAATTTATCATCTGTTAGAATTGCTTTAAACTTTTGAGCTCCATCACCAATTAAATGAATTGTAGCATTAATATCCGAAAATGAATTTTCATCAATAACTAAAGCTTTAACTTCTTTAATCATTTCAAAGTTAGAATTAAAAAAAGCAGCATAAACCTCCATTCTTCTCGCATCAATCATCGGAATAATTATACCTTCTTCAATTTTTATTTGTTTTGCCAACGATGTCAAAGTATCAATAGAAATTAAAGGTATATTTAAAGCATAGCACAACCCTTTTGCAGAAGAAACGCCAATTCTTAAACCTGTATAAGAACCTGGACCTTTGCTTATTGCAATTGCCGATAAATCTTTATAAGTAATATTATTTTCTTTTAAAATTTCTTCAATAAAAACATGCAACCTTTCTGCATGAGAAAAATTTTGATCTGCAACTTCTTTTAAAGTAACAGTTTTCCCTTCATTTGACAATGCAACTGAACAGTTTTTTGTTGCCGTTTCAATACTTAATATAAAACTCATTCTATAAATAATTATAATGCAAAAATACAAAGTTTAGATTTAGTATTTCAATAAAAAAGAGGCGTAAAAAACACGCCTCTTTCTTATATTAATTACAAGAAAAATTTATTCTTTCTTGGCCGATTTATCTTCGAGCTTAATTTTATCATTAGAATTTAAATCTTTTGAAACCATAGTATAAGGTCCGGTTATAATTTCGTCTCCTTTTTTCAATCCAGAAATAATTTCAATATTAGTATCGTCTTGAATACCTGTTTTCACTACTCTAATTTGAGCTTTATCTCCATTTTTAACAAAAACACACTCAAATTTTTGATCAGATTTATAAGTTCCGTTTTTCTCTTGAGCTTCTTTATCTAATTCGGCGATAATATCTTTTTTAACAGATGTAGTATCGTCTTTAATTACAACAGCACTTATTGGCGCACCAATAACTTTAGTTTTTCTATTGGTAATAATATCTACAGTTGCAGTCATTCCTGGTCTAAATGGAGAATAGGTATCTGGTTTTCCTTCGATTAAATCCATGTAAGAATCTTTTAAAATTCTAACTTTAACTTTAAAATTAGTAACCTGATCAGCCGTTAATGTAGAACTTGCTGAGTTAGAGATACTAGTTACAATTCCTTTAAATTCTTTTTTCAAATATGCATCTACTTCAATATTTGCAGAATCTCCAACTGTTACTTTAACAATATCGTTTTCATTTACATCTACTTCAACCTCCATGTGGTTTAAATTAGCCACTCGAAGAATTTCAGTTCCTGCCATTTGCTGAGTTCCTAAAACTCTTTCACCTAGCTCTACCGAAAGTAACGAAATAGTTCCATCTGCAGGAGCATAAATAGTTGTACGTCCTAAATTATCTTTCGCTTCTGTTAAAGTTGCCGAAGCACTTTGAACATTATAATAAGCCGATTGTTTTGAAGCTACAGCTACTTCATAAGCTGAGACAATTCTATCCCATTCTGACTTAGAAATAACGCCTTTATTAAATAACGCTTTGTTTCTGTCGTAATTAGCTTTTGCTTCTTTTACTTGTGCTTCTGCTTGACTTAAACCTGCTTTTGTATTAGATACCGATGCAGCAGTTCTATTTACACCTGAAACATAAATATCTGGATTTATTTTAACTAACAAATCTCCTTTTTTAACTTGTTGTCCTTCTTTAATAGGTAAATCTATAATTTCACCTGAAACTTCAGAAGATATTTTAATTTCAACTTCAGGTTGTATTTTACCTGTAGCCGAAACCGTTTCTACAATTGTCATTTCATTGACTTTTGCAATTTCTACAATTTTAACATCTTCATTATTCCCAATCACTCCTGTGTTTTTTAAAACTAGTAACACAGCTATAAAAGCAACTACTGATCCAACTGTAATGAATATTGACTTCTTTGTCATAATTTATTGTTTTTCAATTAATGGTATTCCGAAATAAAACTCTAATATTTTTGTTCTAAAAATGTAATCATATTTTGCACGCAATAATTCTGATTGCGCATTATCTAAAGCGATAGATGATTGAGAAAAATCAAATGAATTTAACAACCCTACTTCATATCTTTCTTTAGAAAAACTAAAAGCCTGACTACGTGCCTCTAAAGTTTTTTGTGCAGCTTCATAACTTTTTTTAGCATTAATTACATCGTTATAAGCCTGATAAACTTTCGTTTCTAAGTCTAATTCTGCTTGTTGTAAAAGGTAATTTGAACGCTCTTCGTTAATTTTTGCTCTTTGAACTCTTCCTCTTGTTGCAAAGCCATTAAGAATAGGTACATTTAATTGTAAACCAACAGCAGTACCGTCAAATAATGACAATTGATCGGCAAAATTAAAAGGTGTACTTTCTGACCAACGAGTATTATAACCTACAAATCCAGAAAGTGTTGGTAAATAAGAAGATCTAGAAATAGAAACATCCTTTTTAGCAATGTCAACATTTGAAATCGCAATTTTTATATCATTTACAGATTCTTTAGCTTTTGCCAAAATAGTTTGTTGAGTTTCATTGCTTAGGTCGTTTAAAGGCAAATCAATAACTTCGTCAGAAACATCAAAAGTTGAATAATCATTAATTAAGAGCATTTGACACAAACCAATTTTGGAAATTAAAAGTGTGTTTTCTGTATTAATAATTTGCTGTTGCTGAGTTGCATCTGTTGCTTGAAGTTCATAAATATCTCCAGCCGGAAGTGAACCAGCATCAATTAATTGTTGAGTTCTAATCAAATTTTCTTTAGTAATTGAATTTTGACTTATTAAAACTTTTAATTGTTCCTTGTTAAATAAAATTTGTAAGTATGAATTAGCAACAGAAAGAGCAATATCATCTTTCATCTTATCTAACCGATAAGTATTTGCTATTTTATTTAATTTAGTTCGTTGTAAAGTTTTCCAATTAGCTAAACCATTAAATATAGTAACTCCTGAATTAGCTGCTGCTGAAAAAGATTTAAAAGTTTGATTTTGAAACTGATTTGTTACAGGGTTTATACTTGCTCCGGTATTTACACTATAAGTAGCATTCGCACTTAAAGTAGGTAAAAAACGACCAATAGCTTCCATTTTTTCAACATCTGAAGTCTTTAAATCTAGTTCAGATTGCTTAATGGAAATATTATTTTCAATAGCATAATCCACACATTCTTCAAGTGTCCATTTTTTTTCTTGAGCTGATAGCTGAAAACCTACCATTAAGAGAAAAAATATTGTTTTTTTTATGTTCATTATATCTTTTTTATAAATGAATTCAATTATAAGACCAAAAAGTGTCCATTTTGTTACAGGAAACAATTAAAATTTTAATTTTACAATCAAATATTTTTCATCCATGAAAACAATAACTCACTTTTTACTTATTTTTCTGTTATTAAGTTTCTTTATTTCTTGCAGTACAACAAAAAAAATTGAAGCACTTAAACCTACACCTACAGAAAGCTCTTCAATGGTTTATAAAAACAAAACTTCCTTTATTGCAATGCCAATTGAAATCACTATCCAAGACATTCAAAAACAATTGAACAAAAATTTAAAAGGGTTAATATATGAAGATGATAGCTTTGAAAGTGATAACACTAAAATGAAAATTTGGAAAACGGATGATATTCAATTAGAAGAAAAATACGGATTTATATATTCTAAAATTCCTTTAAAAATAGTAGCTACAGTAAAATATGGAACTGATTTTCTTGGCTTAAACGACACAAAAGACATTTATTTAAACGGAGTTATAACTTTAAAAAGTAAAACTCATTTAACAAATTGGAAACTAACCACTAATTCTACCATTGAAAAATTAGAATGGAGTGAAAGTCCAAGTATTATCGTTTCCGGAAAGGAAATTCCAATTACATATTTAATTAATCCTACAATTTCAATCTTTAAAACAAAAATAGCTAATGAAATTGATAGTGCAATAGATGCAACCTGTGATTTTAAACCAATTGTTCTTGATGCACTTAATGTTTTAAGTAAACCATTTTTAGCAAATAATACTTATGAAACTTGGTTCAAACTACAACCAATAGAGTTATATGATACTGCAGCCATTTTAAAAGATAATAAAATTACTATGCAAATGGGGTTAAAATGCATTATGCAAACTATGGTAGGCCAAGAACCAAAAAACAATTTCATTAAAGAAAACATTATTTTAAAACCTGTTTCAAGTATGCCAGACAAGGTAAATGCATCAATTGCGGCAGTTTCTACTTATAAAAATGCTTCAGAAGTAATTACTAAAAATTTTAAAGGTGTTACTTTCTCCTCGGGCAGTAGGAATGTTACTGTTGAGAAGGTAGAAATTTGGCAAAAAGAAAGCAAGCTAATCATTGCATTAGATTTGCTAGGTTCAATAAATGGAACTATTTATTTATCTGGATATCCAAATTATAATTCTGTTACGAAAGAAATATATTTTGATGATTTAGATTATGTTTTAAATACAAAAAGCGTTTTATTAAAGTCTGCAAATTGGTTAGCTCAAGGAACAATTTTAAACAAAATAAGAGAAAGTTGCAGGTATTCAATCCAAGAAAACCTTGAGGAAGCTAAACAAAACATGCTGCCTTATTTAAACAATTACTCTCCTAATAAAGGAATATTTGTAAACGGATCTTTAAACGATTTTGAATTCGAAAAAATAGAATTATCAAATAATGCTATAATAGCATTTATTTCAACATCAGGAAAAATGAAAATAACGATTGATGGGATGGAATAGTTTTATTCTTCCTTAACGTCTTTTTTTACGCTTCTTATTTTATAAATTGCATAAGCCGCTACCGCAACTAATATGTATGGAATTACCATTAAGTAAACAATTCCGTCATTAATCGCTTTAGCTTGAACACCGCCTTCTTCACTTTCAAGAGCAGCTCTACACATAGCGCATTGTGCATTTGAGACAATAGGTAAAAGAAAAAATGCAATTGTAACTACAAACAATACTATTCTACTTTTAACTTTTGAGTTTTGAGTTTTGAGTTTAATTAACATAATAAGGAGAAATCATTAAATAAACTATTACACCTGTAATTGCCACGTACAACCAAATAGGAAATGTAATTTTTGCAATTTTTTTATGTTTATCAAATCGTTGCGCTAATGCCTTAACGTAAGTAATTAAAACTAATGGAATAATTACAATTGAAAGCACAATATGAGTAATTAAAATAAAAAAGTAAGCATATTTGATAGCTCCTTCTCCACCAAATTTAGTAGAATCTGAAGTCATGTGATAAGCAACATACATTACCAAGAAAGCTACAGAACATGCTATCGCAAATTTCATTAACCTTTCATGTAGTGTTCTTTTACCATTTTTAATAGCCACAACTGCAGCAACTAAAAATACTGCTGTAAAACCATTAATTGTAGCATAAATAGGCGGCAAGAAAGATAATGGCTCAACATCAAAACCTAATTTTCTTAAATTAATACCAAATAAAATTGCAACCGCAACAGGTATTACAATTGACAAAGCAATTATAATTTTATTATATTTTGTTTCTATATTATTTTGTCCCATTTTACTCTTCTAATAATAGTTTAATATCTTCTTTTATTGCATCAACACCTGTTTGTTCGATTCCATCATAATATAAAATAGGATTTCCAAACTCGTCTTTTCTACATCTAATATTTCCGTTTCTATCTATCAAAGCAAAAAAACCAGAATGTTCAAAACCACCTTTAGCCTTATTATTTACAGAAGCATAAAGATTAAAGCCTTTGTTAGCAATTTCGTAAATATAATCTTTATCTCCAGTTAAGAAATGCCAATTTTTACTTGTAACTCCTAAATGAGCCGCATGATCTTTTAATACCTCAACCGTATCATTATCAGGGTTTATTGTAATTGATACAATTCCAAAATCATCATTAGAAATAAACTGTTTCTCAATAGCAAGCATATTTTGATTCATTTTTGGACAAATTGTAGGACAAGTTGAGAAGAAAAACTCAACCACATAGACTTTGCCTTTTAAATCTTTATCAGAAATTGTTTTATTTTCTTGATTTGTCAACGAAAAACTAGGAGCCGAACCAATTTCAATTAATTCAGATTTAGTAAAATATCGTGCTTTAATTTCTTTTACTGTCCAAATTCCAAAAATCAAAACAATAAACGAAATACCTATGTAAGATTTATTTTTCATACTATTTCTCTTTTACTTTTTCTTCAACATTTTTAGTTATATTATCTCTAAAATCGTCTTTTCTTTTATTCTTTTTTAAAGCTAACCGATATTCTCTCAAAACTATCTTCATATCATCAGTCATCTCATTATGAAGTTCAGCAGCAGAAATAGTGTTATAACTATCTTTATATTCTTCTTCTCCTTTTAAGTCTTTTCCTTTTCTTCCTCTATGGTTAATTTCTTTATCTAAAATTAACACCGAAGGAGTACTTAACTTTTCATCAAGACCACCAATTAATTTATACGAATCAAAATAAGGTTTAATTTCATCTTCAGGAGCAAAAACAAACTTCCATCCACTCATGTCTTCAGTAATAGGCTTCAATTCCTCAATAACAGACCTAACTGCCGACTCCTGACCTTGAGAAACTACCATAACTAATTGTAAGTCTTTAAATCCAAAATATTTTTTATAAATTTTCTGATTCAGATTAAATAAATTTCCCTTACTTAACTCTACATTACTTCCTAAAAAACCTAATACAGTAATTTTATTTTTTAGTTGAATTTTTTCAGAACTATTTAATGTTTTCCAATTTGAAGGCAATTCTTTGTTTGCTTTTGATAAAAAAGGTAAAAATAAAGAGTTATGCTTTGCAGATGCAAATATTAGATAGGTGACGATAGGTAATATAAACAACCCAATTAAAACAATTTTCTTTTTCATTGATATCTTATAAGATTTTACAAAAATAAAAAAATCCCGCGAGATGCGGGATTTTGTGTATCAAAATATCTTGTTAAAAATTCCATTTAATTTGACCTGTTTTATATACTTCATATACATAATCACCTTCGACTAATAATATAAAACATATATACAAAATCAAAAACACCAAAGGAGCTACAATAGACCATCTTAATCCTTTTGTTTCACCTTCTAAATGCATAAATGCCCAAACTATATAATAAGCTTTAACAATTGTAAGAATAATAAATATCCAATTCAATAAACTAGTTGAAAGAAAATGAGCTCTAAACAATGCGTCTGGCTTAACAATACCTAACGCTACTTCAACAGTAGTAATTACAGATAAAATTGCAAAAACTACCCAAATTCTTTTTGTATTCGATTCGTGTGCGTGTGCCATGATTATTATTTTTTTATAATTATACTAAGTAGAAGAATGTGAAAACAAATACCCAAACTAAATCTACAAAGTGCCAATACAACCCAACTTTCTCAACCATCTCATAACTCTTTCTTTTCTCATAAGTACCTAAAATTACATTGAAGAAAATAATGATGTTTAATATAACTCCTGTGAAAACGTGAAAACCGTGAAATCCAGTAATAAAGAAGAAGAAATCAGCAAATAATTTATGCCCATATTCATTTCTAATCAAATTAGCTCCTTCTACAACATATACAGCTGATGCTAATCTTTCCAAAGATTCTTCTCTTGAAAGAACAACTTTTTCTTTATCTACAATTTGTTCAGACCTAACTAAAACATTTGGATGTGCTTTAAAACCCTCAACCACTTCATTAACAGAATATGAAGGTAATGCAGACTCTCCTGTAAACCAAAAACCTTTATCTCTAGTAAGTTGAACTCTGTCTTCAGGCATAACTTTTGCAAACTCATGTAAAGCAACACGTTTTCCGTCTTTATCTACAAATTGCAAAATTGACCCTCCTTTAGTTTCTATTGCACCATACTCTCCTTTGATAAAGTTTTTCCATTCCCAAGCCTGTGAACCTAAGAATATAAAACCACCAATAATAGTTAAGAACATGTAAAATGCAACCTTTCCTTTTTTCATTTGATGCCCAGCATCAACTGCAAGAACCATCGTTACAGATGAAAAAATTAAGATAAACGTCATTAATGCAACATAATACATAGGTGCAGGAACACCATGTAAAAAAGGAAAGTGAGTAAACACTTCGTCCGCTATTGGCCAGTTTTCAATAAATTTAAATCTTGAAAAACCATACGCTGCAAGAAATCCTGAAAATGTTAAAGCATCTGATACGATAAAAAACCACATCATCATTTTACCATAAGTAGCACCTAAAGGTCCTGGACCGCCGTCTAATAAAGCGTGTTCATCATGTGAAGTAACTGTCGCTCCCATATATTTTTTATTGTTAAAAAGTTCCCAAATTTATTACTTTTTTTCTATTTGAAAAAATAGAAAAATAAAAACAAATAAACCCAAATAAAATCCATAAAGTGCCAATACATCGCACTTAGCTCAATACCAAGGGTTTGAGAGGGATTGTATTTTTGTTTATAATGATTATAAATTACGATAAATAACGAAATAAAGCCTCCAATTAAATGTACCAAATGCACAAGCACTACAATATATAAAAAAGAAGTTGTTACATTACTTTCACTCCCTGTAAAAAAATAACCACTTTCAACTGCTTGTTGAAAGCCTTTGAATTGCAAATAAACAAATAAAAATCCTAATAATAGTGTTGTCCAAAAAAACATTGTAGCTTGAGCTCTATTATTTGACTTTATTGCCTTATACGCAAGGTAAAAAGTAACACTACTAGTAAGCATAACTAATGTAGAGTAAATAAATGCGGATGGCATTTGAAAATCATTCATCCAGTCAGGTCTAGAAGTACTTACAACGAATGCGCTTGTAAGGCCTGCAAAAATCATCAAAATACTTATCATCCCAAATAACAACAATAACTTATACGATTTACCTTTTCGTAATTGATGTTCTTCAATAGTCATTTTCGTTTCCATATTATCTTAAAAATTTATCTAAAACAAATATTATTTGAATTAATGAAATATATGTTACACTCACAATCATAAGCTTTCTTGCGGCCTTAGCATCCATTTCTTGATATAACTTAACAGCGGAATAAAGCATCCATATACCTAGTAAAAAAATAATTACAGCAGACGCTTTAGTTAAATACAACCTTCCTGTAATACCAAAAACAGGAATTAACGACGCTAAAATCATCCAAATTGTATACAATATGGTTTGCAAGGCAGTTTTTTTATCTCTTTCGCCAGTAGGCAACATAAAGAAACCTGCTTTTTTATAATCGTCATATAAAAACCAACCAATTGCCCAAAAATGAGGGAATTGCCAAAAGAATTGAATCATAAATAACGCACCAGCTTCAATACCAAAATGTCCTGTGGCCGCAACCCAACCTAACATATACGGAATTGCACCAGGAAAAGCCCCAACAAAAACAGATAATGGTGTTACTGTTTTTAATGGAGTATATAAACTGACGTACATAAATATTGAGATAGCTGCAAACATAGCTGTTTTAGGATTTATACAATACAGTATAACCAATCCAACTGCAGTTAATATACTTCCTAATAATAATGCTTGATTTTTTGTGATTTCTCCGGCTGGTAATGGACGGTTTTTAGTTCTATCCATTAGCGCATCTAAATCAACTTCAATTATTTGATTGAAAACATTTGAAGCACCTACCATACAATATCCACCAATTACCAACAATAAAACTGTTAGCCAGCTCGAATTTTCCCAAGATTCAATACCTAATAAATAACCTGCAATTGTAGAAAAAACAACACTAATAGCTAGTCTAGCTTTAGTAATTGCAACAAAATTAGCAAATATTGATTTTTTAGTAATTGTATTCAAAATTCCTGAAAAGCTTTAATTTTTATTGGTGGCAAAGATACAAATAAGATTATTGATAAAACACCAACAATTCTTAAAAGTTGATATAGATTTTAATAATCAAAATACCAATTAAACAAATCACTTCTTAAACCAATTGAAAACCAAGTTGTATTTGACTTTAATGTGGTAACCGTTTCTGCTGTTGGATCAAAGTTTCTAAACATAAAATTACCAAAAACCTTTAAGTTAGCAGATGGATTAACCACATAACCCAATTGTAAATCTGCAATCATTATTGTTGTTTTATTTCCTTGAGCAATTGAAACACCATTTTCGTAAGGCTTATTGTCATCATAATCTAAATAAATATTACCACCATAATTAAATGAATCAGTAGAAGTATTAAAATCGAAACCTCTTTGTCCAAAAATTAATTTAGCTTCTCCAAAGTATCTTCCTTTAAAGTATCTTGCAATTCCAATTAATTCTCTAAAATTAGCTCCCCAATTATGCCCCATACTTTGATTGTTATGTGCATAGTTTGTCAACGGATTACTATGTGAATAGACATAAGGTCTAATTTGATTATATTCTAATTGCAACATTAAGTTTTTCACTTTAAAAGCATCAAAATATTTAACCCCAACTTGGTACCCAAATTTATTTCTCCAACTTTGATTGTTCTCTTTAACATCACCAATTGCAAATTCATCAATTAAAAATTGACCATAAAAATTAACCTGATTGTTCCATTTATATTTAGAAGTAAATCCTAAAACAGCATTTCCAGCTTTCGAAGAAGAAGAGAATTCAACAGCTCTATAAAAAATAATAGGGTTAACGAAATTTACATCAAAACCTCTGTCGTTTGTATTTGCCCAAACTACATTTTCAAAAAGACCGATATTTAGTCTTTTAGAAACATTATAACTTAAGTAATGGCTTGCCATATATTTTGTAGCATAAGTGCCATCAACAGTAACATCTGGACGAACATCTTTTAACCACATATAAGTATTGGTATATTTAATTTTCCAAAAAGTAGTATTAATTTTTAAAAATGGATAAGGGCTAGTTCCATCACCTTGTAAGAGGGAACGATATCCATCACCAATGAAATTTCTTCCATAACCTAATTGCATGTTTAAAAAATTACTTGGCGTATACTTTATATTTGCTTCAGCTAAAGGGAAGTCATAAGCATCTTCTTTGAAACCTTTTGCAATACCAATTCCAGGAATTATAGCAGGGTTTCCTCCAGAAGGCTTAATACTTTCTGCATATTGGTTATAATAATCTGCAAAACGACCTTGGCTTTCAAATATTGAGGCAGAAAAGCTTAACTCTTCACCTAATTCTCCTTGTACCTGAACACCTCTTGTATTTACAAATGTATTAGAAATCTCACTATCCAAGTCTTTTCCAATTCTTAGATCTAAAATAGGATTCATAGTAAACCAGTAGCCTTCGCCTTGGATCGCAACTAAGTTTTCATTCCACAGTTTTCTTCCTAACCAAGACGACTTATCTTTTTGTAAAGATTGACTTACTGCTTCAAAGTCATAATATTTAGCAACTTCTTGGTAAGAATAAGGTTTCGTAGCTGTATGATTATTACTTCCAACCTGGTTCATTAAGGCGTCAAAATTAGCATAATTTAAATGTGAAAAAGGAACATTAAGACGGCTTTTATAAGTCGCATTATTAAAGGGCTTATAGTTTTGAGAAACCGCTTCAAATTCGTTCAAAATTTTACTATTATCAATAAGTTTAGAATTGGTTTTGTCAAATTCTTCAACAAATGGTTCCGAATTATAAGGTTGTGGTTTTTGTAATGGAATAGGAATTTTAATGGTAAACTTAGAAACTATTTTTCTACCAGAATAAGTTGCAGATTTCACCTTTGGCAATAGTTCGAAAATTCTTTTTGTTTCTTTCTTTAAATCATCTGTAAGCGCATCGATATAAATAACTTTAAACTGTCCTAAAGTATCTGTTTCAAATAGCGCAACAACGTTTCCTTTAAAATTAGATTGAGCTATTTCGTTAGGAACTTTAAAATTTTCAAAAAAGAAATCCTGAATGGTATTATAAAAACAAGCTTCATACTGATTAGAAGTTGCATTTTCACAATCTGAAAAAACAGGAAGCTGCTCATTTGAGGAACTAATTTGTGCATGTGAAAAAAAACTTACAACAAACAATATAAAGGTATAGTATATTTTTTTCATGATAGATTAATAATCTGAATTAGTAATTTCATTATTTGCAATTTCCTTAGCAGAGGAAGTGCCAATTCTTTTAACCCCCAGGTTAATCATTTGTATAGCGTCTTCATAACTTTTAACTCCACCGGAAGCTTTAACTGGCAAAGGAAAAGCATTTTCTATCATAAGCTTTATTGCAGAAAAAGTTGCACCATTTGGCGAACCATCTTGAGTAACATAAAAACCTGTTGATGATTTTACAAAAACCTTATCATATTGTGATTCATTAAAATTAGAAATAACACAATTTTTTATTAAAGCCGTAATTTGAACTATTTCATGATTGTTTAAAGCTGCAATTTCAATAATCCATTTTACAACTTTATTATGACTCAAACCTAATTTAGTACATTCTACAACCTGGTTTTTAACATAATCCAATTCGTTTCGCTTGAAAGCCTCATAATCAATAACATAATCAAGCTCATCCACATCATTATTTATAGCAGTAAGAGCTTCTTTACATTTATCCTCAGTAGAACTCACTCCCTTAGGAAAATCAATAACTGTTCCAACCAATAGCTTAGAATTAGAAACATCAATTGCCTTTTTAGCTAAAACAATATATTCTGGCCTTATCATGATAAGCTTAAATCGCTCAGATATGGCTTCATTTATAGCGTTTTTTACAATTTCAATATTTTTATCTTCAGAAATTGAAGATTGTTCTGCAGTTTTTAAATAAGTTGAATCTAAATATTGTTTAATGTCCATAGCTATATTATTACTAAAGTTGTAAAAATAAAAAAATCCCTTGTAAAAAAGGGATTTTTTTATTTTATAAATCTTTATTTTATTTTAATTTAAACGAAACAGGAATAATGTATTTAATTTTAACACTCTCATTTCCTTGTTTTGCAGGAATGATTCTAGGTATTTTTTTGATTGCTTTCTCGGCCGCTATTCTCATCTCATAAGTAGCTCGTTTATTATCAACAGAATTTACATTTGTAATGTTTCCTTTTTCGTCAATAATAAATTCTACAAGTGCAGTTCCTTGTTTGCCATTTTCATAATCAGACTCTGGATAAGTTAAGTTTTTAGAAATTGCTTTAGCCAATTGTCTATCGAAACATTCTTTTTGCTCACTTCTAGAAAGCCCTTTACAAGCTTCAAACATAGGCAATTGTTCTACAGAAAAAATTGTAGGTTTTTCAAGTGGCTCTTTAACTGTTGTATTAGTAGAAGGTTCTTTTGGCTCTACAGGATTTTCATTTATTGTATTGTTATCCTGATTAGGAACAGTATTACTTACTGGATTTAAAACCTTATCATTGTCCACTTTTTTAAAAACAGGACTTACTTTATTAACTTTAGCAGCAGGTTTTTCTATTCTTGCAACAGGTTTACTAATTGGCGCTATTGGATTATATCTAAAAACATCTTCTTCAAATAAGGTACCTAAATCAATTTTATCTTGAACTGGTTTTTTATTTTCGAATTTATATTCCAAAACAAAAAGCGTTACTACCATAGTAACAATTAAACCTATTTGAAAATAAGCAAAGCTGTTTTTTAATTTTCCTTTAAAATTTACATTTGGTCTCATACTATGATAATTTAAATTAAACAATTATTTATTTAAATATCATAATACAATTTATATGCCAAAAAAAAATCCCAATCAGGTGATTGGGATTTTAAATATTATTGTAATTTAAAGTTAATAGGCACACCATACTTAACTCTAACCGGCTTACCTCTTTGCTTTCCTGGTGTAAACTTAGGAAGTTTTGAAATAATTCTTTGTGCTTCTTTTTCTAATAACTCACCACCTTTAGGCCCTCTCATCTTCACATCAGTTACATTCCCTTGCTTATCAATTACAAATTGTACTTGAACACGACCTTGAGTACCCTCATCAGCTGCGCTTTGAGGATAATTAAAATGCTTACTTATATGAGCTGCCATTTTTTCATTAAAACAATCTAATCTTTTTGCTTTCGGAACAGTTTCACATCCTGGAAACAAAGGAATATCTTCAATTACTGCAAATGGTAATTCATCTGGGATATCACTAAAATCATCTCCAGCTTCACCAACTTCAGAAGCTTTTACTACAACAACTGGTTTCTTTTCATCAACCTCAGTAGTCTCAATTTTCTTATCTTCTAAAATGATTTTATCTTCAACAACTTGAATTACTTCAGGTGCTGGTGGTGGTGGTGGTGGTAATCTTTGAACAGGAGGCAGTGTAATAATTGTTTCCTCGTCATCAACAAAATTATCAACTAAATTTAATTTCTCTGTTTCGATTATAGGATCTGCAGATTTCAATTCTATTCCTACAAAAGTTAACAATAATACTGCTGCTAAACCAACTTGAAAGAAAAGTGTACTATTTCTTTTTGGGTCAACATTTGGGTTTTTCTTTAGTTCCATTACTTATTTTTTGCGTTGCTAATATAATTATTATTTTTTAATTTTTTATTTCTGTCTTAAAAAAATCTTTTTGATTATAGGAAAAACAAAAAATGCTAAAAATGCACCTGATGAATTTGCTAAAACATCATAAAAATCTGCTGTTCTATTTTCGGTTAAAACATATTGTAATATCTCAATAATTATGCCATAAACAACAGCTATAAGAAGAATTTTAATTTTATCTGTTTTATGCAAACCAAAACACCATAAGACAACAAAAACAAAATAAAAGATAAAATGTACTAATTTATCTTTAAAAGGCAATTGAAGCATAAATGACGGTGTGCGCTCAAATGAAATTAAGCTTAAAACTGTAATTAAAACAGTCCAAGCGACAGCTAAAAGAACAAACTTAAGCTCCGATAAGAGCTGCGTAATCTTCATTTGATAATAATTCTTCAACTTCAGATTTGTCTGAAACTTTAATTTTAACCATCCAACCAGCTCCATATGGATCTGAATTAACAGCTTCAGGTTCAGATTCTAGACTATCGTTAAATTCAATAATTTCTCCAGATAGAGGTAAAAACAAATCAGAAACTGTTTTTACTGCTTCTACAGTTCCAAAAACTTCATCTTTTTCAAGGGTTTGATCCAATGTTTCAACTTCAACATATACAATATCTCCCAATTCACTTTGTGCAAAATGAGTAATTCCCACAGTTGCAATATCTCCGTCAATTGAAACCCATTCGTGATCTTTTGTGTATTTTAAATTAGCTGGTATGTTCATTTTTGTAGTTTTAAAAAATTGAAATACAAATGT
Source organism: Flavobacteriaceae bacterium (assembly GCA_002862805.1). Taxonomy (GTDB): domain Bacteria; phylum Bacteroidota; class Bacteroidia; order Flavobacteriales; family Flavobacteriaceae; genus Flavobacterium. The sequence continues at coordinate 22,295 of PKEA01000095.1, read as the reverse complement.
AGTTTTAAAAATTTAAATGAAAAATAACTTTTCTGTTATTTTTCATTTAATTTAATTACCAAAATTATATCTAATTGTAAGTCCTGATCTTATATTAGTAATTGGGAATGATGTTGATATAACCGCTTTAGTAAATTGATGATCGTAAAAGAAAATAGCAGTAAGATTTTTACTAAATGAATAATCAGCTGTAAATTTAACTGACCACATGTTTTGACCTCCAGCTAGTTCATTATTATCATAATCTAAATAGCGCACAATAGTGTTATTCCTTCTAAATGTAAAATCAGCTTTTATATTTATATCACTTTTTATTACACCTGTTTTACTATCTGCCAAGGCAGAATTTATTGTAACATCTTTAATTCTATAACCAAGACCAATTGTATATTCATTACCACTAACCTCTGTAAGTAAATTGTTATCAAAACTCATATTTAAAGTTCTATCTTTTCTCATTTCAGCAAGAATTTTTATTGAGTTTTTCATTTCAAAATCAATCCTCATTAATGGATTAAATTGTTCCGCTAAATTTACATTGGATATCAACTTGTCTGAATAAAAATTCCCATTAACATCTACCGCGGAAGTATTTAAGTTTGTTGTAAACGCATTAATATTATAACTTGATCTATAGCCGTGTTGTAATGAAAAACGCTTAAACCTATCTTTAAAAAACTTATACCTCATTAAACCTGTATACTTAATATTCCAATTAGGCAAAGGTATATCTTTAAATGCACCAGTAGATATAGAGTTAGCATCTTTACCCGAATAAGCAGCAACAAAAGATGGTAATAACACTTGTTGACTATTTTTCCCAAAACCCAAAGGATATCCTTCAGCATCTGTAGGAAAAGACGCATTTCCATAATAAGAAGTAGCCAATCTATTTGCTACAATTAATCTATTATCTCTAAAATCTTGAAAAGCCTGAGAAAAGTTCTCATCACTTTGACTAAACGATGTAGCAATAAGAATTGTAGATATATTATAATTACCAAACTCATAAGGCGATCTAGAGTTATATTGACCACCAGAAACATCATATTGTTCAGAAAAATTCTCTGTATATGATCTTTCTGCTGTTAAATCTATAGTTAAATCAGGAAACAACTCCATTTTGGCAGTAAAATTTAGCTGTTTGGTAGTAACCTTGGTAAAATTTTGATTGTACTCTGGGAATGTTGTCAACCAACCATTTTGAGCTGCTTGATATCTAACATCTGATTGACTACCAAAGACGAAGCCTAAAGTAGGCTTTGATGTACCAAAAAACCCAAGTCCAGGTAAATAACCCGGTAAAACAGTACCGCTGTTTTCTGAATAGTTAGCCTGAATATTTTTAACGCTTGTTAAAATTCCTTTTAAACCTTTCAAAAACACGTTACCTTCAGAGTCAGATTTCTTATCTAAAGCTGTAATTTTTTGTCCAGGCAAAGGTATTGCAGACGGTTTAGTATTTTTATTCTTTTTTGATTTCTTCGCTCCTGTCAAACCAATATATCGATAAAGCAAATCCATATTAAATGTAGTGTTTAATTTATGAGAACTTGCGTTTTGTATTGTGTTTCCTAAAGCATAAGTAGTTCCGTTTTCAGCCACAATTGATGAATAGGCATCTGAAGAACGTTGCCAATTATAATCGCCAGTATATGAATATGTTGATTTTACAAAAGCCAAAGCTGGTATTTTATTTATTGGCAAATCATAATTTACAACTATTTGCTGGTTGTGTTGATTTGACTGACCAATATCCCAATAATCGTCCCAAATATCTAAACCATCAATTGGAGTATCGTTTTCATCTAAATAATTACGAACAATATTATTCGATGCAGCAGTATAATTAAACCTTAATGATTTAGTTAAATTATAATTAAAACCATATTGATAATTAAAGAAATAATTTCTTCTATACAAAGGGTCAATTCCTATTCCTGAAACATCAACTAATCTAAATTGTTGTCTATTAAACTGTCTAATAATATTTGAACTAAACGAAACACTAGCTGGTAATAAATTAAAATTAATATCTGAAAGTAATTTATAATACCCGTTTTTCTTTAGTTTTTCAGATTTTTTAAAGGGCTCAATTTCTAATGGTTTAAATGAATATGCATAATCTACCGATGATCTATTTTGCTGATCTATTAAGCTTTCAATTTCATAGTCATGATGTTCGGTTTCATTAAATGAGTATGATAATGTTAAGTTTTCGACATCATAAAAATGTTGTTTTTGCTCAGGTGCTCTATCTTTTCTAACTCCAATAAAGTTAATACTTGTTCTTTTAGTATAATCAATAGCTCTGCTTTCAATTTCATTTCTATCATTATCACTTGTTGCTAAATCTATCAATTGATTTAACTCTATATCTTGATAAAATGGATCATACTTAGGCGTAATTGTTTCTTCACCTACAGAATAATTAAAAGGTAAATTTATTCCCCATTTTTTAGGCAATAACTGTCCTAAATTAATATTCGTTACAAGATTGTATTGAAAAATTTCTTCTCTACTTCGTTCATTTGGACCCTCCTCTATACCTCCGAAACCAATAGTACTGTATTTTGTAGTTGCAGAAATATTTGCAAAATCGGCAAAATTAGTATCCAAATTAGCAACAGCAGCATAACCTCCTTTATTATCCATATCAGAAAGTCTTAACTCATTAAACCAAACCTCTCCTCTTTCAGTAGCTCCTCCGTTTCTATTTTTAACCCCTACCATTATTGTTCGAACCAATCCAAAGTTTGGATTTCCTTTAATACCAAGTGTTAATTTATTATTTGAAGAACCAATTTCGCTATCTGATTCATTAATAAACTTTATACCATTAGCATCTGGAGTTATGGCACTAGGATTACTAATTAATAAAGATTTTAAAGCCGTTAAATAAGAAAGTGGCAATTCAATCTCATTTTCTGAAGGCCAAATTACATCTGCAGCAGTTGAACCATGAGGAGTTACTTTTAACGGAATTTCTATTTGATAAAAATTATCTGTAAAATCATTTCCAAATCTTAAGAAAGCAACCATTTCATCATCAGCTAGAGTCTGATCTTCTAAGGCTTCTGCGTGCAAAAACATACGTAATTTTTTAAATTGACGCATATCAACATTAACATTTTTAAAAACCGCTCTAGAATCATTTAACTGTAAACCATTAACACTTCCGCCTAACTTGTCATAAACTCTTAATGATAAAGATTGTTCGTTTTGGTTTATAACAGTATTGTTATTGTATAATTGTTCTCTTTCGACTCCAGGTGGGGTAACATAATTAATTGGGCTTCTATTTCCATTTTCCTGAATGTTTATTGCTACAACATCAAAACCAGTATTATCATCATCTGGATCTACATCTAAAGCATCTAAAGTATTTGTATACCTTCTCCATTCTCCTCTAACTAAATCTAAAGCCCCAAAACGCAAAGTAACGGCGTCTTTAAATCCAGTCATATACATTCTCATAAATCGTATTGACCTAAAATCTGAAATTGAACCCACTTGATTTGCCGTTGTAAATTCTTGAATTGGAATCTTATACAATATCCATCTCACTTTTCCTGTTGTACCATTTGGAAGAGTAATTGCGTTATCTTCTCTAACATCAGCAATATAGTCTTGACCTGTAGGAACTGTTGAACCTTCTGGATAATAATTAATTGGAACTTCAAACTTAAAATAAGCATTAATCGTATTCATGGTGTTATCACGATTAATATCTTCAACATCTGGTAAGGTTGTATTTCCTCTATTTGTATCGGTTACATTTACAGGTGAGTTACCTTCAACCCCATTATAGTTTTTGTATCTTTCTACAACACCTCCATTTGCATTTAAATAAAATTGATAATTATCATAAGCAGGGTCAGGTTGTCCTGCAAAAGCAGGAAATTTAACTGCTTCCTCTGCATCAGTTAATCCATCAAAACCAACATCTTGAATTGCTCTATTAGCATCATTAGTATCAAAAGCATAAATTAAAGATTGAGAAGTAGGTATTTCCCCCCAATTGGTTTCTATAGTTTGCTGAGTTGAACCAACTTCAGGCAAACCATTTTCGTACAATTTACGACCATCTTTTAATACATCTTCTGCAATTTCACCTAGATTAAAAACTAGTTTACCTGTATTTGTAACATCAGCTGCAGCATTTCCATAATACGGGTCCATAACCCAAAACTGAATATATTCAACATTTGATTGTTCAAAGTTTGTAGTACTTATTGATCTCATTATACCACCCCAATTATCAGGGGCATCAATTGCCGGAAATTGATTCGTTGCAGCTAAAGTAGGGTTAAAGTTATAAGCTCCTCTTTCTAAAGGATAGTAGCTTAAATCTAAAGTATTAACGACTGTAGATTGCCCTTGTGCTACATTAGTTACCGGATACAATTCTTCAATATAAATTCTTCTTGTACTATTTAAAGACAAGTCATTATCATTTATACCACTTGGTGTTTGTGTGTAAAATACAGGGTCTATTGAGTACCAAGAAAGTTTTGCTCTTTTATATCCAATACTTATGTTGTCTGAAGATGATTCAGTATCAGAAGGATCTCCATCAAAAGCACCTTCTAATGGAACACTTGCTAAACTCCATGTGCTTGATGAACGTAAATCTATTGTAGATTGAGAACCTTCAAAATCATCTACATAAGTAGTTGCTTCACCATTAAACTGGTCGGCCTTTGAAGCTCCTGGTTTTAAATATGCAACTTCTCCTCTGAATGATAAATTAGAAGGAACATCAGTATCAATATTTGGTAATTTATTAACCATCCTTGTAAAAAATGGAACTTCAGTAGAATAATTTGTATTTATACCAAAAATTGTATTGTTTATAGATTCCTGACCATAATTAGACTTATTTGTAAAAGGCTTTTCAGACAAATTCAATAAAGTTGCTCCAACTAAAAAGTTCTTATTGAATTGATGTTCTACATTTACACCCCAAAATCTTCTTGTTTGTTGCCCAAAAACAGAATTGTTCTCAACAGATATTTCAATTGGAGTATTAGAAGCTTGTAAAGAAGGATCTAAAATTTGAACTTTTCCTAATTGATAGTTTACAGTATAATCAACCCCTTCTACCAACAATCTTCCTCCGGCAGTAACTACAACAGATCCTTGCGGAACATTAAACGCCCCTATAGAAATTCCATCTCCACCTGTAGATTTAAACTTTCCACGCAGTTGAAATTTATTTTTTTCACTTTCTTGAAGTGCAGCTGCTTGTGTAGAGGTGTATAAGTTTCTAAAGACGTATTTACTTTGATTAGAATTATATGTCAATGGAATATCATAATCTTCACCGCTACTTGTATTTAATTTTGAAAACAAGTGTTCACCAAAAGGTTCTTTAGTCGTAAAAATAATTCTACCAGATTGAGTGTCTATTGTAACTCCTGGAACAAAATCAAAGAAACCATCTCCTCCATCTTGAGGATCATTTGTATAATTTAATTTATCAACATTAAATACTTTTAATAATGGTGTGTCAGCTACATCGGCTGGAAGCGGTGTTACACCAGATTGTGTGATGTAATTTAAAGGTGATGGATCTGTATATAATATATTTAATCTAAAATCTTCTTGTTGTAATTGATATGCTCCTGGTATTTGATAGATATTTTTCATCATTAAATTCCAAGTTGGCATTGTTAAAGTATTATTTGGTACTTCTTGTAAAACAGCCGTTAAGTTACTTTTTAGCAACTTTAAAAGTAAGGCTTGAGATGTTGGCACACCTGTACTACTTACTTGAGTTGCATCTACCCCATCTGTACCAAATTCACCAACTTGATAAACCTGATCTCCAATAGTATACTGATACGAAACTGCTAAAACTTCATCATTAGCTAGTTTTTGATTTAATGAAATATAACCTAATTGTGGATGAAAAGTAAACTCAGTTGAAGTTAATTTTCTGGCGTTTTCAAGTTTAGCATAATCTAAACCTTCATTCATTCCAGTTATATTAAATCCATTACCAGCAGTTGCAACCTCTCTTATGTTAGCATTTAAAAAATTGCTACCTATTTGATTTGGATTAAATTTATTATTTGCATTATTAGATGGAGTATCTGCGGGAGCGTTAAAAAATGTTGGATTAGTAATTAAATCAATTGCAACAAGTTCTTGCGAATTCACTCCTGTAATTTGTCCCTCACCAATATCTTGAAGCGCAATAATATTTCTTAAATTATTTTCTGTGGAATTAACCCTATTCTGTTTGTTCGTAACCCAAACTTCAATTCTATTAATTTGAACTCTACTATTAATATATGGATAATTTATAAGAGCCTTGTCGTATTGTTCTCTAAAATATTGTGATAAAAAATAATGTCTATCGGCATCATAATCAAGCGCAAAAACCTCAAAATCTTGTAATGTTCCACCTCCTTGAGATGTAACTGATCTTGTTTGTGATTTTTGTTCAGAGAAAACTCCTGTCACTTTAGTTTTACCAAATTGAAGTTGAGCCTTAACTCCAAATAAACTTTGTGCTCCTCTAATTAGTGAATTAGATAAGGGAAAACTAACATTACCAACTTCAAGTTTTTGAAGAATATCATCTTCATTAGAACCATACTCTAATTTAATTAAATTTTGAAACGCAAATGTAGACTCTGTATCATAGTTTATATTCACATTCAATCTTGTTCCTACTTTTCCTTGAAGTCCAACACTTATTCTTTGATCAAAATCAAAAGTTGTTGTCTTTCTATTTCTTGGAGAAAATGCTGGATTATCTTGTTTTGTAAATCGTACTCCTAAATCTAGCTCAACAGAACCTGTAGGTTTAATATCTATAGTATTACTACCAAAAATAGCTTCAAAGAATTTTGAATTCACATAATAACGAGGCAAAAGGTCTTTTCCTGCTTCAGTATCACCTTTTAGTGCTGCATCAGTTGCTGCTGACTTTTCTCGGTAATACTTACGCATTTCTTCACGAAGAACTAATTCTTGATATTGTTCAGGAGTTAAGACAAGTGGATAGTTAATGTTGAAACCATCAAATGAGCTGGTATAAATATATCTATCTGTTCCTGAATCATAAGTATAAGCCTCTACAATACTTTTCGGATTTGGGACTTCAATTATTCCTAAATCGACTCCTGTTTTTATAGTATCATTTTCCTCTTCGTCAACTTGCGAAAAAACCAGAAAAGGAGCAATAAAAATTAAAAGTCTTATTACTTGTATTAATTTATAAAACGTATTTTCTATAGTTGTCTTTTCCAAATTTTATAAACTTTTTAATGCTTGTTTAATTAACTCTTCAACAGTAGCATTTGGAGCATCTCTATTGATTTTTTCAATTACTTTTTCGGCAGATTTTCTAGCAAAACCTAGAACTTCTAAAGCAGATAACGCTTCTTCTTTATTTGTATTGCTTTCTATAATTGAAACTTCGTCTAAATTATATACTTTTAACACTTTGTCTTTTAAATCTAAAATTACTCTTTGTGCGGTTTTAGCTCCAATCCCTTTTATACTTTGCACTGTTGCAACATCATTTGAAGCTATGGCTTGTATAATTTGTTGAGGCGCTAACGAAGAGAGCATTGTTCTAGCAATATTAGCCCCAATTCCAGAAACAGAAATCAAGAACTTAAATAATTCCCTTTCTTGCTTTTCTACAAAACCAAATAAAGTATGAGAATCTTCTTTAACCTGAAGAAAAGTGAATAGCTTTAAATTTTCACCATCAGGTAATTGTGAAAAAGTATGTAAAGAAATATTAACATGATAACCCACTCCATTACAATCAATAACAACCTCAGTTGGTGTTTTTTCTACTAATCTACCCTGTATGTGTGTTATCATAATTTAAGTTCTGTTTGTTACCAAAAATAAAAAATATTATTGATTTCCTTGTCTTAATTTCCTTTCCTTTTCTTGAGCATCTACAACTGATACTGCAGCCATATTAACCATTTCTTCAACACTAGCCCCTAATTGGAAAATATGAACTGGCTTATCAAGACCTAACATTATTGGACCTATTGAGTCTGATTTATTCAGCTCTTTCATCATTTTATAAGTGATATTCGCAGAGTCTAAATTAGGAAAAATTAATGTGTTTACTTTTTTATCTACCAATTTTGAGAATGGGAACTTACTCTTTAATAGCTCGGAATTTAATGCAAAATCTGTTTGAATTTCTCCATCAACAATTAAATCAGGGTAGTATTTATGCAAATAAGCTACTGCTTCTCTTATTTTAGAAGAATTATGATTTGCTGAAGAGCCAAAATTTGAAAATGACACCATTGCAATAACCGGTTCCATTCCAAACATCCTTACTGTTTTTGCTGTCATCAAAGCAATTCGAGCTAAATCTTCTGCTGAAGGATCTGGGTTAATTGCAGTATCAGATAGAAAAATAGGACCACGACTAGTCATCATCATATTTGTTGTTGCAATTTTATCAACACCTGGGGCTTTTTCAATTAACTCTAAAACTGGCTTAACAACTGTTGGATAACTTCTAGAATATCCCGTCACAAGTGTATCAGCTTCTCCTTCGTTAATCATCATTGCTGCAAAATAATTACGTTCTCTCATCCATTTTTGAGCATCTAGAAAAGTAATCCCTCTTCTTTGTCTAGATTTCCAAAATGATTTTGCATAAACATCTCTTCTTTCTTTTTCTTTTTTTGATTTTGGATCTATAATTGTAACGTTAGCATCAAAACCTATCTCCTCTTTTAACTCTTGAATAATTTCTCGGTTTCCAAGCAATATTGGTTCACCAATTCCTTCTTCATGAACAATTTGAGCTGCTTTTAAAACATCTAAATGGTCTGCTTCTGCAAAAACAACTCGCTTTGGATTTGTTTTTGCTCTATTAACTAACATACGAATCATCTTATTATCAGAACCTAATCTGTTCAATAATTCTTCTTCATATTTATTCCAATCCTGAATTTCAACTTGCGCTACACCAGAATCCATTGCCGCTTTTGCAACCGCTGGAGCAACGACAGAAATCAACCTTGGATCGAACGGCTTAGGAATAATATAGTCTTTTCCGAAATTTAATTTAGTCTCACCATAAGCAATATTTACTTGTTCTGGCACTGGTGTTTTTGCTAATTCAGCTAAAGCTCGAACCGCAGCCATTTTCATTTCTTCATTAATCTTAGTGGCTCTAACATCTAGAGCACCTCTAAAAATATATGGAAATCCTAATACATTATTAACCTGATTAGGGTGGTCTGAACGACCAGTTGCCATAATAATATCTTCACGAGCATTAATTGCAACATTATAATCTATTTCAGGTATTGGGTTTGCCATTGCAAAAACAATTGGATTTGAACTCATTGTCATTAACATTTCGGCTGAAAGAATATTTCCTGCTGAAAGCCCTAAAAAAACATCCGCGCCATGAATAGCTTGAGTTAATGTTTTTGGATTACATGACTTAGCGTATTTTAATTGTAAGCTCGATAAATCTTCTCTACATGTAGTTAGCATTCCGTCTTTATCAAACATCAAAATATTATCTACTTTAACTCCAAGTAAAACATATAAATTAGCACATGCTAAAGCTGCTGAACCAGCACCCGAAACCACAACTTTTACTTTTTCAATATCCTTTCCTGCTAACTCTAACGCGTTTAATAAAGCTGCAGAAGAAATTATTGCTGTTCCATGCTGATCGTCATGCATTACAGGTATATTTAACTCTTCAACCAACCTTCTTTCGATTTCGAATGATTCCGGCGCTTTTATATCTTCAAGGTTAATACCCCCAAAAGTAGGAGCTATGTTTTTTACTGTTTGAATAAATTGCTCTACATCTTTTGTACCTACTTCAATATCAAAAACATCAATATCGGAAAATATCTTAAATAACAAGGCTTTTCCTTCCATTACAGGCTTAGACGCCTCTGGACCAATATCACCTAGCCCTAAAACAGCAGTACCATTAGAAATTACAGCGACTAAATTACCTTTTGCAGTATATTTATATACATTATCAACATCTTTTGCAATTTCAAGACATGGCTCTGCAACACCAGGAGAATATGCTAAAGACAAGTCTCTTTGTGTAGCGTATTTTTTTGTTGGAACTACCTGAATTTTACCAGGTGTAGGCTTAGCGTGATATAATAATGCTTCTCTTCTTTTTGTATCTTTATGCATATGATTAAATCTATATGAACTTACAAAGTTAACATAAGCATATCAACAAAAAAAATTTAAATGAGTGTTTTAAAAATTAAATATTTAGATCAAAATACCTTAAAAAAACAAAGTTTCAATAAACTTTAAAATAAACATAAAAAAGAAACCAAAGTATTCAACTTTGGTTTTCTAGAATAATTATTAATTACATTAATTTTTAAAATAATCCGCCTTGTATATTTGCTTTTATTTTTCCTAAATGTTTATATGCTTTTTCTGTTACTTCACGACCTCTTGGAGTTCTCATTAAAAAACCTTCTTGAATTAAAAATGGTTCATAAACCTCTTCAATGGTTTCACTACTTTCCGAGACTGCCGTAGCAATAGTCGTTAAACCTACTGGACCACCTTTAAATTTTTCAATTATAGTAATTAGTATTTTATTATCCATCTCATCTAGTCCGTTAGCATCTACATGCAGTGCTTTTAAAGCAAATTTTGAAATTTCAATATCTATACTACCATTACCTTTTATTTGTGCAAAATCTCTAACTCTTCTTAATAATGCATTTGCAATACGAGGAGTCCCTCTACTTCTACCTGCAATTTCAATTGCTGCTTCGTTTGTAATTGGCATATTTAAAATAGCTGAACTACGCTCTACAATAGAAGTAAGCAACTCTGTATTATAATACTGCAAACGACTTTGTATACCAAAACGGGCACGCATTGGAGCAGTTAATAAGCCTGAACGAGTTGTTGCTCCAACAAGTGTAAAAGGGTTAAGGTTTATTTGAACAGTACGAGCATTTGGCCCTGACTCTATCATGATATCAATCTTAAAATCTTCCATTGCTGAATACAAGTATTCCTCTACAATAGGACTTAAACGATGTATTTCATCAATAAAAAGAATATCTCTATCCTCCAAGTTGGTAAGCAAACCAGCTAAATCACCAGGCTTATCAAGTACTGGCCCAGAAGTAATTTTAATACCAACACCTAATTCATTTGCTAAAATATTAGCTAATGTTGTTTTTCCCAAACCCGGAGGACCATGAAATAAAGTATGATCCAAGGCTTCTTGTCTTAAATTAGCAGCCTGAACAAAAATTTGCAAGTTTTCTAAAACTTGCTCTTGTCCAGCAAAATCGTCAAAAGATAAAGGTCTTAGTGCCTTTTCAACATCAATTTCTTGAGGAGTAAACCTATCTTTATTTGGATCTAAATTTTCATTCATAATACAAATATATGCAAACTTAAAATAAAAATACCTTTCCATATGGAAAGGTATTTTTATATATTTAAAAAAGCTATCTTAATGATGTAATTCTTCTTCCCCTTCCATCATAGGAACTGTCTGAGGTACAAAGTCATCTTCATGACCTGGCTTACTATAGTCATATGGCCAACGGTGAACTTCTGGAATTTCTCCAGGCCAATTACCATGAATGTGTTCTACAGGAGTTGTCCACTCTAAAGTATTAGATCTCCATGGGTTTTGAGTAGCTTTCTTACCATAGAACATACTATAAAAGAAGTTCCAAAAGAAAACAATTTGAAAAGTTGCACCAACAATAGCAAATATGGTAATTAAAACATTAACATCAGCTAATTCATCGAATAATGGGAAAGCAGAGTTAGTATAATAACGTCTTGGTAAACCTGCCATACCTATAAAATGCATCGGGAAGAAAACACCATAAGCACAAACTACAGTTACCCAAAAGTGAACATATCCTAAAGTTTTATTAAGCATTCTACCAAACATTTTTGGATACCAATGATAAACACCAGCAAAGAATCCATAAAGGGCAGAAATACCCATTACTAAATGGAAATGCGCAATAACGAAATATGTATCGTGAACATTAATATCTAAAGTACTATCTCCTAATATAATTCCAGTTAAACCACCAGTAATAAAAGTTGAAACAAAACCAATTGAGAATAACATAGCTGTATTCAATTGCAAATTACCTTTCCATAATGTTGTAATCCAGTTAAATGCTTTAACTGCAGAAGGTATTGCAATTAATAAAGTTGTAAATGTAAATACTGAACCTAAGAAAGGATTCATTCCTGAGATAAACATATGGTGACCCCAAACAATTGTTGAAAGAAATGCAATAGCAATAATTGAGGCAATCATAGCACGGTAACCGAAAATTGGTTTTCGTGAACTTGAAGCCATAATTTCAGAAACGAGACCCATTGCAGGTAAAATAACAATATAAACCTCAGGGTGACCAAGAAACCAAAACAAGTGCTCAAATAAAACCGGGGAACCTCCTTGATAATGAAGAACTTCACCTGATATAAAGATATCAGACAAGAAGAATGATGTTCCAAAACTTCTGTCAAAAATTAACAATAATGCAGCAGAAAACAAAACTGGAAAAGAAACAATACCAATAATAGCCGTTACAAAAAACGCCCAAATTGTCAATGGCAAACGAGTCATTGTCATTCCTTTCGTTCTTAAATTAATAACTGTTACAACATAGTTTAAAGATCCCATTAATGAAGAAGCAATAAAAATAGCCATTGACACTAACCATAATGTCATACCTGTCCCAGAACCAGGGATTGCTTGTGGTAATGCACTTAATGGTGGATAGATTGTCCAACCTGCAGAAGCCGGACCAGATTCTACAAACAATGAAGCAATCATTATAATACAAGAAACAAAAAACATCCAATATGAAAGCATATTCATAAATCCAGATGCCATATCTCTAGCTCCAATTTGTAAAGGAATTAATAAGTTACTAAAAGTACCACTCAATCCAGCTGTAAGAACAAAGAATACCATTATGGTACCATGAATTGTAACTAAAGCTAAATAAATATCATTTCTCATAACTCCTCCTGGAGCATAATCTTCGCCTAAAAATATTTTAAATATCTCAAAAGATTCCTCTGGCCAAGCAATTTGCATACGAAAGAAAATAGACATCATAACTCCTATGATTCCCATTAACATTCCTGTAATTAAATATTGCTTAGCAATCATCTTATGGTCAATACTAAAAATATATTTAGTAATGAAAGTTTCTTTATGATGACCGTGTTCGTGTGCTGACATAATCTTATTCTAAAAAATTAAAAAAAACCTAATTATTTTATAACTTGTGCTACTACAACAGTAGAATCAACTACTTGAGACGGAGTAACTTCTTTAACTTCTACAGGTGCAGGTGCATTTGCATCCTTCCAAACTTTAGTAACAGTTGGTTTTTCTGCTAACCATTTCTTGAAATCCTCTGGAGTATCAACTACAACTTTCATTTGCATATTGTAGTGAGAAGCTCCGCAAATTTTATTACACAATAATAAATAATCAAAAGTGTAAGGATCTAAAGCTTCTTTACCTTCTGCAACAAGCTTAAGGCTTTTAGCAGCTCTAATTTTATTTATTTTATTAACTTTTTCAATTATTTTATCATCTAAACGCATTTCAGCAGTTGTAACTGTAGGAACAAACGCAAACTGAGTAACCATACCTGGAACACAATTCATTTGAGCCCTAAAGTGAGGCATGTATGCAGAATGTAGAACATCTTGAGAACGAAATTTAAAAACAACTTTTTTACCAAGAGGAATATGTAATTCACCAGTTACAGCTTTGTCATCATTTGCAGCAGGATCTTCCATATCAACACCTAAAGTATTAACACCTTCAATATATCTAACATTAGCTTTACCTAGAGTATTATCTTCACCTGCATATCTAGCTTCCCAAGAAAATTGTTTGGCATAAACTTCTACATACATTACATCTTCTTCTTCATCATAAAACATAATATCATTCCAAGTATATAAACCATAAAGAATTAACCCTGAAAGAACAATTACAGGAATAATAGTCCAAATTGCTTCCAATTTATTATTGTCAGCAAAATATAGTGCTTTTTGGCCTTCTCTACCACTATACTTGTGTGTAAAATAATGTAGTAAAAACTGAGTTATAGTTTGAACGAAGAAAATTAATGCCATCGAGATGTTCATTAAATTATCAACTTCCGAACCATGAGCAGAGGCAGGTGTTCCTAATACTAAATCCCCCCAAGCAACTAGAGAATAAATAGTGAATAGATATATGAAACCAACAAAGGCAAACATTAAATAACCATTAACTTTATTATCATGATCATTAGCCACTTCAGAATTATCTTTTGAAGTACCAACTTGAGTAAGGTCAAAAATTTTAGTCAATTGCCAAACAGCAATTCCAATAAAAGCTAAAACTAAGAATATCAATAAACTTGTCATTTGTTTATTTCTTTTAAATATTAATAATGAAAATGTTTGCTCTCTTCAATATAAGGGTTTCTTTTTGCTACAAGAGGCGCTTTAGTTAAAGCAGTAAATACAACAAAAATAAATAACCCTAAGAAGAAAAATAATGAGCTAATTTCTGGAATACCAATAAACCATTGATCACCAACCGTTGCAGGCATAATCATATTGAAAAAATCAATATAATGACCAAATAATATAACAATACCAGCCATTACAATAATCCATGTTAATCGTTTAAAATCAGTATTGATTAAAATTAACAATGGGAATATAAAGTTCATAACTAACATTCCAAAAAACGGTAAATTATAATCTTCTATTCTAGTTATAAAATAAGTAACTTCTTCAGGAATATTTGAATACCAAATTAACATAAATTGAGAAAACCATAAATAAGTCCAGAAAATACTAATTCCAAACATGAATTTAGCTAAATCATGGATATGACTTGTATTTACCTCCGGTAACAAACCTTTGGACTTTAAGTATAAAGTAATTAATGCAATAGTAGTTATACCGCTTACAAAGAAACTAGCAAAAACATACCATCCAAATAAAGTACTATACCAATGAGGATCAACAGACATAATCCAATCCCAAGACATCATAGATTCAGAAATAATAAAGAATACTAAAAACATCGCAGAGATATTAAAATTCTTTTTGAAGAATGAATTATCAATAGCATTATCTTGAGCAATAGAATTTTTTCTAGAAAAATAACGATATAAATTCCAAAACCCTAAAAATATAACAGCTCTTATTAAAAAGAATGGAACATTTAAAAAGCCTACTTTACCTTGTAATAAATGATCTTTAGCAACCACCGCATCATCCATCCAAACAAATAAATGATTAAAATGCATACCCGATAATACTAAAACTAAAAAGAAAATAATAGAACCTGGTAACAAATAACTTGTAATACCTTCCATTACCCTAAAAAGAACTGGAGACCAACCTGCCTGCGCAACATATTGAATAGCATAAAAAGCTAAAACCCCTAAAGAAAGCAACATAAAGAAAATACAAGCAACATAAAAAGCAGCCCAAGGCTTATTTTGCAATTGATGTAATACATGCTCTAAATGTTCTTTGTGTTCTGCATCTGCATGTGCATCGTGAGAATCAGCATCATGATGGATTGTTGTTTCTGCATGAGCATCATGTCCATGTTCAGCGTTTACTATCTGTTCAACTTCTTCAATAGTTTTTGGAGCATTCATAAAGCCAACCCCAATACCAATTAACCCTACAATCATAAGGATAAAAGAAAAAGTTTTTAATTTACTTGAAAATGTATACATATCAATGATTTTCAAAAAAGTGTTTTACAATTATAATTCAGACTTCAATTTCAAAACGTAATCAGCAACTACCCATCTTTCCTCTTGAGAAAGTTGATTTGCATGAGAACCCATAGAATTTAATCCATAAGTAACTACGTGAAATATACTTCCACTAGATATTTCTCTATCAGCATAGCTAGGAACTCCTAAGAACTTCTCTCTTTTAACTAAAGTCCCTTTTCCGTCACCTTTCTCACCATGACAAATTGCACAATAAATATTGAACAATTCTTTACCTTTCTCTTCGTTTTTAGAAATACTGTCTAAAGGCGAACTAGTAATGGTTTTAGAAAGGGCGTAACCTTCCGGAGTATTTGGAATTTCATAAGGAACAAATCCTCTTTTAACAGAACCTTCTGCAGGTAATTGACCTTCTTTTCCTTTTAAACCATTTTTAGAATTAAATGATTCTGATTCAGAATAAGTTTCATATGCAACTGATTCATACATATTAGGGAAAAATTGGTAGTTTGGCTTCGACTTATCAAAGCAAGAAGTTGCTAAGAAAGACAAACCTAATACACCTACTATTTTATATAAGCTTTTCATATCTTGATATTAATGCTTTTCGATTACTTTAACTTCTACCGCACCTGTTGAATGGAAAAAAGAAATTAATTCTTCCTCGTTTCCATGAACTCCAACTTCCATTAAAAAATGATCATCTGTAGTTCTTACATCAGGATTTTCAGCTTGTTTAAATGGCCATAACTTACTTCTCATGTAAAAAGTAATTACCATTAAATGGGCTGCAAAAAAAACTGTCATTTCAAACATAATTGGCACGAATGCCGGCATATTTTCTAAATAACTAAAACTTGGTTTACCACCAATATCTTGTGGCCAATCATGAATCATAATAAAACTCATCATAAAAGTTGCAATTGAAATCCCAACTAAACCATACATAAATGATGCAATTGCAATTCTCGTTGGAGCTAACCCCATAGCTTTATCTAATCCGTGTACTGGAAAAGGTGTATAAACCTCTTCGATATGATGATGAGCTGCTCTTGTTTGCTTTACAGCATCCATTAAAACATCATCATCATTATATATAGCGTGTATAACTTTATTACTCATGATATTAATGATTATCTGAATGATTGTGACCGTTTTCTTCTCTTTCTCTTTTATAATTATCTCCAGAAGATTTTAAAATGGTTTTAACCTCTGCTTGAGCAATTACAGGGAAACTTCTAGAATATAATAAAAATAATACAAAGAAGAATCCGATTGTTCCTATAAAAATACCTGCATCGACAAATGTTGGTTGAAACATAGTCCAAGATGATGGTAAATAATCTCTATGTAAAGATGTTACAATAATTACGAAACGCTCAAACCACATACCCACGTTTACAACGATAGAGATAATAAACGAAGCCATAATACTTGTTCTAATTTTCTTAAACCACATAACCTGTGGAGAAATAACATTACAAGTCATCATTAACCAGTAAGACCACCAGTAAGGACCAGTTGCTCTATTTAAGAATGCGTATTGTTCATATTCTACTCCAGAGTACCATGCAATGAATAACTCAGTGATGTAAGCACAACCAACAATAGAACCTGTAATCATGATTACAATATTCATTAATTCGATGTGTTGTACTGTAATATAGTCTTCTAAGTTAGATACTTTTCTCATAATAATTAACAATGTATTTACCATTGCAAATCCAGAGAAAATAGCTCCTGCTACGAAATAAGGAGGAAGAATTGTTGTGTGCCAACCTGGAATAACAGAAGTTGCAAAGTCAAAAGATACAATTGTGTGTACAGAAAGTACAAGAGGAGTAGCCAAACCAGCTAACACCAATGATACTTCTTCAAAACGTTGCCAATCTTTTGCTCTACCACTCCATCCGAAAGATAAAATTGAGTATACTCTTTTTGTGAAAGGAGTTATCGCTCTATCTCTAAGCATTGCAAAGTCAGGTAATAAACCAGTCCACCAGAAAACTAATGATACTGATAAATACGTTGAAATTGCAAATACGTCCCAAAGTAATGGAGAGTTAAAATTAACCCATAATGAACCAAATTGATTTGGAATAGGTAATACCCAATATCCTAACCATGGACGTCCCATGTGAATAATAGGGAACAAACCAGCTTGCATTACAGAAAAAATCGTCATAGCTTCTGCAGAACGGTTAATAGCCATTCTCCATTTTTGACGGAACAATAGTAATACTGCTGAAATTAAGGTTCCGGCATGACCAATACCAACCCACCAAACGAAGTTAGTAATATCCCAAGCCCAACCAACTGTTTTATTTAATCCCCAAGTTCCTATACCTGTAGATACGGTATATATCATACAACCTAATCCGTAAAGGAAAGCTGCTAATGCGATTGAAAATACAATCCACCATTGTTTATTAGCTCTACCTTCAACAGGTGCAGCAACATCTACAGTAACATCGTGGTAGGATTTACTTCCTACTACTAAAGGTTTTCTAATGGGTGCTTCGTAATGAGACGACATATCCTTTATTTTGTTTCTTAATTAATAATTATTTATCGTTTCTAACTTTAACATGGTAGAATACATTTGGTTTTGTACCAATGTGTTCTAATAAATGATACATTCGGTCATCTTCTACTAAAGTAGCTACTTGACTATCTTTATCATTTACGTCTCCAAAAATCATTGCCCCACTTGAACAAGCTGCAGAACAAGCTGTTTGGAATTCACCATCTTTAACTAATCTACCTTCACGCTTAGCGTTTAACTTAACAGATTGAGTCATCTGGATACACATAGAACATTTCTCCATAACTCCACGTGAACGAACATTAACATCTGGGTTTAATACCATACGTCCTAAATCATCATTCATATGATAATCAAATTCGCTGTTTTTATTGTATAAGAACCAGTTGAATCTTCTTACTTTATATGGACAGTTGTTTGCACAGTAACGAGTACCTACACAACGATTGTATGCCATATGGTTTTGACCTTCTCTACCATGAGATGTAGCAGCAACAGGACAAACTGTCTCACATGGAGCGTGATTACAGTGTTGACACATTACTGGCTGGAAAGCCACTTGAGGATTTTCTGCAGGATCTTCCATTGCAGACAAAGTACTTACAGAGTTTACAAGACCTGAAGTTCCTCCTTTAAGTTTGTTATCTCCATCAAAAGTATCTTGAGAAGAATAGTATCTATCAATACGCAACCAGTGCATATCTCTACTTCTTCTTACTTCATCTTTACCAACAACAGGAACATTGTTTTCTGCATGACATGCAATAACACAAGCTCCACATCCAGTACAAGCATTCAAATCAATTGATAAATTGAAATGATGACCTGTAGACCTGTCAAATGAAGTCCATAAATCAACTTCTGTAGCAGGAGTATCTTTATGATCTAAAGAAACCATAGGAACTGGATTCCAAACAGCAGCATCTTTAGAATTAAATATTTCTAAGGTAGTTTCTTTGATGATATCACCTCTACCCATTAATGTCTTTTGTAATTGAACACAAGCAAATTCATGTTCACCATCTTCTTTAGCAATCGAAACAGTTTGATTTGCATTTAAGTTAGCGTATAAAGTATATGCATTAACACCTACTTGCATTTCTTGTTTCATTGAAGCTGTTTTACCGTAACCAAAAGCTAAACCAACAGCTCCTTTTGCTTGACCAGGCTGAATGATAACTGGTACTTTACTTAAAGTTGCATTTCCAACTTTTAAAGTTACATAACTACCATTTAAACCTCCATTAGCAACATTCCAGTTTTCTAATCCTAATTTTTCAGCATCAGCTTTAGAAACTGTAACATAATTATCCCAAGAAACTCTTGTGATAGGATCTGGAAATTCTTGTAACCAAGGGTTATTTGCTTGTTGACCATCTCCCATTCCTGTTTTAGTATATAATACTAAATCAAGACCAGTAGATTTTGAAGAAGCTAATTTTGAAGCGGAAGCAGAAGCTTCTAAAACACTTGCAGATAGTGGTGCAACTTCAGCAACAGCAAAACCATCATGAACCGTTTGATTCCATGATTTACCATTTAACTGACTTGCAGCAAAACCTTTTAAATAATCGTGATAAGAAGTAGCATTTTCATTTAATGACAATAAAACTTCTTGTAATTGTTTTGTATCGAATAATGGACGAATTGTTGGTTGCATTACACTATAATGTCCTCTTGAAAGAGAAACATCTCCCCAAGACTCTAAATAATGTGGTGCTGCAGCAGCAATAGTTGTTACACTAGCTGTTTCATCTTCCTTCATAGAGAAAGCTACAGAAAGTTTCACTTTTTTAAGTCCAGCAACAAACTCTTTTGAATTTGCTAAAGTATAAACTGGATTAACACCACTCATAATTAAAGTATGAACAGAACCAGCATTCATATCAGCTACTAATTGAGCAACTGCTTTTGCATCTCCCTTTCTAGTTAAACGAGCAGCAGAAGGATTAAATGCTTCAGAAGAAATTTTAGCATTGATAGCTAAAACCAATAACTGAGCATCTTTATCATCTAAACCAGTAACTACAACTCCTTTTGTACCAGCAGCGCTTAATTGTTTAGCAACTTTAGCAACTTCAGCATTCTTTGGAGTTGACCCATTAAATATAGCATTATATAAATCTGCTAAAGCAATTTTTTGCTCAGCAACATTTAAAGGAATTCTTTTATCAGCATTAGCACCAGCTAAAGACATGTTTGCCTCAATTTGAATATGCTTTGACATTTTACCTTGCTTAGGCACACGTCCTTTTGCATAAGAAGCATCAAATCCACCTCCTTGCCAATCTCCTAAGATATCAGCACCAACAGATACGATTACATCTGATTTTGAAAAATCATAATCAGCTAAACCTCTAACTCCATAAACAGATTGAAAAGCATCTAAAGCATTTGATTCTGAAACCGCATCATAAACTACTTGTTTAACAGTTGGATATTTAGCAATTAAATCAGCAATCAACGCATCAGTAGATGGACTTGCCATAGTATTAGTTAATAACACTACATTTCCACCTTTAGCTTTTGCATCTTCTAATGAAGATTTTATTTTAGAAGTAACTTCTGACCAAGCAGCGTCTTTACCTGCAATTTTAGATTGCTTTAAACGTAAGCTATCATATAATGAAAGTACAGAAGCATGAACTCTTGCATTTGCACCAGAAATTGCTCCTTCTAATTTATTATTTTCAACTTTAATTGGACGACCTTCGCGAGTCTTAATTAAAATGTTAGCAAAATCAAAACCATCTGCAATAGTTGTTGCATAATAATCTGCAACACCAGGAATTACCTCTTCTGGTTGCACTACATAAGGAATCGATTTTACAACTGGACCTTCACAAGCAGCCAACGAAGCAGCAGCAGTACTAAATCCAACATATTTCAAAAAGTCACGACGAGAAGTTGATGCATTTGCAAGTGAATCCTTATCTCCTAAAAACTCATCTACAGGAATTTGCTCAACAAACTCATTGTTTCTTAGCGTCTCAACAATAGAGCTATTTTCGTTTAGCTCTTCAACACTTTTCCAGTATTTTTTGTTTGATGCCATATTATATATAGATATTAACTTCTTAATTTATTATTAATAGTGGCATTTACCACATTCTAAACCTCCCATTTGCGCTGCAGTTAGACTACTAACACCATATTTTTTAGAAAGCTCTTCGTGTACTTTTTTATAGTACTCATTATCTTCAACTTTCACATTTGTTTCTCTGTGACAGTTAACACACCAACCCATTGTTAATGGAGAATGCTGCTTCATAATTTCCATCTCTTCAACAGGACCATGACAAGTTTGACACTCTACACCTGCGACAGTTACGTGTTGCGAATGATTAAAGTAAACAAAATCTGGTAAATTATGAATTCTAACCCATTTAACAGGAGTAGTTTTCCCAGTATATTTTTGTGTTGATTTATCCCAACCTACCGCATCATACAACTTTTGAATTTCAGCATTATAATCTACACCAAACTCATTTCCTTCAGCCAAAGTTTCAGGAGCAACCTCACCAATGTTTTTATGACAATTCATACACACATTTAAAGAAGGAATATTAGAATGCTTACCAACTCTAGCAGCAGAGTGACAGTATTTACAGTCAATCTCGTTATCACCTGCATGTATTCTGTGAGAATAATGAATTGGCTGAACTGGTTCATAATCTTGATCCACCCCTACTTGCATTAAGTACCCGTAAGCAAAATATGCAGACATTAATAAAAACAAAATTGCGGTAACTAAAACCAAAAATTGATTTTTAGCATATGCTTTCCACAAAGGTAAAGATTTTTCTTTCGAAGCAACCTCAATACCATTAGAACTAGCTATTTTAGTCAAAACATTTCTAACCAAGAACAACATTACAACCAACATCAACAACACTAACGAAAGCGCTCCTAATATCACATTGTTTGAAATTCCAGAATCTGTATTAACTGCAGCATTTTCAACACCAGGAACAGGT
>PKEA01000026.1 GCA_002862805.1 Flavobacteriaceae bacterium | reverse complement strand
TACATCAATTTTATATAAATTTGGTACGAGGGAGACAAAAGATGTTACATTTATTAGTTATGGAGCAGTTTTCACTACTCTTTTAATTATTCTATCTTCCTATTTATTTGGTGTTTATGTAGTGAAATTTTCAAAATATAATGAGTTGTATGGGTCAATTGGCACACTTCTTGTTTTAATGTTTTATATCTGGATAAATTGTATGGTTCTCTTATTAGGATTTGAAATAAATGCAACCATCACTAAATTAAAAAGAAAAAAATTATATATTTAACAAAAATTATTAAAAAAAGAACAATCATGAAAAAACAAATCTTAACATTATTATTAGTTGCTTTTACAGGAATTTTCTCTGCTAATGCACAACAAACAGTTTCTGGTGTAAAAATTGATTCAAAATTAACTGTCGAAGGTGAGTCTCTTGCGTTAAATGGAGCTGGTCTTAGAGAAAAAATGTGGATTGATTTATATGTTGGATCTTTGTATTTACCAACAAAAAGTTCAAATGCAAAAGACATTACAGATAGTAAAGGTGCTGGAGCAATAAAATTAGATATTGTTTCTGGAATGATAACTTCAGAAAAAATGATAGATGCTGTTAATGAAGGATTTGAAAACTCTACAAATAAAAACACAGCTCCTTTAAAAGCTAAAATTGATAAATTCAAAGGTTTTTTTAAAGAAGAAATTAAAAAAGGAGATACTTTTATTATTGCAAATATTCCTGGACAAGGCGTAGTGGTATTAAAAAACGGAGTTAAAAAAGGAACTATCGATGGTCATGACTTTAAAAAAGCGTTATTCGGTATTTGGTTAGGAACAAAACCTGCTGATAAAGATTTAAAAGACGGAATGTTAGGAAAGTAATTTTCTAATAATAACATACAAAAAAGCACTTTCAATTTGAAGGTGCTTTTTTTTTGTCTTTTTTCAAACTATCTTTGTTTTATGCAGTATTTCATAGAGACGGTTTTGCCTATTGCAGTCTCAAAAAATTTTACCTACCAAGTTTCTGAAGCTGAATTTGAATACATTCAAGTTGGGATGCGTGTTGCTGTTCCGTTTGGAAAAACTAAAATTTATACAGGTTTAGTATTAGGTAAAAACAATAATCCGCCTCAGTTATATGAAGCAAAAGAAATTCTTCAAATTTTAGACGAAAAACCAGTAGTGAACTCTTTTCAAATTGAACATTGGAAATGGATTGCAAATTACTACATGTGTTCGTTAGGCGAAGTATATAAGTGCGCATTTCCTTCTGGCTTTATAATCGAAAGTGAAACATTAATTAGTTTAAATAATGAAGCTGATTTAATTGAAATTAATTTAAAAGATGATGAATATTTAATCGTTGAAGCTTTAAAAATTCAATCGTCATTACGAATTAATGAGATTGTAAGTATTCTTAATAAGAAGAATATTTTTAATACGATAAACGCTTTAATTGCAAAAGGTGTAATCCTTTTACAAGAAGAAATCAAGGAGCAATATAAACCAAAGCAAACCAAATATATTCAATTACACGAAAACTACGATAATCAAGATAAATTATCGGAGTTATTAGAATCGTTAAGTAGGGCTAAAAAACAAAGGGAATTGGTCTTAAGTTTTTTTCAATTAAAAGCAACTACAAAAAAGCCAATTTCAGTAAAGTTATTGTTAGAAACTTCAAAAAGTTCAACTTCAATTATAAACTCACTTATTCAAAAACAAATCTTCGAAGATTATTATATTAATGAAGATAGAGTTGTGTTTAATAAGAATGAGAATGCAAACTTTACCTTGAGTGAGGCTCAACAAATTGCTTTAAATTCTATAAAAGATAATTTTCAAAATTTCGATGTTAATTTATTACACGGAGTTACGGCTTCGGGTAAAACCGAAATTTATATAAAGTTAATAGAAGAATATATTAAAGAAGATAAACAGGTTTTGTTTCTTCTGCCAGAAATTGCTTTAACCACACAATTGGTTCAACGATTAACCGATTATTTTGGAAATCAAGTAGCTGTTTTTCATTCGAAATATACAAATAATGAAAGGGTAGAAGTGTGGAATCATTTGATTGAAAAATCCGAGAAAGCAAAAATTATTATTGGAGTTCGAAGCGCTTTGTTTTTACCTTTTTCAAATTTAGGACTTATAATTGTTGATGAAGAGCACGAACAAACTTTTAAGCAACAAGATCCAGCACCAAGATATCATGCTAGAGATGCTGCTATAGTTTTAGCTCATCAGTTTAAGGTAAAAGTGCTGTTAGGAAGTGCAACTCCAAGTCTTGAAAGTTATTATAATTGTAAGTCTAATAAATACGGTTTAGTTCAACTGAAAAAACGATATGGAAATGTAGTTTTACCTGAAATTGAACTGATTGATTTAAAAGACAAATATTTTCGAAAGAAAATGACTGGACACTTTTCAGATGATTTAATAAAACAAATATCAGAAACTCTTGCAAATGGCGAACAAGTAATTCTTTTTCAAAATCGTAGAGGTTTTTCACCTTATGTAGAATGTAAAACCTGTGGTCATGTTTCGCATTGTCCAAGTTGCGATGTAAGTTTAACCTATTATAAGTTTAAAAATCAACTAAGATGCCATTACTGTGGTTATTCCATTGCCAATCCTACGCATTGTCATAGTTGTCATTCGGTTGAGTTGTCCACAAAAGGTTTTGGTACTGAGCAAATTGAATTAGAATTAAAACAACTTTTTCCAGATAAAAATATTGGTCGAATGGATCAAGATACAACTCGTGGAAAACATGGTTATGAAAAAATCATCAATGCTTTTAGAAATGAGGAAATTGATATTTTAGTTGGAACTCAAATGTTAGCAAAAGGTCTTCATTTTGATAAGGTAACCTTAGTTGGAATTTTAAATGCCGATAATTTATTGAATCAACCCAATTTTAGAGCTTACGAAAGAGCTTTTCAAATGATTGTTCAGGTTTCTGGTAGAGCAGGAAGAAAAGACTTGCCTGGAAAAGTAATGATTCAAACTTATAATCCTTTTCATAATACTTTGCAGCAAGTTTTAAGTAATGATTATGATGCTATGTATAAAGAGCAAATTTACGAACGAAAAAACTTTAAATATCCTCCATATGTGAGGTTGTTGAAACTTACGTTAAAGCATAGAGATTATGAAAAACTAAAAGAAGGTTCAATGTGGTTGTATAGTGTGTTGAATCAAAGTTTAAACATGACAGTACTTGGACCTGAGGAACCTGCGATTAGTAAAATTAGAAACGAGTTTATTAGAACTATTTTAATTAAAATTCCTACCACAGCGCATTTAGGCAATAGTAAGCAAAAAATTAATAAGATATTAATGAGTTTTGATGCAATTGCTCAATACAGGTCAATACGAGTTATTGTAAATGTTGATAATTATTAAAGTTTTTCAATTGCTTCAGAAATTACTTCTTTTTTATTTCTACTAATTGGTATTTTGGTTTTGCCAATTTCAGCAAATTTACTGTTGAATTTTTCAACTCTTTCTAAGTTTACAATATATGATTTATGTACTCTAATAAATTTACCTTCAGGTAATTCTTTTTCAAAAGCTTTCATCGTAGATAAAACTAAGTGACTGTCTTCATCGGTAATAACTTTAATATAATCGCCAAAAGCTTCAACCCATTTAATTTTTGAAGTATAAATTTTTAGTTTTTTAAGATTACTTTTAATAATAATGGTTTCTCCTTGGTCTTCGGGAGTTTCGTTTCTTAATTGGTGTAGTTCCAATGCTTTTTTAACAGCTTTTAAGAAGCGTTCTTTGGAGATTGGTTTTTGAAGAAAATCAGTAGCTTCATAATCAAAAGCCTTAACGGCATAATCAGCTTTAGAAGTAATGAAAACAATTTGGGGTTTTACTCTTAATCCATCTAACAAGTCAAAACCATTAATTAATGGCATTTCAATATCTAAAAAAATTAAATCAACAACATTGTTGTTGATAGCATTTTTAGCCTCAAGAGCATTTGCAAAATCTCCTACAAGGTTTAGATTAGTAGATTCGTTTACAAGTTTTGTAATTGTCATTCTTTGAATGGCGCTATCATCAACAACTATACAATTCAGCTTCATAAGATATTCTATTAGATGAGTTAAATGTATAGTAAAAAACTTAATAAAACAAGTTAAATATTTTAAATTTGAGAAATATTTAAAATAGGTTTTGTTAGTATAAATAATTTGTCTATTTTTGCACCCAATTTAACAATAAATAATCATATTATGAATCATTATGAAGCTGTTTTCATCTTGAATCCCGTTTTATCTGAAGTACAGGTAAAGGAAACAGTAAGTAAGTTTGAAGATTTTCTTACTTCTAGAGGAGCAAAGATGGTATCAAAAGAGGATTGGGGCTTAAAAAAATTAGCTTACGAAATCCAACACAAAAAAAGTGGTTTTTATCACTTATTTGAATTCCAAGCGCCAGCTGATATTATTATCGCTTTCGAAACTGAATTAAGACGTGAAGAGCGTATTATGCGTTTCTTAAATGTATCGTTAGATAAGCACGCTATTTCATGGGCAGAAAGAAGAAGAGAAAAATTAAAATCTAAATCAAACTAAGTTATGTCTACATTAGAGCAATCTGCAAAAGGAAAGAAAGACGGAGAGATTAGATATCTTACGCCATTAAATATTGAAACTAACAAACAAAAGAAATACTGTCGTTTTAAAAAATCAGGTATTAAATATATCGATTATAAAGATGCTGATTTCTTATTAAAGTTTGTAAACGAACAAGGTAAAATTTTACCAAGACGTTTAACAGGTACTTCATTAAAGTATCAAAGAAAAGTGTCTGTAGCTGTTAAAAGAGCACGTCACTTAGCTTTAATGCCATACGTGGCCGATTTATTAAAATAATAATTAAATAAAAGTTGTTGGTTTTCAATTTAATGAAACCTAACTTCTCATAATATAAGGACAACAACATGGAACTTATTTTAAAACAAGATGTACCTAATTTAGGATTTAAAGATGATGTAGTAACTGTTAAAAACGGTTATGGTCGTAACTATTTAATTCCTCAAGGTTTTGCTTCTTTAGCAACTCCTTCAGCTAAGAAAGTGTTAGCTGAGAACTTAAAACAAAAAGCACACAAAGAGCAAAAATTAGTTGACGATGCAAATAAAATTGCTGAATCATTAAAAGCTCTTGAAATTAAAATTGCTGTTAAAGCTGGTGGTGGAAAATTATTTGGTTCTGTAACTAATGCAAACATCGCAGAAGTTTTATCAAGTAATGGTCATGATATCGACAAGAAATTCATTTCAAGTGGAATCGTTAAGCGTGTTGGAAAATACAATGCTAACGTAAGATTACATAGAGATGTGATTGTTGAATTGGCTTATGAAATTGTTGCTGAACAAGCATAATTTAATTTCAAAAAATAATTGAAGCTCCGCACATTGCGGAGCTTTTTTTTTATATTTACACCATAAAATTGTATTGAAAAAGAAGTGATTTTACCTTAATTTACAATACATAAAGATATTTTACATGAAATATGCAAGATTAACGAAGGAACAATTAGAAGAATTACATCCCGAATTTATAAATTTCTTGGCAACTCAGTCAATTGATAAAAAAGAATGGGATGATTTAAAAAAGAATAAACCTTTAGTTGCAGAACAAGAAATAGATGTTTTTTCTGATATGATTTGGGATAAAGCATTAGATAATGTTAAGTATATTGATCATTTTTCTAAAAATTATATTTTCCTTTTTAAATGTATAGATAGCAATGTTTATTCATATGTCATTAACTCTACAGATTCTTCAACCGACTTTCTATCTGCGGAAGGAATCAATTGGTTAAGCGAGAATGTTTTTTCTGATTCAGTAGAAATTCAACAAGGAAAAAAAGATATTTCAGCAGGAAGAAATGAATCACTTTTTGAAATTATTAAAAAAGGTGGAATAATAAGTAAAGGTGAATTGTTTAGTAAGTTTGAAGCGTTACTAGCAAAATAAATAATTGTTTTTATATGAATACTTTAGAGTCAATTCTAGCACTGCGAAAAGAATTAGAACTGCATAATTATAATTATTATGTTTTGGATAAACCAACTATTTCTGATTTTGAGTTTGATACTAAATTGAAAGAGTTGCAAGAATTAGAAGAGCAAAATCCACAATTTTTCGATGAAAATTCACCAACTCAACGTGTTGGAGGTGCTATTACTAAGAATTTTGAGACTACAAAACATAAATTCAGAATGTATTCTTTGGATAATTCCTATTCTAAAGAAGATTTATTGGATTGGGAAAAACGTTGTCAAAAAGTTCTTGGCGACGTTCATTTAGAATACGTTTGTGAGCTTAAATATGATGGGGCTTCTATAAGTATTACCTATGAAAATGGTGTTTTAAAAAAGGCAGTTACTAGAGGAGATGGTTTTCAAGGTGATGATGTAACGAATAATATTCGAACAATTAAATCGGTTCCTTTGAAATTAAAAGGGAATTATCCTGATTTTTTTGAAATTAGAGGTGAAATTGTCTTGCCTTTTGAAGGTTTTGAAAAAATGAATCAAGAGTTAATAGAAATTGGAGAAACTCCCTATTCAAATCCACGAAATACAGCATCAGGAAGTTTAAAATTGCAAGATAGTGCTGAAGTTGCTAAACGGCCGTTAGAATGTTTATTATATACTATAATTACAGATGATAAAGTTGTAGATACTCAGTTTGAAGGATTAGAATTAGCAAGAAATCTTGGTTTTAAAGTGCCAGAGCAATCAAAACATGTTAAGAACATAGATGAAGTTTTTGAGTTTATAAACTATTGGGATGCACATAGGCATAATTTACCTTATGAAACTGATGGTGTTGTAGTTAAAGTAAATGAAGTTTTTCAGCAAGAAGAGTTAGGTTATACAGCAAAATCTCCACGTTGGGCAATGGCTTATAAATTTAAAGCAGAACAAGTGAGTACTGTTTTAAACTCTATTTCATATCAAGTTGGAAGAACAGGGTCAATTACTCCTGTAGCTAATTTAGAGCCGGTACAATTAGCCGGTACAATCGTAAAACGTGCTTCATTGCATAATGCTGATCAAATTGAAAAATTAGACATTAGAATAAATGATACTGTTTTTGTTGAAAAAGGAGGTGAAATTATTCCAAAAATTATCTCGGTTGATTTAAGTAAGAGAAAACCTGATTCTGAAAAAATTAACTATATTACGCATTGTCCTGAGTGTCAAACAGAATTAGTTAGAACTGAAGGTGAAGCAAATCATTATTGCCCAAATTTTTATGGTTGTCCGCCACAAATTATTGGTAGAATTCAGCATTTTATTTCAAGAAAAGCAATGGATATTGATGGACTTGGAGGAGAAACTGTTGCTTTGTTGTTTAATGCAGGGTTGATTAATGATTATGCTGATTTATATGATTTAACGAAAGAACAAATACTTCCGTTAGAACGCATGGCTGAAAAATCTGCAGATAATTTAATAAAAGGTGTCGCTGATTCGAAGAAAATTCCGTTTGAAAGTGTTTTGTATGCTTTAGGAATTCGATATGTTGGAGAAACGGTTGCTAAAAAATTGGCTAAACATTATAAAAACATCGATGCTATTGCTCATGCAACGTTGTTAGATTTAATGCTTGTTGATGAAATTGGTGAAAAAATTGCACAAAGTGTTGTTGCTTTTTTTGAGAATAAAACAAATGTTCAAATTATTAACAGATTAAAAATTAAAGGAATACAACTTGAAATGAATGAAAAAAATAGTACATTTATTTCAAATGTATTGGAAAATAAAATTTTTGTAGTTTCTGGAGTGTTTGAATTATATTCTAGAGACGAATTGAAAAAAGCAATTGAAGATCATGGAGGTAAAGTAGGGAGCTCTATTTCTTCAAAAACAAATTATGTTATTGCAGGTGATAATATGGGGCCAGCAAAATTAGAAAAAGCAAATAAATTAGGAATAACAATTATAAATGAAAAAGAATTTAACAAACTAATTAATGATTAAAAAAAATCCTTCTATTGTTCTTTTTTGTATAGCTGGTATCTTATATTTTATTTCAGTTTTGATTAATAATGAATATTTAGCTTTATTAACCAAGCCAGTAATTATTCCTTCAATTTTTGTTTATTACTATATAGAATCAAAAGGGAGGTTAAATAATTTATTTGTACTTTCATTAGTCACTTTTTTTATTGGCGATATGCTTTATTTGATAAATATAGATGATTATTATGTTTTAGGCCTTTTTGTTTTTTTAACTCCTTATTTAATTGTCTTATTTTTTTTATTTAAGGATATTGTTAATTTTTTAAAAAGAAATAAAATCAATAAATCGGATTTATCTTTTATAATAATACTTTTTTTCTTAATATACCTAATGATTAGTATATTGAATGTATTGGATACCAGTTCTAATGTAGAATTTATTTACTTTTTATTATTTGGTATTGAATTGGTTTTTATGGGTGTTTTTGCAACCCTTTTGTATGTAAATGAAAATTCTAAAGTAAACTTTTATTTAATAATTGGTGTTTCTTTATTTATTGTTTCTGATATTTTTTTTATTTTAAATAAAAATCTATTTCCATTGATGATTTTTAAATTGGCAAATATTCTTTCTCAAATTATATCATATTATTTTTATACTCGATATTTTATTGAAAGACAAAAACAATTAAAGTAATTAATATGAAAAAGATTAGTCCATCTTTAATTCTATATTTTTTATCATATATTCTTTATTTATTTTTTTTTAGAATAATAGAGGATAAAGAAACTATTTTGTTTTTTAAACCTATCATTTTAACGTCAATAACTTTTCACTACGTGGTGGAATCAAAGGTAAAAAAAAGTCCTTTGCATTTTTATATTATAGGGCTTTTATTTATTAGTGATAATATAAATTTATTTGGAGAAAACTTCTTTCATGAGCTTTCAATAGCAATGTATCTTATAATATTGTTTATTTTACTATATTTAATTGTAAAGGATTCTAAGCTTTTAATAAAAGGAACTCCTTATGATAAATACTTTGGAGTAATAATTACGATTTTAGTTTTATTGTTTATTTTAACAAAAATAACATCCACTTTTCTCTTTAAAACTAAATTTCACCACTATTATTTATTTCTAAATTATGTAGTGGTACTGTTAAGTGTTTTAATATTAAGTTTTTATAATCTTTTTAAAAGAAAAACTATAAGTAGTAAATTTTTAGTTGCTACTTTAATGTGTTTGTTTATTTCAGATTTTTTTGCAGTAATTAACGCATATTACTTTCAATTTAAACCATTAGTTTACTTGAGTTGTTTGTTTGAATTACCAATGTACTATTTTTTAATAAATTACTTTGTAAACAGAGATTTAGAAAAAATTAAACAATAATATTTTTTGTTAAAGAATCATAT
Source organism: Flavobacteriaceae bacterium (assembly GCA_002862805.1). GTDB lineage: Bacteria > Bacteroidota > Bacteroidia > Flavobacteriales > Flavobacteriaceae > Flavobacterium. The sequence goes on along the minus strand of PKEA01000026.1, from coordinate 49,999 downwards.
TTTTTATCATTAGACAAATAAAAGTCAATACGACCTAAATTTATTCCGTAGCAGCCAACTTGGTTTACTAAAACAGGTTTGTTTTCTGCGTTTTGTTCAATTATCGGTTTGTCTAGGAAAGTATGTGTATGTCCTCCAATAATTAAATCGATGTCTTTGGTTTTTTGGGCTAGAATTATATCACAAACTTTATTTGGTTCGTTTTTGTATTTAAAACCAAGATGAGAAAGGCAGATAACTAAATCGCATTTCTCTTTTTCTTTAAGAGTTTTTGTAATGTCTTTTGCAACCTCAATAGGATCATTATAAACGGTTTCTTTGTATAACTTTTTGTCCACTAAACCATCAAGTTCTACACCAAGTCCAAATATCCCAATTTTTACACCATCTCTTTTAAAAACTTTATAAGGTTTTACAATATCGTTTAAGATAGTATTTTTAAAATCGTAATTAGCTGATACAAAATCAAATTTTGCATGTGGTAATTGTGCGTAAAATCCTTCAATGCCATTGTCAAAATCATGATTTCCCATTGTTGCTAAATCATAATTCATCATGCTCATAAGTTTGAATTCTAATTCGCCACCATAATAATTAAAATAAGGAGTTCCTTGAAAAATGTCTCCAGCATCTAATAGTAAAACATTTGGTTCTTCGCGTCTAATTTTTTCAACTAAAGTAGCTCTTTTAGCAACTCCTCCTTGATTTGCGTTTTTTGGATGATCTGCAGGAAAAGGGTCTATATGGCTATGAACATCATTTGTGTGTAAGATGGTGATCTTAGTTTCTTTAATCGCATTAAAACTACTTAAAGACAAACCTCCAATTGATAATAAAGCCGAACTTGCAACTGTTTTTTGTATAAAATCTCTTCTTTTCATTTCTTTAGCTTTACTCAGTTATAACATGTTTTGTTGTAATATTTGGAAGTGTATCTATTTTCTTAAAATAATCAATAAATAAGTTTCTTAACTTATAGTCTAAATCATATTTTAAAGCACTGTTTTTGAAAAAAATCATGTTATCACCTCCATTTGCAAGATAATCTGAAGTAGCAACATAATATATTTTGTTTTCGTCAAGCGGTATATTGTTTATTTTAATAGAAAGTACTTTGGAATAATCATCATTAGTTTTAATTACAATTCCTTCAAGTGGGTGGGGTTTCTTCTCAATTAAAACATAGTTTGCTAATTCTAAAACCTCTTTTCCGGTTAAACCAACAACCATAATGCTGTTTTCAAAGGGCATAATTTCATAGGCAGTTCTAGAAGTTACATTTCCAGCAGGAATAATTGCGCGAATTCCGCCATGATTTAACATGCAAAAATCTATTGTTTTGTTTTCTCTTTTTTGGAAAATAGGTCTAGATAAATCTAATGCTGTAGTAGCAAAAAAATTTCCAATATTTGTTTCCCATTGTCCTTTACTTTTGTCTTGAGTGATGGGGTTATAAGCCAGTATGCTATCTAAGTCTTTATTAATGTGTGTTTTATATGGATTTATGAATTTTTGAATTTGTTCATCAAGTGGAATACTATCGGATACATTTAAAAGTACAGCAGAAGTGTGGTAATTGTTGTATTTTTTAGAAGAACATGCAAAAAGCATCGATAATGTTAATAATATAACAAAATTGTATAAACATAATTTTATCTTTTTTACTTTTACCATACCTTAAATAGGTTTAAATTTTTACTTTTGTTGAATACGTAAAATTACTATGTTTTCTAAAATAATTAAGGATTTTTTTCTTAAAAAAATTATTTCTTCTAAGTTGACTAGTGCTGACTTAGACGTTTCTATTAATAAAATTCATACAGTAGGTGTTATTATAGATGAGTCTTATTTTTCAAACATTGATTCTCTTAAAAAAGAAATCGAACAATATGGAGTTGAACAAAAAAATATCAAAATTCTTCTTTTTAAGAAGAAAGTTTCTAAAAAAGAGGTAGTTAAAGAACTTTTTTTTACAAGAAACGACATGAAAATTAATGGAGAAATTAGTAAAAATGAGGTCAATGTCTTTTTAGATCAACCCTTTGATTTATTAATTAACTATTATGAAGTTGAAAGACCTTCATTGTTACTTGTTTCAAAAGCATCAAAAGCTCATTTTAAAGTTGGTTTTTCAACTATCGATAAAAGGGTAAACCATTTTATGGTTAATACAAGCGTAAGTCAATATAAAGAATTTATTTCCGAATTATTTAAATACCTTAAAATACTAAATAAACTATAATATGAACAAATTTATAGGAACAGGAGTTGCACTTGTAACTCCATTTAAAAAAGATTTTTCTGTTGATACAGAAGCATTAATAAGAATTGTTAATCACGTAATTAACGGCGGTGTAGAATATTTAGTAGTTTTAGGGACTACAGCTGAGTCTGCTACGCTTTCAAGTGATGAAAAGCAATTAGTGATTGATACAATTGTTAAAGCTAATGATAAAAGATTGCCTTTAGTTCTTGGTGTTGGAGGTAATAATACTGCTAAAGTAGTTGAAGAATTAAATACAAGAGACTTATCAAGTTTTGATGCTATTTTGTCAGTTTCTCCATATTATAACAAACCTACGCAAGAAGGAATTTATCAGCATTTTAAAGCAATTTCTGAAGCTTCGCCATTACCAATTATATTGTATAATGTTCCAGGAAGAACGGCAAGTAATATGTTGCCTTCAACTGTTGTAAGATTAGCAAAGGATTTTGATAACATTATTGCAATTAAAGAAGCGGCTGGAGATATTGTTCAAGCAATGAGATTAATTCAAACAGCACCAAAAGATTTCTTAGTAATTTCTGGGGACGATATGATTACCTTACCTATGGTCTTGGCTGGAGGAGCAGGAGTTATATCGGTTATTGGAGAAGGTTTTCCAAAAGAATTTTCCGAAATGGTACGTTTAGGGTTAAATAGAAAAGTAGATGAAGCTTATAAATTACATTACTTATTAGCAGATTCAATTGATATGATTTTTGAACAAGGTAACCCTGGCGGAATTAAAGAAGTATTTAAATCATTGGGTTTGTCTGAAAACACAGTAAGATTGCCGCTTGTAAATGTAAATGAAGATTTAGCTTCTAGAATCAATAAATTCACAAATAGTTTAAGTTAAAAAAAATATTTTTTTAGAAGATAAATAATAACTAAATTTGCAGTTGCTTTTTTAGGGGTTGTTTTAACTGAATATAAAGCATAAAATAACAATCAATGAATAAATTTTTAGGATTTCTTTTATTAGTATTAAGTATTGTATCTTGTAGTCCATATCAAAAAGCTTTAAAAAGCGACGATGTTTCTGTAAAGAGTGAGATGGCAAATACAATGTATGAAAAAGGAAAATATACAAAAGCAATAAGATTATACGAACAAGTTGCTCCAGTTTATAGAGGTAAACCTCAAGCAGAGCGTATGTTCTATTTGTATTCTAAAGCATTATATGATTCTAAACAATATTATTTAGCTGGATATCAGTTAGAAAATTTTGTTGCAACTTACCCTAAAAGTGAAAAAAGAGAAGAAACAGCATTTTTAGGAGCGGAATGTTTTTATAAATTATCACCTGTATATAGTTTAGATCAAACAGATTCTGAAAAAGCTATTAGTAAAATGCAAAAGTTTATAGATACTTATCCAAGCTCTGAATATTTACCACAAGCTAATGCTTATGTTAAAGAATTAAGAGAGAAGATGGAAATGAAAGCTTTTGAAATTGCAAAACAATATAATACTATTTCAGATTATAAAGGAGCATTAAAAGCATTAGAATTATTTATTGCAGATTATCCTGGAACACCATATAAAGAGCAAGCATTATTTTATAGATTAGATTCTGCTTATAAACTTGCAATTAATAGTGTTGAATATAAAAAGGAAGAAAGATTAAATTATGCAAAGACAACCTTTAATAGTTTAATAAAATTTAATAGCGCTACAGAGTTTAAAGCGGAGGCAGATGAAATGGCTGCAAGTATTGACAAAGAGTTACAACAATTTTCTAAATAAGACTTAAATCATGGATTTAAAAAAGACAAATGCTTCAGTAAACACAATTACATATGATAAAAATGTAATTGAAGCTCCAACAGGAAACATTTATGAAGCGATTACAATCATGGCAAAAAGAGCAGGACAAATTAACACTGAAATTAAAAAAGAGTTAATTGAAAAGTTGGAAGAATTTGCTACATATAATGATAGTTTAGAGGAAATTTTTGAAAATAAAGAACAAATTGAAGTTTCTAAATTTTACGAAAAATTACCAAAGCCACACGCATTAGCGGTACAAGAGTGGTTAGAAGAAAAAATCTATTATAGAGATACAAAATAATACAAAAACTATGTCTGTACTAAGCGGTAAAAAAATCTTACTAGGAATTTCTGGTGGTATCGCTGCTTATAAAACAGCACATCTTGTTAGACTATTTATAAAAGCAGGTGCACATATCCAAGTGATAATGACACCTGCTTCTAAGGATTTTATAACTCCATTAACTTTGTCAACTCTTTCTAAAAATCAGGTATATTCAGATTTTTTTAATGAAGACGATAAAGAAGCAATGTGGAATAATCATGTAGATTTAGCTCTTTGGGCTGATTTATTTATTATTGCACCTGCCACTGCAAATACCATGTCTAAAATGGCAAATGGTAATTGCGATAATCTTTTGATTGCCACTTATTTATCTGCTAAATGTCCGGTTTACTTTGCACCTGCAATGGATTTGGATATGTACAAGCACCCTTCAACCTTATCAAGTTTTTCTAAATTAAAACAATTTGGAAATACTATTATCCCAGCTGAAAGCGGCGAACTAGCAAGTGGTTTGTCTGGTGAAGGTAGAATGGCTGAGCCAGAAAATATAGTTTCATTTTTAGAAAATGATTTATTGTCAAAATTACCTCTAAAAGGAAAAAAAATATTAATTACAGCAGGCCCAACATACGAAGCAATAGATCCTGTACGTTTTATAGGAAATCATTCTTCTGGTAAAATGGGTTACGATATAGCTGAAGAAGCCGCTAATAAAGGAGCGGAAGTCATTTTAGTTTCTGGACCAAGTAATCAAGTTTTAAAGGACAATTCTATTCAATTAATAAAAGTAGTTTCAGCTCAAGAAATGTACGATGCATGCCATGCTAATTTTGAAAATGTAGATGTGGCTATTGCTGCTGCGGCTGTTGCTGATTACCGACCTAAAAATGTTGCTTCTCAAAAAATTAAAAAGCAAGAAACTAATTTAACAATTGAATTAGAGAAAACTCAAGATATTTTAGCTACTTTAGGTGAGAAGAAGAGAAATCAATTTTTAATAGGTTTTGCATTAGAAACGGAAAATGAGATTGAGAATGCAATAGGTAAGATTAAAAAGAAAAATTTAGATTTAATTGTCTTAAATTCATTAAACGATAAAGGTGCTGGTTTTGGCCATTCTACTAATAAAGTAACTTTTATTGATAAAAATTTTAAGGAATTGCCAATGGATTTAAAGTCTAAAGAAGCTGTTGCTCAAGATATTGTTAACATAATTATTAAACATTATGAAAAGTAGAGTTGTATTTGTATTATTAGCTTTTATTAGTTTTCAATCTTTGTTTTCGCAAGAGTTAAATGCAACTGTATCTATTAATTATGATAGAATGACAGATGTAAATCCTCAAATATTTAAAAATTTAGAAAAACAACTTATAGAGTTTTTAAATACAACAAAATGGACTGCTAAAGAATACAAGCAAAATGAAAAAATTACTTGTAACTTTTTTATAAATATTGCTAAGTATAATTCTAATAATTTTGAGTCTACTTTACAAATTCAGTCTTCTAGACCTATTTTTAATTCAACTTACGAATCACCTATATTGAATATAAATGATAAAGATTTTAATTTTCGATACATTGAATTTGAACAATTAATTTATGACCAAAACAGTTATACCTCTAATTTAATATCTGTTTTAGCATTTTATTCAAACATGATAATTGGTTTAGATAAAGATTCCTTTGAAGATTTAGGAGGAACAAAACAATTAGAAATAGCTTCTAATATTGTGAATATTGCCCAATCTAGCGGGTATAAAGGATGGAATCAATCAGATGGCGGAAATTCTAATCGTTATTTCTTAATTTCTGATTTACTTTCAAATACATTTCAACCCTACAGAAAATCATTGTATCAATACCATTTTGAAGGCTTAGACTTAATGGCAGATAATTTGTCAAAAGGAAAAGACGGAGTTGCCGTTTCAATTGAAACAATTGCTAAAATTCAAAAAAGCAGACCAAATGCTTTATTAACTAGAACTTTTTTTGATGCTAAAGCAGATGAAATTGTAAGTATTTTCTCTGGCGGACCAGCTACAAATAATGCGCAGTTAATTGAAACACTAAATAGAATTTCACCATTGAATTCTGTAAAATGGAACAAGATTAATTAATTTGTTTTCAACCTATTTTTCAAATGCTTTTATCGTTAACTATAAAAAACTATGCCTTAATAGAATCGTTGGAAATTGATTTTTCTGACAATTTTTCTATTATTACAGGTGAAACAGGAGCAGGTAAATCAATTCTTCTTGGAGCTTTAGGTTTAGTTTTGGGAAATCGAGCTGATTTATCAGTTTTAAAAGATAATGAGCAAAAATGTATTATTGAAGCTCATTTTCTATTGAAAAATTATAATCTTCAAAACTTTTTTATTGAAAACGATTTAGATTATGAAGACAATTCAATCATTCGAAGAGAAATTTTACCTTCTGGTAAATCAAGAGCTTTTATTAATGATAGTCCGGTTAATTTAAATGTTCTTCAAGAACTTTCAAATTTTTTAATTGACATTCATTCGCAACATCAAACAAGAGAAATTCTAAATGAAGAATACCAATTAGAAATCGTTGATGCAATAGCGAATAACGCCGAAATGATTGTTCATTATACTAAAGAATTAAAACAATTTAATTCTATAAAAAAACAATTAAATCAGTTTAAAGCAGAAAAAGAAAATCTTTCAAAAGAACAAGAATACAATACTTTTTTGTTGAATGAATTATTGTTGGCTAATTTAAAAGAAGGTGAACAAGAATTGCTTGAAGAAGAATTAGAGCAACTTTCAAATGTTGAATTCATTAGTGAAAGCTTAGATAAAGCATTACAAATTTCAAATGACGAGCAAATCGGAATTTCAGTTCATCTAAATGAAGTAAAACAATCTTTGCAAAAAATTGCAGGTTTATCTAAAAATTATGCAGATGTTTCTGAAAGAATAAATAGCATTCAAATTGAATTTCAAGATATTATAAATGAATGTTCTTCTTTTTCTGAAAAAGTGATTAATAACCCAGAACGATTAGAAGAAGTTAATACTAAATTACAATCTATTTATACATTGCAGAAAAAACATCAGGTTAATTCTGTAGAAGATTTAATTGAAATTCGAGAAGAATTAGATGCTAAGGTTGTAAAAGTAGATGATTTAGATTTTCAAATTAATAAATTGGAGACTGAAGTTGCTGATGCTCAAAACAGAGTTGATGAATACGCCAATCAATTGTCTGAACGAAGAATTAAAAGTACAAGTGATTTATCGAGCCAAATCGAAACAATATTAAGTAACTTAGGGATGCCTGATGCTAAAATTCAGTTTAAGATTTCTCAAACAGATTCTTATTTCAAATCAGGAAAAGATACTATTGAAACTTTATTCACATCAAATAAAGGAATGCTGTTAGGGATACTTAAAAAAGTAGCTTCTGGAGGAGAGATGTCTCGAATTATGTTGGCAATAAAAGCGGTAATGGCTAATTATACTAAACTTCCGTCTATCATTTTCGATGAAATAGATACAGGGGTTTCTGGTGAAATAGCCATTAAAATTGGTGAAATAATGAAAGAAATGAGTCAAAATATGCAAGTATTTGCCATTACACATTTGCCACAAATTGCTGCTAAAGGAACTCAACATTACAAAGTTTATAAGTTTACAGAAAATGAAACTACAATTTCTGAGCTAAAACTTTTATCTCAAAATGAAAGAATAAACGAAATTGCCGAAATGTTATCAGGAAAATCAATTTCCGATTCGGCTTTAAATCACGCAAAAGCACTATTAAACTAATTTTTTTTAATAGTTTTGTAAATCAAACAAACTAATAATAAATTCAACAAATTAACATTTAAGTTATGATTATTGAACCAAGAATGAGAGGATTTATTTGTTTAACATCTCACCCAAAAGGATGTGAACAAAACGTAAAAAATCAAATCGAATATATTAAATCAAAAGGAGAAATAAACGGACCAAAACGTGTATTGGTAATTGGAGCTTCAACCGGTTTTGGATTAGCTTCAAGAATTACTAGTGCATTTGGAGCAAATGCTTCAACAATTGGTGTTTTCTTTGAAAAACCACCAAGTGAAGGTAAAACTGCTTCACCAGGTTGGTATAATTCTGCAGCCTTTGAACAAGAAGCACATAAAGCGGGTTTATATGCAAAAAGTATTAATGGAGATGCTTTTTCAAAAGAAGTAAAGCAACAAACAATTGATATGATTAAAGCCGATTTAGGTCAGGTTGATCAAATCATTTATAGTTTAGCTTCGCCAGTACGTATGCATCCTGAAACTGGAGTTTTACACCGTTCTACTTTAAAACCTATTGGAGGAACTTTCACTAATAAAACAGTCGATTTTCATACAGGAAAGGTTTCTGATGTTTCAATTGAACCTGCAAATGAAGATGATATTGCTAATACAGTAACTGTAATGGGGGGTGAAGATTGGATGATGTGGATTGATGCTATGAAAGAAGCTGGTGTACTAGCAGATGGGTTAACAACTATTGCTTATTCATATATTGGACCAGAAGTTACAGAAGCTGTTTACAGAAAAGGAACAATAGGTCGTGCAAAAGATCATTTAGAAGCAACTGCTTTTGAAATTACAGATAAATTAAAAGATATTAACGGAAAAGGATATGTTTCTGTAAACAAAGCATTGGTTACACAAGCAAGTTCTGCAATTCCAGTTATTCCACTTTATATTTCATTATTATACAAAATTATGAAAGCTGAAGGAATTCACGAAGGTTGTATAGAACAAATACAGCGTTTATATGCAGATAGATTGTATTCAGGAAAACCTGTTCCAACAGATGATAAAGGTAGAATAAGAATTGACGATTGGGAAATGCGTGATGATGTTCAAGAACGTATTGCAAAATTATGGAAAGAATCTACAACTGAATCATTGGTAGAACTAGGAGATTTGGCAGGTTATAAACAAGACTTCTTAAATTTATTCGGTTTTGGCTTCGAAGGAGTAGATTATGATGCTGATGCTAACGAAATGGTACAAGTAAAGAGTATAAATTAGAAATAGAAAGAGGTAATTTAGTTTTATTTCTAACATTTTAAACAGGATATGTTACAAAGGTTTGGGTTTTACTCAAACCTTTGTCGTTTATCGGTGTTTTATTACATTTTATCGATATTAACTCTTTGGCGACAAAAAAATAACCTAATTATGAGTATTTTTGTAATAACAAATATTATATACTTATGAAAAAAATTACTTTATTATTCACTTTTTTAATAGCCTTTGGGTATTCGACCTATGCACAAGTTAATGCATATTCGTTTTCAACAAATACTACAGGAGTTTTAGATCCAATGACTGGGTCTACTCAACTGATTGGTTCGGGTTCTGATGATGGAGCTTCAGCAGTTACACCAATTGGTTTTGCTTTTACATATGCTGGTACTGTTTATAACAATTTTTCAGCAAATGCAAATGGATTGGTTAGGCTAGGTACTACTGCCGTTACAACTCAATGGACAAATTCTGCGGCAAATGCAAATACTGCTACTCCTGCTATTTTTCCTTATTGGGATGATTTAGCAACTGGTTCTGCAGCTGGTGGTGGTAAGGTTCATTACTTACTTACAGGTACTGCTCCAAACCAAAAACTAATTATTGAATGGTTTGTAACTGTGCCAAGAAACACTACAGGTGCTGCAAATGCTAGGTTTCAGTGCGTGTTAGAAGAAACTACAAACATAGTATCATTTGTTTATGGTGCAGGTATGGTTGCTAATACAGCTAATAGTGGAGCGTCTGTTGGACTTGCTACTTCAACAACTGTTTATAATACAGTAACAGCATCTACAAATACAAATACTACTTCTACCTTTGTGACAGCTAATACTGGAGCAATTGCGAGTGGTACTTCTTATATTTTTACTCCTCCAACACCTTGTTCTGGAACACCAGTTGCAGGTACAGTGGCGCCGGCAACACAAACACTTTTAGTAGGGCAAACTCCAGCTGCTTTAGTAGCAAGTGGGTATAGTTCTGGTGTTTCTGGACTAACTTTTCAATGGGAAGAATCTGACGATGATGGTACTGCAGACGCATGGGCAGTTGCAGTAGGTGGTACAGGAGCTACAACAGCTTCATATACTCCTCCAGCTTTTACAACTACAAAATATTATAGATTAGTAGTTACGTGTACAAATGGTGGGGCTTTTGCTAACACGGCTTCAGTTGTGTTATCAGCTTGTGGAACTTTTACTGTTCCTACACTTGAAAATTTTACAACTTATGTTCCTGGATGTTGGCAAGAAGCTGACAATGGAGATTTAACTGCAGGTCCAGCAACTTTTGGAACTTCAGGTTGGATAGCTGATGGTTTTGGAAATGTTGGTACTACAGGTGCTTTTAGATATGAAATTTGGACAACAGGCGCTAACGATTGGTTATTAACACCTCTTTATTCAATTCCTGCAACTGGTTACGAAATTAAATTTGACGCTGCTGCTACACAATGGAATACTGCAAATGCACCAACTACTGCATGGGAATCAGATGATTTTGTTGAGGTTTTAGTTTCAACAGGAACTACAGCTTGGACGATTTTATACACTTTTAATGATACAAATGTACCTTCTAATACAGGAACACCTACAATAATTGATTTAGATGCTTATGCAGGTCAAGATGTTCGTTTTGCATTTAGAGTTGTTGAAGGTGCAACAAATGGTTCTGCTGATATTGATTTTTCAGTAGATAATTTTGAAATTAGAATGACACCTGCTTGTGTTGAACCAACTACTTTAGCTGCTACAAATATTACAGCTACTTCAGTAGATTTGTCATGGGTAGATCCATCTGGTGTACAATTCGATTTTGAATATGCGGTGCAACTTGCAGGAACTGGTGTTCCAGCGGGAGCAGGAATAGCTGTAGCAGCTAATTCTGAAGCTGGTGTAACGCAAGATATAGACTTAAGTGCACTTACTGCAAATACGGCTTACGAATTTTATGTAAGAGCTGATTGTGGTGGTGGAGGTTTTAGTACATGGGCTGGACCATTTAATTTCACAACGGCTTGTGCTGTATTTACAGCTCCATTTAACCAGCCTTTTGCTACTAATGCTTTACCAAGTTGTTGGTCACAAGGTGGTGCTACGCCATGGGAATATGGTAGTTCTGCGACTACACCAACTGGGTTTTCTGGTTGGGGTGCTACAGGTGTACCAGATCATACTTCAGGTGGTGGTGGAACTTTCATAGGAATGGATGGTTCTGACAATACAGATGGAGAAGTTAGTACTTTATTATCTCCTTTTATTGATGTTACACCATTAACTACTCCAAGATTAAGATATGCTGTATTCAGTAATAACGTTGATGATGATGCTCAAAACTTACTTGAGGTTGAAGTTTATGATGGAGCTAGTTGGAATTTAGTGAACACTGTTCAATCTAATTTAGGTGCTGGTTGGGTTGAGTTTACAACTGATTTAACAACTTTAACTATTACAGGTCCAATACAAATTAGATATACTGTTACAGGTGTTGCAAATACTGGGGCTACGTACACTAATGATATCTTGATTGATGATGTAATTGTAGAAGAAACGCCTTCATGTATTGCGCCTACTACTTTAGCTGCAACAAATATTACAGCTGGTTCAGTTGATTTAACTTGGGTAGATCCAACAGGAACACAATTTGATTTTGAATATGCAGTGCAACTTGCAGGAACAGGTGTTCCAGCAGGAGCAGGAATGCCAGTAGGAGCAACATCTCAAGCTGGTGTATCACAAGACATTAACACTAATGCACTTACTGCAAACACTAATTATGAAGTATATGTAAGAGCAGATTGTGGTGGTGGAGATTTTAGTACATGGGTTGGACCAATTAATTTTACAACTTCAACTCTAGTAACTTGTGGAACACCAGTAAATACTGTTTTTTGTTATGATGACAATGACACTACAACTTTTACTTATACTTCTAGTGATGGAAGTCCTTTAAGAATAACATTTAATGCTGGTGAAATAGAAGATTGTTGTGATGATATTCTTATTTATGATGGAACTAATAATTTAGGAACGTTATTATATCAAGGTAATAATGGTGGAGATTTAACAGGTTTAACTTTTGATAGTACATCAGATTCAATTTATATTGAAATTGATTCAGATGGTTCAGTAAGTTGTGGAGATGGTAGTTTTACTACTTCATGGGATTTTGATGTTGTTTGTGCTACATGTGTAAACCCTACGGCTACTTATACTGTGGTTCCTGATTGTGGTAATGGACAATATTCTATAGATGTTGATGTTACTTCTTTAGGTACTGCAACTTCATTAACTATAACGGATGGTGTTACTCCTTTAACAATGATTTCTACATTGGGTATTCAAACTTTTGGACCTTATGCTGATGGAGCTAGTACTACTATAACTTTAACAAATGAACAAGACGCAGGATGTTCTATATCTTCTGGTGCTATAACTTATGTATGTCCACCGTCTAATGACGAATGTGATAATCCAGTTGCTCTTACTGTAAATGCAGATTATTTATGTGGTGTTGTAACTGCGGGAACAAACGTTGGTGCAACAGATTCATCTCAAGCAGATGATGTAACAGGGACGCCTAATAATGATGTATGGTTTAGTTTTGTAGCTACACAGACTGCACATAGAATTTCATTATTAAATATTGTAGCAGTTACAGGAACAAGTACTGATATGGGTATTGGTCTTTATGATGCTACACCAGGTTGTGCAAGTTTAGTAGTATTTGGTTCTAGTGATCCAGAAACATATAATGTTACTGGTCTTACAATTGGAAATACTTACTTAGTTAGAGTTTATAATTGGTACTCTTCGACTACAAATACTGATAATTTTGATGTTTGTGTAGGAACTGATCCTGCTTTATCTTCAGATTTATTTGATTCAAATGCTTTCTTAGCATATCCAAATCCTGTGAAAGATGTTCTTAATTTAGAATATAATTCTGAAATATCTTCAGTTAGAGTAATGAACTTACTTGGACAAGAAGTATTTTCAAGAAATATAAATGCTAACTCAACTCAAGTTGATATGTCTCAGTTAAGTGCTGGTGCTTACATTGTAAATGTAACTGTTGGTAACGCTGTGAAAACAATTAAAGTTGTGAAACAATAATAAATTATTAAATATAATTTTTAAAGTCCCACTTAGGTGGGACTTTTTTATTTTACATATCTTTGTGTAAAATGTAAAGCATGTATTTTTCTTTTATAATTCCTGTATATAATCGCCCAGAAGAAATTGATGAGCTTCTTCAAAGTTTAATTTTATTAGACTTTGATACTACTTTTGAAGTGGTAATTATAGAAGATGGTTCTTCAGTTAAATGTGAAGATGTTATAAAGAAATATAAAGAAAAATTAGATATTTCTTATTTCTTTAAACCTAATTCTGGCCCTGGCGATTCAAGAAATTATGGGATGCAACATGCAAAAGGGGAATACTTTTTAATATTAGATTCTGACTGTATTTTACCTTCAAATTACCTTAAAGAGGTTGAAAAATCATTAAACAATGAGTTTGTAGATTGTTTTGGTGGCCCAGATAAAGCTTTAGAAAGTTTTTCAGATATTCAAAAAGCAATAAATTTCACTATGACTTCTTTTCTTACTACAGGAGGAATAAGAGGTGGAAGTGAGAAAATAGGTAAGTTTCAACCAAGAAGTTTTAACATGGGACTTTCGAAAAAAGCTTTTGAGGCTTCTAAAGGATTTGGAAACATTCATCCAGGTGAAGATCCCGATTTGTCAATTAGGTTGTGGAATTTAGGCTTTAAAACAAAACTTATTAAAGAAGCTTTTGTATATCATAAAAGAAGAATTAATTGGAGTAAATTCTACACTCAAGTAAATAAATTTGGTAAAGCAAGACCTATTTTAAATAAATGGTATCCTCAATATTCAAAAATAACGTATTGGTTTCCTACATTATTTTGTTTAGGTTTTATTATGAGTATTTTATTTTTATTCTTTAAAATGAAAGTATTCTTTATCCTATATTTAATTTATTTTCTGGCTCTTTTTTTATTATCGCTTATTGAAAATAGAAATTTAAAAATCGCATTTTATTCATTATTAGCAGCTTTTTATCAGTTTTATGGTTATGGAAAAGGATTTTTAATTTCGTACTTTAATATTTTTATACTTAAAAAGACTGTACAAGAAGCGCATCCGGAATTATTTTTTAAAATTTAAGATATGACTAAAATTATTGGTTTAACTGGAGGAATAGGAAGTGGTAAATCTACAGTAGCATCTTATTTTGCTTCAAAAGGAATTCCTGTTTATATAGCAGATGAAGCTGCAAAAAAAATTATGAACCGAAAATCCGTAGTTTTAGAGGTTTCTTCCATTTTTTCTGAAAATGTTTTAGACAATAAAAATAAATTAGACCGTAAAAAAATTGCATCAATTGTATTCAATAATCCTGAAAAATTAAAGCAATTGAATGCAATAATTCATCCAAAAGTAAAAACTCATTTTACGAATTGGCTAAAAAGACATAGTAAACATCCATTTATAATAAAAGAAGTTGCTATTTTATTTGAAACTGGAGGTGATAAAGATTGTGATGCTGTTATTTTAGTTACAGCCCCTGAAGAAATTAGAATTCAAAGAACAATTCTTAGAGATAATTCTAATGAACTTAGTGTTAAAGAGCGTATTAAGAATCAATTATCTGATGAAATTAAGAAAAAAAGTAGTAATTTTATTGTTAATAATATTAAATTAGAGGCTACTTTAAAGGAAATTGATAACATAATTGAAGTTTTAAAGAATTCATAAAAATCTCATTTAATGTTAATCTTTGGTTAATGTTATTTAACTTGAAATGTTAAAAAGTTAAATTTGTATCGATGAATAAACAAAGATTTAGATTATTAGTTTTTTTAATGAGTTTGTCATTAGTCGGTATAATTGTAGTGCAGCTATATTGGATTAATACTTCTTTAACTGTAAATCAAGAGCAATTTAAAAATCATGTTCAACAAGTTATTGGCAACGTTGCTGAAAATTTGAACAATCAAGAGTTTATTTCATTTATTACAGAATATAATAGATTAAAAGACAGTATTGGTGAAGAACCAGAAAGAAATGTTTTAAAAGAAATATTTTTTTATGAAAGAAATACCAATACTAATGAAACTATAATTTATACTAATACTGTAGTTGCAGAAAATTATGGTATTAATGGATCGTTCTTTGATAAAAAAGCCGACAGTTTAAATGTTGGCAATATAGTATCTAATAGAAAAACTGAAATTTATAGTGGTAACGGAATTGATAATTCATTAATTGAATTAAATAAAATGCCCGATGTTACTATAAAAAAGACAGGTAATGTAACAGCTTATGATAAAGCTCAGTTTGAAGTAATGTTCAAGGATATGGTTGCTCAAAGGCCTATTCAAGATAGAGTTTCAAATGAAAAATTGCAAAAAATACTAAAAGAAGAACTAGATAAATATGGTGTAAAAACACCTTTTGAGTTTGGGATTTACAGTAACGGTTTAGCAACAAAAATCCGTTCAGATAGGTTTAAGTATGATAAAACTTCAACTTACGGAATTCCAATTTTTCAAGACAATGAGAATAAAAGTATGTACCAATTATTGGTTTCATTTCCTCATAAGAATAAATTTGTTTTCTCTTCTATATTAGGAATTACTTCATTGTCGTTATTGTTTACTTTAATTATTGTTTTAACCTATTCAAGTGCATTAAATCAGTTAATTAAGCAAAAACAAATTTCAGAAATAAAGACTGATTTTATAAACAATATGACGCATGAGTTTAAAACACCTATTGCAACAATAAATTTAGCTTTAGATGCTATAAAAAACCCAAAAATAATCAATGATCAAGAAAAGGTAATGCGTTATCTAAAAATGATTAAAGATGAAAATAAAAGGATGCATGCTCAAGTAGAAAATGTTCTTAGAATTTCTAGATTAGAAAAAAATGAATTAGATATTTCTAAAGAGCCACGAGATGTAAATGAAATAATAGAAGTTGCAATTGACCATGTTGGACTTATTGTTGAAGATAGAGATGGACAAATCAATGTTCATTTTAATGCCAACAGAACAACAATTTTGTTAAATGAAACTCATTATACAAATGTGTTAGTGAACATTTTAGATAATGCAATTAAATATTCACCTGAAGCGCCTATAATTGATATTTATACAGAAAATGTTAAAGATTCAATTTTAATTAAGATTAAAGATCAAGGTTCAGGAATGAATAAATTAGCTCAAAAAAGAGTTTTTGAAAAATTCTATAGAGAGCACACCGGAGATTTACATAACGTAAAAGGTCATGGTCTTGGTTTAGCTTATGTTAAACAAATTGTGGAAGACCATAACGGAGAAATATTCGTAGAAAGTGAAAAAGGAAAGGGTAGTACCTTTACAATTAAAATGCCATTAATAAATTAAAAAATAAAAATATGGAAGCTAGAAAAATTTTATTAGTAGAAGATGATCCTAACTTCGGAGCTATATTAAAAGACTATTTAATGTTAAATGACTTCGATGTTACTTTAGCTAAAAATGGTATGGAAGGTTTTGAAAAGTTTAAAAGAGAGGTTTTTGATCTTTGTATTCTTGATGTTATGATGCCTTATAAAGACGGTTATACTTTAGCTAGAGAAATTCGTGAGAAAAATCAAGAAGTACCAATTATATTTTTAACTGCAAAAACATTAAAAGAAGATGTTTTAAAAGGATATAAAGTTGGTGCAGATGATTATTTAAATAAACCTTTTGATTCTGAAGTTTTATTGATGAAGATAAAAGCCATCATGACAAGAAAAGCTTCTGAAATAAAACCAGATACAACTAAGTTTGAATTTATGATTGGTAATTTTCATTTAAACTCTAAATTAAGATTTTTAACTTATTTAAAAGAAGAGCCAATAAAGCTTTCTCCAAAAGAATGTGAGTTGCTGAAAATGTTAGCATTACATGAAAATGATTTAATGCCAAGAGAATTAGCATTAACAAAGATATGGAGAGATGATAATTACTTTACTTCTCGTAGTATGGATGTATACATTGCTAAACTAAGAAAATATTTAAAGCAAGATGAAAACGTTGAAATATTAAATATTCACGGCGAAGGTTTTAGATTAGTAGTAAGAAAATAATGAAATAAAAAAGCGCTGTTAAGGCGCTTTTTTTATTTCCAATCTATTTTAAGTGCGTATGCTTTTTTGTTCTCTTTTTCTATAGTATAAATAGATTTTTTTTCCATTTTACTTTCTTTAATGATAGCTTCGTCTCCTAAATTTAATTCGCGCATAAAATTAATATCCATTGCTTTTAACTCTTGTTTTAAAAGACGTTCTGGATTTTCAACATCAAAACACCATTCCATATATTTAACATTGTTTACATGATTTACAATATCTAAATCAGATAAAACAACTTTTCGAATTCCTATTTCTTGCGCATTTTCATCAATTTCAATTTTTATTGTATCTTGATTTGTAGCATTTATATTGAATTTTTCAAAATGATTATGAGGTAACTCTAAATTATCGGGTCTTCTAGTTTTTGTATTAATAACTGCCCAATAACTTTCACAACCTACTATTTTTTCATTATTCAAATACATTTCCATAGAACGAATAGAACGAGAATTTTCTAAAGTTTTAATCCAAGTTTTAATGATAACTTTATCTCCCCATTTAGGAAGTTTTTCCACTTCTAGTCGCATTCTACTCATTACCCAAGCTTGATGATGCGCTTGCATATCTAAATAGCTAATTCCTCCTAAATCGGCATGATTGCCTGCTGTTATTTGAAGTAAATTGCAAAGTTCAGTATATTTTAAAAAACCATTTGGATAACAAAGTAAAAAGTTGATTTCGTATTCTTGTTCTAGGATTGAAGTAAAATTTGGAGCTATTGGCATTTAAATTCTATTTGGTAATTATTGATTCTATTTTATTTATGATATTTTTCCGATCTTCTAAATAATCAAACCACATAGCGTTTTCAGTTCGTTTAAACCAAGTAAGTTGTCTTTTTGCAAAACGGCGTGTGTTTTTCTTAATTTCTTCAATTGCAGTATCTAAAGTTGTTTTGTTGTCTAAATAATCAAATAATTCTCTATAGCCAACAGTTTGCAATGCATTTAAATTTTTATGAATAAAAACTGATTCAACTTCTTTTAACAAACCTTCGTTCATCATTATATCAACGCGTTGTTCAATTCTACTGTACATAACTTCTCTGTCAGCTTCTAAACCAATAATAATAGGAGTGAAGTTACGCGTATTGCTTTTCTTCTTTAAAAACGACGAATAAGGTTTTCCGGTTCCAATGCAAACTTCAACAAAGCGTTTCATTCGTTGGGGATTTTTAAAAGTCTGCGGATTATTTTCTGCAATAAAATTATAGTAATCTAAATCTAAATCTTTTAAAGTTTCTACCAAATAATCTAATCCTTTTTCATTAAAATTATTATTTAATTGAGTTCGAATAGATTCATCAATACTTGGAAAATCATCAAAACCATTTAATACGGCGTTTACATATAAACCCGAACCACCAACCATTATTTGAACATTATTTTCCTGAAATAATTCATCAAGTTTTTCAATCGCATCACGTTCAAAATCGCCTACATTATAATTGTCTAAAATGGATTTATTTTGAATGAAATGATGTTTAGCTGCAGCTAACTCTTCTTTTGATGGAACAGCTGTACCAATGGAAGTTTCTTTGTAAAATTGACGACTATCGCACGAAATAATATCGCAATTAAAATATTGCGCTAATTGAATACTTAAAGCTGTTTTTCCAATTGCTGTTGGACCAATAATAGTAATCAGGTAATTAGCCATCTAATAAAGTGTTTCCGCAGTTATAACAATAATTGGCATTTTTTGGTTGATTATCTATATTGCAAACAGCACATCTAATTGTGTCATCAACATTATCTTCGTTATGGGTAGGTTGCATTGCAATTTCAGCTGATACAATTCCTGTAGGAACGGCAATTATTCCATAACCTAAAATCATTACAAATGAAGCTATAAATTGTCCTAATGGAGTTACTGGAGAAATATCGCCATAGCCAACAGTTGTAAGTGTTACAATTGTCCAATAAATACTCATTGGAATACTTGTAAATCCACTTTCCTTTCCTTCCACAACATACATTAATGAACCAATAAAAACAGTACTAATTAAAACAAAGTAAATAAACACTAATATTTTGTTTCTACTTGCAATTAAAGCTTCTCTTAAATGTAAAGATTGTCCGGTAAACTTAGGATGGTTTAGAATTTTAAATAATCGTAATAATCTAAATGCTCTAACTATAGTTAAAACACTTGTACCTGTTAAGAAAAGCGAAAGATACATTGGTAAAACAGCGATTAAGTCAATTATTCCATAAAAGCTGAATATATATCTTAAAGGTTTTTTAGTAGTTATTATTCGAAGTATGTATTCAATACTAAAAAAAATAGTTATAGTCCATTCTAAAAAAACAACTTCATCATGGTAGTTAGTATCAAAACCTTCAACAGTTTCTAGCATTACTAAAATAACACTCAAAACAATAACTGCTAAAAGAATTAAATCAAAAAGCCTTCCAGAAACAGTATTTGTTCCATAAATGATAATGTAGACTTTTTGTCTTAATTTTTCTAAAAAAGGTTTTACTCTTAACATTTCAATTAAATAAAAACAAATATAATCAATTAAAACCGTACTATTTTTAAAGCTTTCTTTTTCCTAATGTACGATTGAATAATTGTTCGTACATCTTTATTATTTTGCATTGGAATGATGATTTTTTTTAATATCTCAATATTAGAAATTTGATAATTTAAATCATAAAAAGCATAACCTTTATACACTCCATTTTCAATTAATACGGCAGTTCGTTCACTTTTATTTCTTCCTACATCAACTACAACCATGTTTTGATTTTCAAAAGAATTTTTTGCAATACATTCTTTTACTCGAACATTATAGTTTTCAGGAGTTTCTTTATCTATACAAGCGCCAAAACATTGTTCTATATCATATTGAAAACAACTTTTTTTAGTATCGTATAAACCGTTTATTTTTTGACAAAGATTAAATTGCTCTGTCATGCGAAATAAAGCATTTTTTGCATCTTGTGAAGTTGTAAAAGAGGTAATTTCTTTTTTTCTTCCGTCAGATTTTGCAATTTTAATTGCTAAATATCCTTTCTCATTCTTTTCAACATACAAAGCCCAAGGAAATAAAGTTTTTCGTTGTGCTCTATTATAAATGGGTTTATTGATTTTTATTTCTTCACTTTCTTTTAATAATGCAATAAGTTCACTCCCTGTTTCTTCAAAAGTTACGGCGTAAACATCGCGTTGCATTTTCTTGCTTTTTGTGCTTGTTCCTGTAAAATGCTGATTGATTCTTTTCTTGATGTTTTTACTTTTACCAATGTAAATGATATCGCCTTTTTCATTATGAATGTAGTAAATTCCTGTTTTTGAAGGCATTGTTTCTACTAAATCTAATAATTTTGGACTTAATCCCGATTTTACTTCTGTTTTAATAAAACTCTTTACAATTTCTTTAGTTGCATCTTTAGAAAGTAAAAGTTTAAATAGCTTTACAGTTGCTAATGCATCTCCGCTTGCTCTATGTCTGTCCGTTACCGGAATTCCTAATGAACGCACCAATTTTCCTAAACTATAAGATTCTTGCTCTGGAATTAATTTTTTGGATAATTCTACTGTACAAAGTGTTTGTTTTTTAAAATCGTATCCTAATCTTCTAAATTCAGTTTTTAAAATTCGGTAATCAAAAACAGTATTGTGAGCTACTATAATACAACCTTCGGTAATTTCAATAATACGTTTTGCAACTTCATGAAATTTTGGTGCAGAACGAAGCATGGCATTATTAATACCAGTTAATTTCACCACAAAAGGTTGAATTGGTTTTTCTGGATTTACTAAACTAATGAATTGGTCTACTACTTCATGACCATTGTATTTGTAAATGGCTATTTCGGTAATTCCTTCTTCATTATATTGTCCGCCAGTGGTTTCTATGTCGAGTATGCAATACAAGTATTCAGTGTTCAGTTGTTAGTATTCAGTTTTTTTATTCTTAAATCAAAAATCGTTAATTATCAATCTTCAATTAATTTCTTCCGCCAAAGATACTACTTCCTATTCGAACCATTGTACTTCCGCATGAAATTGCTAGTTTATAATCGCCGCTCATTCCCATTGAAAGAGTATTCAGTTGATAGTTTTCAGTTTTCAGTTTGTCAAAAATGGCTTTCAAATTTTTAAATTCCTTTTCAATTTGCGTTTGATTATCTGTAAATGTAGCCATTCCCATTAAGCCAACAATTTTTATATTTTTAAGTTCTTTAAACTCTTCAGAAATAAGAATCTCATTCAATTCCTTTTCATCTAAACCAAATTTAGTTTCTTCTTCGGCTATAAAAACCTGAAGTAAGCAATCTATGGTTCTATTGTTTTTTGCCGCTTGTTTATTGATTTCTTTCAAAAGTTTAAAGCTATCAACACCATGCACCAAACTCACAAATGGTGCCATGTATTTTACCTTATTGGTTTGTACATGACCTATCATGTGCCATTGAATGTCTTTTGGCATTTGTTCCCATTTCTCTGCCATTTCTTGGATTTTGTTTTCTCCAAAAATGCGTTGACCAGCATTGTAGGCTTCTAAAATATCTGCATTAGGTTTTGTTTTTGAAACCGCAACTAAAGTTACATGTTCAGGTAATGAAGATTTTATGTTGTTTAGGTTTTGTGTTATTGACATTTTGTTGTTTTATAGATTCAATCTTCAAAAATTAAATTGTAAAACAAAGTGTTTTTACAAATTGATTCAATATTAGTTTCATTTTCAAATTCAATTTTATTGTATTTATTATTTTTCTTTTTAAAACTTAAAGTATAGTTTAAGTCTTCTAAAAATAAAGTATAATTAAAAAAATCATTATAGATTGATGTTTTTCTTAATAAGTTAGTAGATTTTTTGAATGAATTAATCACATTTTCATTTCCAAATTTTAAAAATAGAATTTCCACTTTTAAAGAGTCATCTTTTTTAGCTTCAAATTCAAAATATAATTCTTTTTGTTCTAATATTGCTAATATTGAGTCGTATTCTTTTAATCCTAAAAAAGAATTAATTTTTAAATGCTCAATGTTTTTTAATGTTGAATAGTTGCCACTTCCGCAAAAACCATAATTACTTTGTTCTGCTTTTGATAATAATCTTAATGCTTTTTCAAATTTTCCTTTAGAAATATTTTTCTCAGCTTTTTTTATAAATCTCTGGCCATTGTAATAATCATACTTCTGTTGTCCAAAAGCATTTATTGAAACTATTATAATAAGTAAAACAAATATTTTTTTCATTTATAAGTATTATGAGATTCTTCGTTCCTCAGAATGACAAGTTTGTGTCTATCCTCTTTCTTCTTTTCTCTTTTCTCTTGGTTCTTTTTTCTAAAGTTCATACACCACAAGTCCACTTCTAAACTTAGGTTCAATGTACGTACTTTTTGGAGGCATAATTAAATTATTGTCGGCAAAAGCTTTAATTTCATTGATGTTGGAAGGATACAGCATAAATCCAACAGCAAATTCGCCATCATCAACCTTTTCTTTAATTGCAGTAACCGATTGCTTTCCAGAAATGTAATCAATACGTTCGTCGTTACGTAAATCGCCAATTCCTAATAAAGGCTGAAGTACAGTATCGTATAAAATTTGAGCATCAAGTTTTTGTTTTATTCCTTCTCGTTGTTCTTTATATTTGAATACTAAAGCATAGAATTTTTCATCTAAATACATTCCAAATTCTTTCTTATTTTGCGGTTTCCAAAGTTCTTGTTCTTTCGATTCAATTTCGAAATTTTCTGCTAATTTTTCCAAAAAAGCTTCTTTGGTAAATCCGTTTAAATCACGAATAATTCTGTTGAATTCATAAATTTTCACATTACTTTCGGCAATTAAAAAGCTCATAAAGTAATTCAAATTAGGATTTCCTAAATGTTGGTCTTGTTCTAAAAGCAACTCAGCTGAAGCCGAACGATGATGACCGTCGGCAATATATAAATTCGGAATTTCTTCAAAATGATTTTCAAGCCAATCGATATCGCTTTGCGTATCTATTTTCCAAAGTGTATGTTTTTCTTTATTGGTTGTAGAAAATTCATAAATGGCTCTGTTTTTCTTTTTTAGTAGAATCCAAGTATTTAGTTCAATACTATCTGGATAGGTGATTAAAACAGGTTCTGTATTAAAACGTGTTTGATGTAAGTAATCTTTAAACATTTCTACACGATATTGTAACGTGTCTTCGTGTTTTTTAATGACATCATTTTTATAATCTTCAACCGATGCACCAGCAATAATACCCGTAAAAACATCATTTTTTGTTTTTATTTCGTACAAATAAAATGCTGGAATTTCATCTTCAATAAAAACTCTATTGTTTTTAAAATCTTGAAATTTATTTGCAACTCCTTTAAAACGTTTTTCTAAACTAATGTTGTGTACATTTTGATACGCCGGATTTATAATGTGTAAAAAGGAATACGGATTAAAGTTTAACCAAGCAGCAAGCTCAGCAGCACTATAGTCTTCGTAGTTTCTACAGGTTACTAGTCCAACTTTATCGGTTGTAGGACGAACTGCTTTAAAAGGAATTATTTTACTCATTCATGCAATTGATAATTGACAATTAACAATTGATAATTAATTCAAATTATCAATTGTCAACTATCCATTGTTAATTATTTACTAAATTGAGAAGAAACTTTCTCTGCTTTTCTGCTTTCTGCATAATCGTAGAAACCTTCCCCAGATTTTGCTCCAAGTTTTCCAGCCATTACCATGTTTACTAATAACGGACAAGGTGCATATTTAGGATTTTTAAATCCGTCGTACATTACATTTAAGATAGCTAAACATACGTCAAGTCCAATAAAGTCAGCTAATTGCAATGGTCCCATTGGGTGCCCCATTCCTAATTTCATAACCGTATCAATTTCTTCTACACCTGCAACACCGTTGTATAAAGTTTCGATAGCTTCGTTAATCATTGGCATTAAGATTCTATTGGCTACAAAACCAGGATAATCGTTAACTTCTGTTGGAGTTTTTCCTAATTTAACAGATAAATCCATGATTATTTTAGTCACTTCATTTGAAGTAGAATAACCACGAATAATCTCAACCAATTTCATAATTGGCACCGGATTCATAAAGTGCATTCCAATTACTCTTTCTGGATGAACCACTTGTGCAGCGATTTGAGTAATAGAAATAGAAGAAGTATTTGAAGCTAAAATTACGTTATGGTCACAAACGTCACTTAATTGCTTAAAAATGTTCATTTTTAAACCTACATTTTCTGTTGCAGCTTCAACCACTAAATCACATCCTACAACACCATCTTTAATGTCGGTATAAGTTATGATGTTTGAAATCGTTTTGTGTTTATCATCTTCTGAAATAACACCTTTAGAAACCATTCTGTCTAGGTTATTAGCAATAGTTGCCATTCCTTTTTCCAATGATTTTTCAGAAATATCGATTAATTTTACAGTAAATCCTGACTGAGCAAATGTGTGCGCAATTCCGTTACCCATTGTACCTGCTCCAATTACAGCTATTTGTTTCATTTTGTTTTATTTAAAATATAGATTTTATTCAATTTATAAATTGAATTTTTTTTTAATTTTTCTCCATTGAATCAATAATCATGTACGCAACACGAAGTGCTTCCGTTCCGTCTTCTAAAGTTACAATAGGAGTTGTATTATTGTTTATAGCATCTGCGAAAGCATTCAACTCATCTAAAATGGCATTGTTTGGTTCAACAGTTGGGTTGTCAAAATAGATTTGTTTTTTCTCACCTTCTGCATTTTGTAAAATCATGTCAAAATCCCCAGGAACTTCAGGTGCATCTTTCATTTTTACAATTTCACAAACTTTATCTAAATAATCAACTGAGATGTAGGCGTCTTTTTGGAAAAAACGCGATTTACGCATGTTTTTCATAGAAATTCTACTCGAAGTAATATTGGCAACACAACCGTTTTCAAATTCGATACGCGCATTTGAAATATCAGGCGATTGGCTTAAAACCGAAACGCCACTAGCATGAACCGATTTTACTTTTGATTTCACAACGCTTAAAATGGCATCAATATCATGAATCATTAAATCTAAAACTACAGGGACATCTGTGCCACGTGGATTGAATTCGGCTAAACGATGTGTTTCGATAAACATTGGGTTTTGGATTTGATTTTTTACTGCAGTAAACGCAGGATTAAATCGTTCCACATGACCTACTTGTCCTTTTACGTTATATTCTTTTGCCAAAGCCATTATTTCTTCTGCTTCAGCAACCGTATTAGAAATTGGTTTTTCAATGAAAACATGTTTTCCAGCTTTTATAACTTCTACCGCACAATCATGATGAGAAAGAGTAGGAGTTACAATGTCAACAACATCAACTGCAGCAATTAATTCTGCAATTGTGTCGAATTTTTTATAACCAAATTCAGCTGCAACTTTATTTGCATTTTCTTCAAATGGATCGTAAAACCCAACTAATTCGTATTTTTCTGATTGTTTTAATAATCGTAAATGTATTTTTCCTAAATGACCAGCACCTAGTACGCCAATTTTTATCATAAAACTAAATTTTATCAAAAGTACTATTTTAGTTTAAAGATTAAAAGTTTATAGGTTTAAAAGTTTAAGAGATTATACTTTGTGTTTTTCTGTTGAAATTGCGTTTGTATTTTGATTTTTTTGGTATATTTTTACAAAAACAAAACTACCTCAAATTGAACGATACATCAAAACATCAAGGACTTAGAAATCAATTGGCTAAAATGCTAGAGGAAAAAGGAATTAGATCTAAAAATGTATTAGATGCTATACGATTAATTCCTCGTCATTTGTTTTTAGATTCAAGTTTTGAAAATTTTGCTTATCAAGATAAAGCGTTTCCTATTGGTGCCGACCAAACTATTTCACAACCTTACACGGTTGCTTTTCAAAGCGAATTGTTAGACATTAAAAAGGATGATAAAATTCTTGAAATTGGAACAGGTAGTGGTTATCAAACAGCTGTTTTATGTGCAATGGGAGCAACAGTTTACAGTATTGAAAGACAAAACAAATTGTTTAAAAGAACTTCGTTATTATTACCAAAATTAGGTTTTAACCCCAAAAAACTAATATTTGGTGATGGTTATAAAGGATTGCCAGAAGTTGCTCCATTTGATAGTATTATTGTTACTGCTGGAGCACCTTTTATTCCACAACCGTTAATGGCACAATTAAAAGTTGGAGGAAAGCTGGTCATCCCATTAGGCGAAGAAAACCAAATTATGACAATGCTGATTCGTAAAAACGAAACTCAATTTGAAAAACACGAATATGGTGAGTTTAGATTTGTGCCGCTTTTAGAAGATAAAAACTAACTATTTTAAATTAGTAAGTTTTTGTTTTAGAATTTCAATTTCATCTAAAATAGAAGCTATTTCGGCTTTGTTTTCTTGTTTTACAATATCAAATCCTTTTTCGTTGAAAAGTTCGGTAATGGCTTGAATTACAAAAGGGTTTAGATCAAATTCGTTTTGTAGTTTAACCTTATACCAAGCAACTAAAGTTGTTTTTAGGTTAAGATTTAAGATTTCAACAAGTTTTTGAATTTGAATTTTTGTAGGAATTCTATTTCCATTTTCAAATTTACTAATCAACGCTTGATCAATTGAGGTAAGTTCAGCTAGTTTTCTTGTAGAAAACTGCTTTTCTATTCTAGCATTTTTAAGTAATTCTTTCAAAAGAATAGGTTTAAAAGTTAAAAACTCTTCTTAATTCTATCAATATCTCTCTTAGTGTCTTTTTCTTTTAATGATTCACGTTTATCATAATTCTTTTTACCTCTACAAAGTGCAATTTCAATTTTGGCCAAACCTTTTTCGTTAGTATACAAACGAAGAGGTACAATAGTTAAGCCTTTATTGTCACTATCTTTATTTAATTTTTTTAACTCTTTTTTGTTTAAAAGTAATTTTCGTTCACTTTTAGCTCTATGATTATAATGGGTGCCGTATAAATACTCTTCTATAGTAGCATTTATTAAAAAAAGTTCGCCATTGTTAAATTCACAAAAACTTTCGGCAATAGAAGCTTTACCTAAACGAATAGATTTTATTTCTGTTCCGGTTAATACTATACCTGCATTGTATTTATCAAGTATTTCATAATCAAAACGAGCTCTTTTGTTAAGTATGTTTGCGTTTTTTTGCATAGGACTACAAATGTATAATAATTTCTAACTTTCTGTAATATTTTAAATAAGTTTTATTTTTTTTTCATCTATGATATTTGTCATTATTTGAGTAGTAATGTAGCGGTAAATTTGTGTAATAATTAAAAACAAATAAAAATGAAAAAAATAGTTTTTGCTTTAATGGCAATGTCATTAATGAATGTGACTTTCATGTCAGCTCAAGAAGAAGTTAGTAATAACGCAATTAAAGGAGTTAGTAAAGGTGATTTATTAGTAAGGTTAAGAGGTGTTGGTGTAGTGCCAAATGAAGATTCTAAGGTTGGTATTATAGGTGGTGATGTTACACTTTCTAATACATTTATTCCTGAATTAGATTTTACTTATTTCTTTACAGATCATATTGCTGCAGAATTAATTTTAGGAACTACAAAGCATGATGTAGGAGTTGTAAATAGCGCTGCGGGTAATGTAGATTTAGGAAGTGTTTGGTTATTACCTCCAACATTAACTGCCCAATACCATTTTTATACTTCAAGTGAAAAAGTATTTAAACCATATATTGGTGCAGGATTAAATTATACACTGTTTTATAATGTTAAGTCTGGTGATGTTGCTGATGTTTCTTACGATAATGCATTAGGATATGCAGCTCAAATAGGTTTTGATTTAATGATAAATGATAAGTTCTTTATTAACGTAGACGCAAAACGTTTATTCTTAAGTACAGATGTAACTGTTGATGCTTCAAATTTAGCTCCAGGATTAAGTATTCCTGCTGAAGTTGATATTGACCCATGGTTATTAGGTTTTGGTATTGGAATGAAGTTCTAATTCACCTGATTTTGATTAGTTAAAAGCCCTGTTTTTACGGGGCTTTTTTACTTAAGTTAAAATGTTTTAAATAATTTTCATATTAAAAAGTAAGATTATTTAAAGAAATTGTTTAATTTTAGTATTACCCAATAAACTAATCTTACAATCATGACTACAGAATATCAAATCATAGATAAAGAGTTAATATCTTCTTTATCATTTCCTAATACTGAGGTTTTAGAGGAAATGGACGAAGTAAAACAAAGAAAACAAGACTTAGATAGAGCTCTTACTCTAGGAAACCTAGAACATGTTAAAATAAAAATATATTTTGAAGATGACTTGTCTCATAAAATGGTTGAAACTACAATATGGGGAGTTACTGATAATAGAGTTATTTTAAAACAAGGAGTTGTTATACCTGTAAATAGAATTTACAAAATAATTTAATAAAAAATGCTGTTGAAAAACAGGTTTTTTATATCTCAATTTTCATTTTACACTCAAATATAGCATTTGAGTGTAATTCTTGAATGCTTTCTTTTTGGTAAATATTACCTTTACTATTAATTTTATCAGCATAGCCCGTCCAAGGTTCAATGCATAAAAAAGGAGCATTTGTTTTTTTCCAAATTCCTAAATGAGGAAAATTATAAAAGCTTATTTTTAAGTAATCGTTATCTAAATGCTTGAGATTTACAGATGTCGATTTTATGTTTTTAAATACCAATGCATCTTTTTCAAACAAACTTTCCGACAGGATTATCTTACCCTTAATATTATTAATTTTTTTAGTAATTCCAGAGAATAAACCATTTTCTAACTGATGTGTTTTAAAATCTTCTAAAGCATTAAATTCTAAAGAATACTCATTGGTTTTGTTTGGTAAATTAAACGCAGGATGTGCACCAATATTAAAAGGCATTTTCGTTTCGGAAAGATTAATTATTTTATAAGAAATAATAAGTGTTTCATTTTTAAGTTCATAGTTTATGAATAATTCAAAATCAAACGGATAATTTTTTAAAGTAGACTCATTTGATCGTAAACAAAATAGAGCAGAAGTTTCCTTTTGTTCAACCAGATCAAATTCTAAATCTCTAGCAAAACCATGTCTGTTTAACGAATATTTTTTTTCATTTATAGAAAACTCATTATTCTTTAAACTTCCCACAATAGGAAATAAAACGGGAGAAGTTTTGTTCCAAAATTGTACATCAACTTTCCATATATAGTTGAAATCGTTTTTAGATAATGAAATTAATTCAGCACCTAAACTATTTATAGATGCTGAAATACTGTTGTTTGAAATATTAATATTCATTTTAATCTTCTGCTATTCCTTTCCAGTTTCTAATCATTTTTGACAAAAAGAATAAAGCAACAACTGCTATAATAAAATTTATAGTAAACATGTGCACTACATGATCTCTCAGCCAATTATATTCAGGCGAATTATGGATGTATTCATATGAATACTTTTTTGCTTGATAATACTCTTGGATTAAAAAATAGATAATTGGAATTATCATAAAAAATGACCAGAGTAATAAATTTAATGTAATTCTACTGTATTCTTTTTTTCTTTTCTTTAAACAGATTGATATAAAATAAAACAGTATTCCAATAAGGGTAAATAGCATTAAGTAAGAATATATTTCTCCTGAGCCAGAAACAGCTGCAAAAATTCCATAAATAATATTTAAAACGCCAGTAACGACAATTGCAATTAACCAACTTTTACCTGATGTAACTTTAAATGAAAAAATTAAAAGCGAAAAAACTAAAGCTCCATAAAAAAAGGCAAGTAACGCTTCAAACTCTATAAATGAATTGGTATATGCATTTGAAACAATATTGTATTTCTTTTTTAAAACATCTTGTTGTACATAATATTTAGAATATTTAACAGCCTTTTTGTTATTAGAAAATGCTTTTTCGTATGTAGTGTTATAGTTGTAATCATATTCAGCTTCAGTTTTATCTAAATATGGAAAAATATATAAAAAACTTATGAAATTTGGAGCTTTATATGTGCTTTCAAACCAACTTTTAACACTTAAATTAGTTAATAAATTATGTTCATGAATTAACTCTAAATAATTTGTCATTAATTGTTTTATTTCTTCCTGATTATTAGAATGTAACCAGTTTTTTACTTTTAAATTATTAACAGAATCTTGTTCATTAGAAATAACTGAAAACTCATAAATTTCCCTGTTTAACAAGGATTCATCATCGTATTTTTTTTGATTAAAAACGACATGGTTTTTATGAAATTTAATGTAATTTGTATCATTTGTTCCGTTATTAACTTCATAAAATCGTTCATTTAAATTTGGACCAAGAGAATCAATTTCTTCTTGGGTCAAATTAGTTTTTAAAACAGAGTCAATTTCTGTTTCAGCAAAATGACCATCAATAAAAATATCAGCAAGACTTATTGTTTCACAACGGTTTTTTGTTTCTTCTAATGAAAAATAACTGCGTTGGTGTAATTGTTTTCCAAAGTTAAAAGGAATATAAAAAGTGGTTAAAAGTAAACAAATGATAAAAATTTGAACCCATTCATAAAACAAAGCATTTTTAGACTTACTATAATAAGATTTTAGAGAATTGTTTTTGAAGTAATTAACTAACCACAAAATAGTGATTATTATTACTAATAAAACGCCAAATAACACTGCGGTAACTTCTATGTCTACAAATATTTTATTTGAAAAATCAATGGTTCCATCAATATAGCCTAATCCAAAAAAGAGAATATGAATAATAAATCCAATTAAAAGCATTGGAACAAATTTGGTATTCCAAAGTAATGGATATTTTAATAATAAGTTTTTTTGTATATTTTTAAACATGATATTTATTTTTAGTTCACAAAAAAGCGACGCGTTGAATTTGAAATATTTCGTAAATATGATATAGAAATTGATTGATTGATAACAACTTTTAGAAAATCGTTCATTTCAATCCCTTCTGGGAAAGTAGCTATAAAAGTTCCTCCATTTTGTTCTAACGAAATAATTTCTATTGATGAAAAGGCTTGTTTTAATTCGCTTAAATTTAATTCACTTTCAAATTCAATAATACAATGTTTAGTTACATCATTTTCTGTGTTTAAGTTTTTTTGTGAACCTTGTTTTAAGAAAACGACTTGGTTCGACGTTTTTTCTACTTCATATAATTGTTGTGAACTTAGTACAATTGCTATTGGTCTAAAAGCTGAATTGGCAATATTTCTAAAATCATCCAATATCGTTTGTTGTGCTAAAATATCTAAATTAGCAAGCGGTTCATCAATTAATAAAATTTTTGGTTTTCTCAATAACATTCGAGCTAGTTCAAAACGCATTTTGTAACCAGATGATAGATTGTTCCAAAAATGATTTCTAAATTTTCGTAAACCTAATCGTGTAATTACTAAATCAACAACTAAATTATTTTCTTCGGGAGAATACCCATAACAACTCGCTGTGAATTCTAAGTTTTCATACATAGAACCTCGCCAAGTATCTGTTCTTTGAGGTATATAAACCAATTTTGATCTTAAATCATATAATCCATCATGTTGAAAATGATAAGTTATATTTCCAGAACTTGGATGTAATTCTCCGCATAAACTACGTAATAAAGTTGTTTTTCCATTTCCGTTTTCACCAACTAAACCAATAATTTCACCAGTTTTAATATCTAAATCAATTGGCCCTAATTTAAAAGAAGAATTATATTCTTTTACTAAATTTTTAACCAAAATTATTGTTTTATGATTGTGACATTCTTTAAAACTTAAAAAAGAATAGAGTTCATTTAATAATACCGTTAATTTTTCTTTCTTTTCTTCTGTTCTAGTTTCGTTTAAATCGTACCAGTTTAAAAAATCATTTGTTTTTTTATAAAAATCTATGTTTTCTGTATCCAAGGTAAAATCGATGACTCTCTTTATGGTTTGATTGAAATCGTTAAATTCTAGAAGAACCTTAACTTCGTTGTATTGTTTTTCAAATTCGGTCATATTCTTTTATTTAATAAAATTTCGTTTAAGTAGGCTATAAATTACTGTATCTGTAAATTCATTATTATAGTAAAAATTTTCTTTAAAATGAGCTTCTTTAGAAAATCCATTTTTAATTAAAACACGTTCAGAAGCTATATGTCTAGAGTCTATTACTGCTTCAATAGAATGAAAATGTAACTGATTAAAAGCAAAATCTAGAATTGTATTCACACCTTCGGTAACATAACCTTTTCCGGAAAAGTCAGGAAGAATCATGTAACCTAATTCGGTTCTAAAATGTTCGGGTTGCGTTCTATGAAACCCCATTATTCCAATGCATTTGTTATTGTTTTTTTCAGTTACAGCCCAATTTATATCTTTATTTGCATCAATATTGTCATTAATTACCTTTATATGTGCTAATGCACCATCTAAATCAATAAGTAATGGTCTTGGAATAAATTCCATTGTTTTTGGGTCGCTTCTTAATTTAAAAATTTCTGGAGCATCATCATCGGTTAGTTTTCTAAAACGCAAACGTTCTGATTCTAGTATAGGAAAAGGTGTAAAAATCATTTTTAAGAAAATTTTAAGATGCGAAATTAAAGATGTCAATAATTATTGCTTCTTTTTTTGTTAATTTGTTAAATATAAAAATTATTAATTTTAAAATTAATAAGACAATCAAAAAATAATAAATTATGAAAAAATTTTTATTAAAAGCATCTGTTTTTACGTTACTTTTTTTAGGGTTTTCTAGTGTATTTGCACAAAATTCTAACTATAGTTATTACGATGCATTTGCTCCAAATTTCTACACAAAAAATGCTTCGGAAACGCGTTCGGCAAGTGGAAAACCAGGTGCTAAATATTGGCAAAACAAAGCCGATTATAAATTAACAGCTTCATTAAATGAAGCTACGAATGAAATAAAAGGTTCGGTTAATTTAACATATACAAACAATAGTCCAGATGAGTTAAGTTATATTTGGATGTATTTAGATCAAAACTTATTTGCAAAAGATTCTCGTGGAAATGCTGTTGTACCAGTATCTGGATCAAGAAATGGAGCAAAAGGAGAAGAATTTGATGGTGGACATAAAATTAGCATGTTAACAATTAATGGGAAAGCTTCTAAATATGAAATTGTAGATACACGCATGAAAGTGTATTTAGATAAACCTTTAAAAGCTAATGGTGGAAAATTAAAGATTGCAATTAATTTTTCTTTTATTTCTCCAGAATATGGTTCAGATAGAATGGGCTATTTGCCTACTAAAAACGGAACTATTTATACAATTGCTCAATGGTATCCAAAAATGGCAGTTTATGATGATGTAAGAGGTTGGAATACACAACCTTATTTAGGGGCAGGTGAGTTTTACTGTGAATATGGAGATTTTGAAATAGCATTAACTGTTCCTGCAAATCATTTTGTAGTTTGTTCTGGTGAAATTACAAATGCTTCAGAAGTAATGAGTAAAGAAGAACAAAACCGTTGGAATAAAGCGAAAGAAAGCGAAAGTACAGTGATGATTCGTTCTTTAGAAGATGTTAAAAGAGCAAGCAAAACTTCGGCAACTAAAACGTGGAAGTTTAAAATGACTAATTCAAGAGATGTTGCTTGGGCTTCTTCGGCTTCATTTATTATTGATGGAGCACGTATTAACTTACCTAGCGGAAAAAAATCAATGGCGCTTTCGGCTTATCCTGAAGAAAGTGAAGGTCAAAAAGCGTGGAGCCGTTCTACTGAATATACAAAAGGAAGTATTGAAGGTTACTCAAAAAGATGGCTTGAATATCCTTATCCAGCTGCAATAAATGTTGCAGGAAACGAGGGTGGAATGGAATATCCAGGAATTGTTTTTTGTAAATATTCTTCAAAAGGATCTTCTTTATGGGGAGTTACAGATCATGAATTTGGTCACGCATGGTTTCCTATGATAGTAGGTTCAAATGAAAGACAATTTGCTTGGATGGATGAAGGTTTTAATACTTTTATTAATGGTGTTAGTGCTGAAGATTTTAATGCTGGCGAATATCAAGATAAGAAGTTCAATATGCACCTAATGGCAGAAATGATGACTAAGCCAAGTTTAGAACCCGTTTATACCGCTCCAGACGGAATGAAAGAACGAAACTTAGGTTTATTAGCTTATATGAAACCAGGTACAGCATTAGCTATTTTACGTGAACATGTTTTAGGAATTGATCGTTTTGATGATGCTTTTAAAACATATATAAAAAATTGGGCGTTTAAACATCCAACTCCTGATGATTTCTTTAGAACTATGGAGAATGCTTCAGGTGAAGATTTAGGTTGGTTTTGGAGAGGTTGGATTTTAAACAACTGGAGACTTGATCAAGCGGTTACTGATGTTAAATATGTAAAAAATAATCCGGCAAATGGGGCTATTATTACAATTGATAACTTAGAAAAAATGGCAATGCCAGTTGTTTTAGAAGTAGAAACAGTTAGTGGAGTAAAAACACGTGTTAATTTACCTGTAGAAATTTGGCAAAGAAATACTTCTTGGTCATTTAGTTTTGATTCTACGGAAGAATTAAAAACAATTGTAGTGGATCCAGATAATGTTTTGCCAGATTTTAATGATGCAAATAATAAATGGAAAACGGAAGGATTTGTTCCGCCAGCACCTGGAAAACTAAGCGCTTATACAGGCTCATTTTCGAGTAAACAAATTCCTATTACTGTAGAGTTTGTTGAAGAAGATGATCAGTTAATTTTAAATGCTTCAGGTCAGCAACCGTTACCTTTAGAAGATATGGGTAATAATGTGTTTGGTTTTGAAGAGGCAGGTTTAGAAGTTAAATTCTCAGAAGATAAAAAAAGCTTTAACTTGAGTTTTAACGGTCAGAGTTTTGACTTCACAAGAAATTAAGTTTTAAAATAAAATTATTTATAAAAAAGAGCTTCAATTATGAAGCTCTTTTTTTATTCAGTTTTTAGATTAATTGATCTTAATTAGATTAATCTCTATAATAATTGATTCCATTGCTTCCAACAGGGCAAACTCTCCCATCTTTTTTAAAATAATATACTTTGAAAAATTTATAACTATCATCTAAAGAATTAATATATTCTATAGTTGATAATGAATCATAAACTGGATTAATGATAATAATATATGATTCTTCATGATTACTTTCGTTAAGTATACAAATTCCTATTTTTGAATTATTTTTTAAAACCAATGCATCTTTATAAGAGTTGTGAAACTCATCCGAATCAAACTCAATATTTGGAATGACTTCATTTTTTACTAAATCTAAAATTTGCCATTTCAATTTGTTTTTAACTAGAGCAAAGTTGCAATCATAAGTATTGTTGTAAGTCTTTTTAATAAGTTTAATTTCATCATATTGTTTTGTTTTTTTTGAATTGAAACCAATATTATTAGTGATTATACTGTATTTTTTTTTATTTTTTATAATTTCAATTTTTAAACGTGTTTTGTAATGATCTTTTGATAAGTAAGAATTGTTTTCTACAAAAGCTTCACCAGTAACTAATTTAGTTTCAAAATCACTAGAACTTACTGTTCCTTCTACAATATAATCGTAATTTTCTTCATTTAAAGGTTCAAAAAAATCTTCAAAGTTGTTGATTTTAGTATTTATCTGCTCAAAATCTCTTGTAAATAGATAATACACTTTATTTTTAATTCCATAGTATTTGATATTTTCATAAGCTTCTTTAGGCTCATGAAAGGCTTTATGACTAAAGTACTTTATACTATCAAAAGTATTTGCTATTTTCCATTCGTTTTTTACAGTATTATAAACTCCTACTTTATTTTCTTTTTGAATAATGTAAAGTCCATTATTTGTTTCTTTGAAGAACTGAATGTTAGTTAAAATTTCAGTAGTATTTGTATTGATTAACTTGTAGTTTATTTCTGTTTCATTTTGTACAAAAAACTTTAAAGGTAATCTGTTATAACTATCATTATCGGCTTTTTTGATAATTTTATATTGTATAGGGAGTATGAAGTTTCCATCTATATCAGCATATCCTACATGACTATCCTTATATACTATAAACTCGTTATAAGTGCTGTGAACTGGTTTTCTGAAAATAGAATCGTAAGTTGGTGTTAAAACTTCTTTGTTATCGTCATTAAGAATTCCTACTTTATTGTCTTTATAAATGAACCATCTAAAGTTAGACATATTTGGGTTAATAGAATCGTATTTTGGTTCTAGTAATAGAGTGCCATTTTTATCACTAATTCCCCAAAGATTTCCTTTTCTAAAGGGAATATTATATTTCTGACTTATTGCATTATAACTTATAAAAAGCAATAAAAAAAGTAAGGTTTTTTTCATATTTTTTTAAAAATTCAAATATAAGAAATTGATTTTCTTTTTTTAGATAACTTTTGATAAAGGATTTAATTAAAAAAAATCCCCAAAAGATTTTATTCCTTTGGGGATTAATTACTATTCGGTTTTAATTATTGACCGTCTGCATTTTTTATAGAATTATCTTTAGAGATTGCCTCTTTAATTAATTTTTGGTTTCTAGCAAAAGTTTCTGATTGCTCATTACCTGCACCATATAATTCTGGGTGTAAATAAGTGCCTTTAAACTCTTTTTCTTTTTCAGGAACAATTCTATTTTCATTAGCAAATTTATCAGCTCTTACAGCTGTTACTTGCCAACTTACTTCAACATTAGGTGTACTTGTTTGAATTACAAATTTATTTCCAGAAACTTTCTCTTTAATAATTGCTTGAGCGAAAGTTCCAATAGTTGTTAATTGGTATCTAAAATCTTTATTAGCTGCTTCAAAATAACTTGGCATTATTACGGTAACATAACCATTTGCATCTGTCTTAGCATTTCCTGAATAGATGTTCATCATTTCTGGAGATTCCACAAAACTATGTACTAAGTATTTATTTTGAGGATCTAATGGATGATCAATTTTAAAAGTACCACCACCTTTAGCAATGTTTCCAGTTACATTTAAATCTCCTGTAATTGTAACATTTCCTGTAAAATCAGAATTTCCATCAACTGAAAGTTGAGTAGTTGGATTAGAGTTGTAGTTTAGTCCTAATCTAAGTTGTCTCATGTTTGAATATCCACTTCTATTAAATCTTGCAATAGTATCTGGTGCAGAACATCCTCCTACAAAATATAAGCTATTTGACGCTCCATTGTGTTGAATTTTAATTCCACATTCAGCTGAATAGCTTGTGTCTTCTGCGAAATGTAGTTCTCCAGAATTAACATTATTGAAACCTCCATTGTTTCCAATACCCATTTTAGGAGAGGCATTATTCGTTACGTAAAATTTTAAATTAGAATTAGATAACGTTGAACCAACAACAACACTTCCTGAATTAGTATTGTTAATGTTATTACCATTTGTTGTCCATTGTGCACCAACAACTCCAGCAGTACTTTTAGCATACATTGCATAAGGTACACTTAATAATTGGCTAGCCCCAGTAATAGTATAAGCTGTTCCTCCTGTTGGATCTACTTCTGTTTTAATATAATAATTTCCAGTAGACCAATCAATAGTGCTAAATGAACCAGATACTAAGGTTCCACTACCAATTTCAAGACTTGCTAATCCGTTTGCGTTTGTAGTTGGTGTTTGTGTTTCAACATAAACTGCTGTTCCCGTAGAAGAACCTTGAAGAATACTTATTTGCATTCCTACTACTGTTGATACCACTAAGTTATTACTACCGTCTCTTACAACAGCTTGGTAGCTCATTTTTTCTGGAGCTTGTGCAAAAACACTAATGGATAAAAGTACTGTAGCGACAATTGTGTATATTTTTTTCATAATCATTTGTTTTATTTTTTAATAATCTTATAAGTTTTAACTTCTTTATTTTTGTTTGTAATTTGCAAAAAATAAATTGCTGATGGCAGGTCAGAAACAATAATACTTGTTTGATTTTCAATGTTTTTTTTAGATTTTAAGACTTTACCTGTCATATCTATAATTGTGTAATCTAATTCCAATCCATTTGTATTTGACATATTAATTGTTAATACATCAGTAGAAGGATTTGGAAAAACAATTAAATCATTTACTAATTCTGAAAAATCTTCAGAAGCTAATACTACTGAAATTTCATAAGGTTGTTGAACACCTTGAGCAATAGAACCATTTGAACCTGTATTAGTTGTATAAACTATTTGTCCAACTGAGTAAGCAACTGAGCCGTTTGAACCCGTTAAATCTCCTCCTGATGAAGTAGGGGATTGTTGAGCATGACAATTGGAAATACCTAAGTAAAACACAATTGTTAAAAATGATAAGAGTTTTTTTGTTTTCATTGTAGTTAGTTTTTAATGAATTATTAGTTTATTGTCAAAAATAAAGGAATATTATTGTTGATTTATGCGTATAAATACCTGTTTTTCTTGTTTTTATTTAAAAAAAAAGCACTTAACATAATTTTAATCATGTTAAGTGCTTAAAAAAAGTATGTAATGAAAAATTAATTATTCATTTCTAAAAACCAATTGTCCTTCAAAACTATCTAAAAGAATAATGCTATCGGTTGTAATTTTTCCAGCTAATATATCTTTTGATAATGCGTTTAATACTTCTCGTTGAATAACTCTTTTAACTGGTCGTGCTCCATATTGAGGATCAAAGCCTTTTTGTGCTAAATAGTTAATTGCTTCCTCAGTAGCATCCATTGTAATTTGTTGTTGCGCAAGCATTTTAGTTACGTTTTTCAACTGAATAGAAACAATTTTTCTAATGTTTTCAGTAGTTAAAGGTGTAAATAATACGATTTCATCAATACGATTGATAAACTCTGGACGAACGGTTTGTTTTAATAAACCTAAAACCTCTTTTTTGGCAACTTCTGTAGCATCTTCAATGCTACCTTTTAAGTTTTCAAACTTTTCTTGAATAATATCACTTCCCATGTTAGAAGTCATAATGATAATTGTGTTTTTAAAATCGGCAACACGTCCTTTATTATCTGTTAATCTTCCTTCATCTAAAACTTGTAATAAGATATTAAAAGTATCTGGATGTGCTTTTTCAATTTCATCTAATAACACTACTGAATATGGTTTTCTTCGAACAGCTTCTGTTAATTGTCCACCTTCGTCATAACCTACATATCCTGGAGGCGCACCAACTAATCGGCTTACACTATGACGTTCTTGGTATTCACTCATGTCTATACGAGTCATTGCATTTTCATCGTCAAATAAATATTCGGCTAAAGCTTTTGCAAGTTCGGTTTTACCCACACCTGTTGTACCAAGAAATAAGAACGAACCAATAGGTTTTTTCATGTCTTGTAATCCTGCACGACTTCTACGAACAGCATCACTAACTGCTTCAATTGCTTCTTCTTGTCCTACAACTCTTTGGTGAAGTTCGTCTTCTAATTTTAATAGCTTTTCTCTTTCACCTTGAAGCATTTTCATTACCGGAACACCTGTCCATTTTGCAACAACTTCTGCAATATCTTCACGTGTAACTTCTTCTTTAATTAATGAAGTTCCGTCTTGATTTTCAGCTAATTGTTTTTGTAAGGCATCTAATCGTTCTTGCGCTTCTTTTGTTTTTCCATAACGAATTTCAGCTACTTTTCCATAATCACCATCGCGTTCAGCGCGTTCTGCTTCTAGTTTGAAATCTTCAAGTTCTTGTTTTACATTTTGAACAGCATCAACAACATCTTTTTCAGATTTCCATTTACTGAAAATTTCATTACGTTCTTCTTTTAAGTTAGCTAAATCTAAACCTAAACCTTTCAGTTTCGTTTCATCATTTTCACGTTTTATGGCTTCAATTTCAATTTCTAACTGCATTATTTTTCTATCCAAAACGTCTAATTCTTCTGGTTTTGAATTGATTTCCATTCGCAATTTTGAAGCTGCTTCATCCATTAAATCAATTGCTTTATCTGGAAGAAAACGATTGGTAATATATCGTTGAGATAATTCCACAGCACCAATAATAGCATCATCTTGAATTCTAACCTTATGATGTGCTTCGTATTTTTCTTTAATTCCACGAAGAATTGAAATAGCACTTTCGGTATCTGGCTCGTCTACTATAATTTTTTGAAAACGTCTTTCTAATGCTTTGTCTTTTTCAAAATATTTTTGATACTCATCTAGAGTAGTTGCACCAATTGCACGAAGTTCGCCACGAGCTAAAGCTGGTTTTAAAATGTTTGCAGCATCCATGGCACCTTCGCCACCACCTGCACCTACAAGTGTATGAATTTCATCTATGAATAAAACAATATCACCTTCGGCAGAAGTAACTTCTTTTACAACTGCTTTCAATCGTTCTTCAAACTCTCCTTTGTATTTAGCACCTGCAATTAAAGCACCCATATCTAATGAATAGATAATTTTGTCTTTTAAGTTTTCAGGCACATCGCCATCTACAATTCTATGAGCTAATCCTTCTGCAATTGCAGTTTTACCAACACCTGGTTCTCCTACAAGCATTGGGTTGTTTTTTGTTCTACGTGTTAAAATTTGTAAAACTCTACGAATTTCTTCATCACGACCAATTACCGGATCTAGTTTTCCGTTGCGGGCTAATTCGTTTAAATTTTTTGCATATTTATTTAATGCATTATACGTTTCTTCAGCAGATGCAGAAGTAACATTTTCTCCTTTTCTTAATTCGGCAATGGCACTTTCTAATCCTTTTTCAGTTACTCCTTGATCTTTTAAGATTTGAGCTACTTTACTTTTTGACTTGAAAATAGCCAATACTAAATGCTCTATTGAAACATACTCATCTTTCATTTTTTGAGCAATAGCAATAGCTTCGTTTAACATACGAGATGCGTCACGAGATAATTGAATTTCTCCTCCTGTTACTTTTGGAAAACTTTGTAAAGTGCTATCTAATACTTTTTTGAAAAGATTGATGTTTACATTTAGCTTTTTAAGTAGAAAAGGAGTTACATTTTCATCAACTTCTAATAAGCCTTTAAATATGTGTTCATTTTCAATTTGTTGATGCCCTAAAGCCTGTGCAATTTGCTGTGCTTGTTGCAAAGCTTCTTGCGATTTAATGGTTAAATTATTTAAGTTCATTCGTTGTATGTGTTAGTTGTATTACTTTTTATTTGAAATATTTCATGTAAATTTGTAACGTAGAAATCAATAAGTGTACCTCTACAAATATAACGACAAAATGTCTTGTTTTATATGATATTTATCACAAAAAACAGTCAATATGTCATAAAACAAGACAAAATGAGCTTTTTTAATAATATATTTGGATCAAATGAAGAAACAAATTCTTCTTCAAAAATAAATTGGAATCAGTTAGACGACTTAAAAGTTATAGACGAAGCTATTGCTTTGTCATATGAAAAACCGGTTATCCTGTTTAAACACAGTACGCGTTGTAGTATAAGTAGATTTGCTTTAAAACAGTTTGAAAATGATTACAATTTTAGTACCGAGCAAATGGAACCTTTTTTCTTAGATTTATTAAATCACAGGAATATTTCCAATGAAATTGCAGAACGTTTTCAAGTAGCCCATCAATCACCTCAGTTAATTGTGGTAAAAGATGGAGTAGCTATTTTTAGTTCTACGCATAGTGATATTGAAGCCGAAATATTAAATAAATTTGTATAAAAAAAAGTCCTGCAATTTGCAGGACTTTTTTTATCTTCTAAACTTATTATTGGTAATTATACTTTTTAGTTTGGCTTTTAAATCTTCGCCTGTATCGTAAACCATTTGCTCATTTGAAGGAAACTGTACAGCTCTACGATCAAAATACTGATAATATGTATCTTCACAAGCACGTTTGTCACCATTGTAGTTGGCATAGATGTAATCAAAAACGAACTCACTAGTAACTGGGAAAGCGTCAATTAATTGATTGTTTCTAAAATCTATATAATCAACTTTTGCCGTTACTTGGCACGATTTAAACTGTGTAAATTCATAAATGCTAATAGATATTGTTTTAAAATTATCAACTTTAATAGGATTTCCTATACTGTCTTTTACTACATTTCCATTACTATCTAATAGTGTTTTAACACCGTCTTTAATCTGTTTTTCTTTGATAAATTGTTTCTCTTTAATTTGTTCTGGAGAAATGTTAATTTGTCTAAAGTTAACAATCATTCCAAAATCATAATTAATGTTTTTTTGACGATTATTATGGTAAACCGTCCATTTATCGTTAATTCCATATGTGCTAAAATCAAGTAAATCGTCTTGTAAACGAGCTGGAATTACCATATTTGTTTCGTTTTTTGTGTAAACATGAACAAAATCGGTTCCTTTTAATTGCGCTTGATCGGTTAAAGCTCTTACATCTTTATAATTCGGACTCAATTTATCTAAATAATTCAAATCATCAAAAGCCTGTCTAAAATCCATTTTATTAGATGAATTCATCAGTTTTTTTGCATTGTTGTATAAGTAATCAGATAAATTAGTTTTGCTACTTACAATTTGATCTGAATAATCGTCCATTGGAAAAATTGCATTTCTACCTTCTTTATGAAGAGGTAAAGGTAAAAGAGGTTTTATTTTTTCTTGACGATTTCTAAGTTGTGTATATAAGTTAAAAATGCGTTCGTAATTCGCAGGATTATTTTCTTTTTTTAAAAGATTTAAGCTGTTTATGTCTCTATCTTTTGCCTTAGCAAATGCTTCTTCTAATAAATAAACATAATCTTGTTTTCCTTTTGAAGTTTTATTAGAACTTAAACTATTTAT
This sequence comes from Flavobacteriaceae bacterium, assembly GCA_002862805.1. Lineage (GTDB taxonomy): Bacteria > Bacteroidota > Bacteroidia > Flavobacteriales > Flavobacteriaceae > Flavobacterium. The sequence goes on along the minus strand of PKEA01000026.1, from coordinate 6,765 downwards.
TGCATTGTCTATTGCGGCATCATAATTTCCGTTACTTAAAAGTGTTTGTGTTTGTTTAACACCACATGCAATAAATAATGTTGCAATACATAAAAGAGTAATTTTTTTCATATGTAAATGTTTATTTTTCAAAGATAATTTTTTTGAAGCTATTTCCTGCTGTACGTTTTATCTTTTTGTTTTTTTTGATAAAACAAAAAGGATGCCACTTCCATCAGGGCTAAAAAAAGAAAACTCCGAAAGATAATTTTCAGAGTTTTAGTATTTTAATTAAAGAAGTTTTAAAATTTCAATCCAACAGCAGGTAATAGCTTACTTGAACATTCTCCAAAACCAATTCTAACTTCACTATTTTGACAATAACCTTTAATAATAACAGTATCATTATCATTAATGAATTTTCTTTCAGTTCCATCTTTCATAGGAATCGTGTTTTTTCCACCCCAAGATAATTCTAACATTGAGCCATAACTATCAGGAGTTGGTCCGGAAATGGTACCACTTCCCATCATATCTCCAGAATTAACTCTACATCCATTTATTGTATGATGTGCTAATTGTTGAGCCATTGACCAGTACATGTGTTTGAAATTTGAATTAGAAACAATTGTTTCTTCACCATTTTCGGGTTGAATACCAACTTGTAAATTAATGTCAAATGAATGATTTCCTTCTTGTTGTAAATAATGTAATGGAGTAGGAGATTGCTCTGGTCCTTTTACTCTAAATGGTTCTAATGCATCCATAGTAACAATCCATGGAGAAATAGAAGAGGCAAAGTTCTTAGCTAAAAATGGACCTAATGGAACATATTCCCATTTTTGAATGTCACGTGCACTCCAGTCATTGAATAATACCATTCCAAAAATATAATCTTCAGCTTCATTAACAGGAATAGGTTCTCCCATTACGTTAGCATCTGTAGTAATAAAAGCAGTTTCTAATTCAAAATCTACTAATTTTGACGGTCCAAATACAGGAGTAGTTTCACCAGCTGGTAAAGTTTGTCCGTTTGGTCTTCTTACAGGAACACCACTTGGTACAATTGTAGAGCTTCTACCGTGATAACCTACAGGTATATGTAACCAGTTTGGTAATAATGCATTTTCTGGATCACGAAACATTTTACCAACGTTTGTAGCGTGTTCTTTACTGCTGTAAAAATCGGTATAATCACCAATTTGTACAGGAAGTAACATTTCAATTTCGCTCATTTCAAAAAGAATAATTGCTCTTTCTTTTACATTATCACGAAGCAATGGATTGTTTTGGTCAAATAATTCGGCTAATCTATTTCTTACTAAACGCCATGTTTTCTTTCCGTCAGAAATAAAATCATTTAAAGTATCTTGCATGAACATGTCATCCGTTAATTCGATTCCTTTAAAATAACCTAATCTTTGTAGAGCTCCCATATCAATTGCAGTATCCCCAATTCGGGTACCAATGGTAATATCGTCATTCTTTGTTATAAAAACACCAAAAGGAATATTTTGAATTGGAAAATCACTGTTCTGAGGAACATTTATCCATGATGTTCTTTTTGGATCATTTGCTATGTTTGACATATTTTATATGTTAATTTGTTGTTGAAAAATTATAAACCAAATATAAAGTTTACTATCAATTTAACAAACCTTTTTCGTAATTTTGACCTAATTTTAACGAATATTTATACCAATGCAACGCGACGAACAAATTTTTGACCTTATTCTTGACGAACAAGATAGACAAATTCACGGATTAGAACTTATTGCTTCAGAAAACTTTGTAAGTGATGAAGTAATGGAAGCAGCAGGTTCTGTTTTAACTAATAAATACGCAGAAGGTTATCCTGGAAAGCGTTATTATGGTGGTTGTGAAGTTGTTGATATTGTAGAACAAATTGCAATTGATAGAGCAAAGGAACTTTTTGGTGCTGCATATGTAAATGTACAACCTCATTCAGGTTCTCAAGCAAATACTGCTGTTTTTGCAGCTTGTTTGCAGCCTGGCGATAAGATTTTAGGATTCGATTTATCTCATGGAGGACATTTAACTCACGGTTCACCTGTTAATTTTTCAGGAAAGTTATATTCACCAAGTTTTTATGGAGTAGATAAGGAAACGGGAGTTTTAAATTACGATAAAATACAAGAAATTGCTTTAGCTGAAAAACCAAAAATGATTATTGCTGGAGCTTCGGCTTATTCTCGTGATATGGATTTTGCTCGTTTTAGAGTAATTGCTGATAGTGTAGGAGCTTTATTATTAGCAGATATTTCACATCCAGCAGGTATGATTGCAAAAGGATTGTTAAATGATCCAATTCCGCATTGTCATATTGTAACGACGACAACACACAAGACTTTAAGAGGTCCAAGAGGTGGAATGATTATGATGGGGAAAGATTTTGAAAATCCTTGGGGTTTAAAAACGCCTAAAGGTGATATCAGAATGATGTCTCATGTTTTAGATATGTCGGTTTTTCCTGGAAATCAAGGTGGACCTTTAATGCATATTATAGCAGCTAAAGCGGTTGCATTTGGTGAGGCTTTAACAGATGAATTTTTCAGATATACTTTACAAACTCAAAAAAACGCAAAAGCTATGGCAGAAACGTTTGTTAAGAGAGGATACGACATCATTTCTGGAGGGACTGATAACCACATGATGTTGATTGATTTAAGAAATAAAAATATCACAGGTAAAGAAGCTGAAAACGCACTAGTAAAAGCTGAAATTACTGTAAATAAAAATATGGTTCCATTTGATGATAAATCACCATTTGTAACTTCAGGAATTAGAGTTGGAACTCCAGCTGTTACTACAAGAGGTTTAGTAGAAAGTGATATGGAAACTATTGTTGCTTTAATTGATAAAGTGATAATGAATCATACAGATGAAAATGTTCTAGAACAAGTTGCTGATGAGGTGAACGAATTAATGGGAGAAAGAGCAATGTTTGTTTTTTAGTTCCAAAAAATATTGAATAAAAAAACTCCTGAAAATTTCAGGAGTTTTTTTATAGTTTAAAATCGAGCTAGAATTATTTTCCGTCTCTATCAACTTTTATTTTTTCAGGTCTATTTGCAATTTCCCAAGCTAAAGTAAACGCTAGTTGCGCTCTTTTTGCTAATGCATCATATTCAATTTTATCAGGTGTGTCAGACGCTTTGTGGTAATCTTCGTGAATTCCATTAAAGAAGAATATTGCTGGAACTCCTTTTTTAGCAAAATTGTAATGGTCAGAACGATAGTAAATACGTTCAGGATCGTTTCTATCGTTGTATTTATAATCTAATTCTAGATTTGTATATTTTGCATTCATTTCTTCATTAATACTGTGTAATTCACTACTTAATCTATCAGAACCAATTGCATATATATAATTATTTGTATTTGGATGAAGTGTGTCACGGCGACCAACCATATCAATGTTAATGTTTACAACAGTGTTTTTTAAAGGAAAAAGCGGATTTTCTGAATAATATCTAGAACCATGTAGTCCATGTTCTTCTCCAGTTACATGTAAAAACAAAATGGATCTTTTTGGTCCATGGCCTTCTTTTTGAGCCATTTTAAAAGCTTGTGCAATTTCTAATAAAGCTACCGTTCCAGAGCCATCATCATCTGCACCATTATATACTTCACCGTTTTTCATTCCTACATGGTCATAATGAGCAGAAATAACAACAATTTCCTCTGGTTTTTCAGATCCTTTTATAAATGCCCAGATGTTTTCAGAATCCGGTAATTTAGGAGCAAAACCTTTTGCCATAAATTCAGAAGGTACTTTTTGATACCAATTCTCAGCTTCAATAGGAAATGAAATGCCATTTTTAGTATATTGTTCAATTAAATATTTTCCAGCCTCTTTTTGGCCTTTTGTTCCCGTGTCTCTACCTTCCATAGCATCGGAAGCTACTATGTATAAATGATCGCTAAGTTCATTTGCTGTAATTGAGTTCATGTATTTTGAAACATCAGCAATATTGGTTTTAGAGTTTTTTGTTGAAGAACAACTAGAGGCCAAAAGGCATAAAACCGTAATAGGAATAAATATTTTTCTCATAATTCTTTTTGTTTTATATACTTATAAGCATTAGTTATAAGTTTTGTGTTTTTGTTACAATTTGAAAACAATAAATTTATTTCAAACACGTACAATAGTTAAATTATGTTAAAAAAAACGTTAAAAAAATTTGTCATTTTGTTAAAATTGATTTAAATTTCATCCGAAAATCTATTTAATTTGTTAAATCTATGAAAAAAACTAACCTACTATTGCTTATTGCTCTACTGAGTTTTAACTTTATAATGGCTCAGGCTCCTTCAATTTCTGAATATAACCTTCCTCCAGGCTGCGTTTTAAAACAAAAAGTTAAAATTTTTGATCTATCCTACAAATTAGAAAACAAACCATCTATTTATAGTTATTCTCAATCTGACTTAGCGGTAATAAAAGATATACCATCTAGTGAAATTGAAAATTATAAAAATATAGACCTTAACTATTATAACTATTATAAAGAAGGTCTATCTTTTTTTGATAGTTTATCTAGTAAAGTGAAAGATATATATACCATAACAGAATTATGGTATATATATGTTTTTGATCAAGATTTAAAAAACAAACTAATAACTATTAAATAATTTACTATGAAAAAAATTTACTTATTAGTTTTAGGGATTGTTTTGTTATGTGACTTTTCATTATATAGTCAAACTTATACAATGGCAAATGGTGCTAATGGAACAAAAACAACATGTTCGGGGACCTTTAGAGATGGTGGAGGAACAGGTAATTATGCTGCGTCTCAAAATAGTACAATTACTTTTTGTCCAACTACTCCAACAGATAAAATTAGGGTTTCTTTTACAGCTTTTGATACTGAATCTGGTTTTTCATCTTGTTTTGATTATTTAGATTTATGGCACGCTAACGCAGTAGGAGCTGCTGGTACGCAAAGTGATAGGTTTTGTGGCACACTAGGTGCTTTTGTGGTTACATCTACTAGTCCTGATGGTTGTGTTTCATTTCGATTTATTTCAGATGGGAGTCTTCAATACTCAGGATGGACAGCAACAATATCATGTGTAACACCTTGTTCGCCTCCAACAGCTGCTTTAGTTGTAAGTTCAACAGTCGATATATGTTCTAGTAATTCTTTAACTCCAGGGTCAACAACTGTTGCATTCAATGCGAGTAGTTCTACAACTCCTAGTGGCTCATTAGTTAGATATGAATGGGATTGGGGTGATGGTACAACAAACATTACAACAACACCAACAACAAACCATACTTTTCCAACCACTGGAGGTTTATATTTAGTTAGGTTAAGAGTTAGAAATAATAATTTTGCCACCGACCCTCTCGGTTGTTTAAGTTCTAATTCTGTTACAAGGACGGTACGTGTGATGCCAACACCTCTTTTTACAGGGACATCTAGTACCCCAGTTGCAGTTACTTGTGGCAGTTCAATTACCTTAGATGGTCAAGCATTATCGCAAACTATTGTTCAATCTACTCCATCAGTAATTTCGGGACCAATAAATTTACCTGACGGATCTGGCTCAAGTTATAATTCTACATTAGATTTTTCAGGATTGTTTCCAACAGGAGCAACCATGACTGCCGGATGTTATCCAACAGTAACTTTTGATATGGAACATTCATATACAGGAGATTTAGATATTACATTGATTTCTCCTACCGGAGAATCTGTTTTACTTTTTGACCAACATGCGCCGTCATTCCCAGGTCACTTTGGAGCTTGCTCAAATGGGGCTACAGATGGTGTTGCAGGTTGTCCTGCAACATATTCTGTTGTAAATACAGGTGGTGCCTCTTGGACAGCTGTAGCTAGTACAACAGCTGCTCCTCCAACAGTAAACGGAACATGTGCTTATACAGGAGTATGTGAAACAGGAGGAGGTTATTATATACCACAAACCTACACATCAACAACCCCATTTACAGCTTTAAATGGAGCTGCTTTAAATGGAGTATGGACTTTAAGAGTAACTGATAATATTAGTTCTGATGATGGTGTGTTATCAAATTGGTCTTTAACTTTTCCATCATCTTGTTATGCAAATTTATTATCAGAAACACCTGATTTAGTTACTGCAACATGGAGCCATTCTGGCACAGGTCCTGCTGTACCAGCTCAAACAACAACTAATGTTGTGGTTAATAACCCTGGTCCATCATGTCCAGCACCGGGTCCGTGTGTAGGTAATGAATTGTCTAATGATATTAATTTAGGACCATTTACGACAGCGGGTGCTTTTACATATACTTTTACTGTTACTGATGAATATGGTTGTCAATATAATAGAAATGTTGTCGTAAATGTTACAGCTGTTTGTCCTACTGCTACAATTACTTATGCAGGTGCTCCATTTTGTTCAAGTATTGCTACAGCACAATCAGTTACTTTATCTGGTACAGGTCCTTATACTGGCGGAACATTTAGTTCAACTGCTGGATTGAGTATTAATTCGTCAACAGGGGCTATCACTCCTAGTACAAGCACACCAGGGACATATACAGTAACTTATACTATTCCCAGTAGTTCTTGTTGTGCCTCTGTAGTAACTGCAACAACAAGCGTAACTATTGGAGCTGCACCAACCGCAACGATTAGTTATGCGGGTACCCCATTTTGTACTAGTACTACTTCAGCACAAACAGTAACGTTGTCAGGAACTGGTTCTTACACAGGTGGAACATATAGTTCGACAGCTGGATTAAGTATTAATTCATCTACAGGAGCTATT